>JAFTIJ010000012.1 GCA_017456965.1 Clostridia bacterium
AAAATGGTCTTGAAAAATGTGTTGTATGATCGTCATATTACAATTATATCACAAAAGAAAAGCACCCTCAACCCCTCATGATTGAGGGGTAGGGGTGTTGATGTGGCGTTAGCCGCTTTTTTAGCCTATAGGAAATTGCGCCAAACAGATCTCGCCGTTATGCCGTGCTCGATGATGCGGAAAGCTGAGATAGGCGAGCTGGGGGGTGCGGGCACGGCCCGCTATTTATCGGTTTGCTGACTTTTTTCCTCTGTCAAGCAGCATGACGACTACGGGGATCAGAGCGATCTGGATGATGATTCCCGGGATTGCATTCGTCAGAGCACCCGCTATGAAAGCCGCAAAGGTAAAGGTGCCGCCGTCTATGCCCATGCAGATCATCATGGAGAGTCCCCAGATCACTCTGCCGACGAGCATGGCAATGATGAGCGCACAGTAAATATACGGCTTCTTTTTCGGGAGATGCTTATAGAGCAGGCCTGCGATACCGCCGTAGGCGGCAAGCTCGAACGCCATGCAGACAGCCCTCGGGAAAAGGACGGGCGCTCCAAGCGTAAGCGAGCGGAAAAGCGGTGCGATCAGTCCGACGGCAAGCCCCCAAGATCCCCCGCAGACGAATCCGCAGAGCAGTACGGGAATATGCATGGGGCACAGCATGGATCCGATTTCGGGAATTTGCCCTGTCAGAAAGGGCAGAACGTATGCAAGAGCAAGGAAGAGCGCGGCAAGCGTCATTTTCAGTAAGCTTCTGTTCGTTTTCATAAGGATTCCTTTCTTGAGCCGAAAAAAGGCGCCATTACCCCCTTTTGTGGGTAATGACGCCTTCATGACATCGATCGTTTGTAAAAATATTTTAAAAAGTGAAGCTTCAGCCTCCGTGGCAATCTTCTGATTACCGACCATATTTTATCACGGACGCACCGTTTTGTCAATAGCCTTGTCCTGCCTTTGAAATTATTTTATATATGTTGAGCAGAACGTTATCGGCGGTCGGACGCTACGATATCTCCGAGCTTTGCGATCGCGTCGTCGATCAAAGCCTTTGTATTCAGATCGGAGATGCCTGCAATCAGATTGTCGCATCGGTTCATGGGGATCAGGATGCGTACGGCGTCCGCTCTGCCGACTGCGGCGGCCATTGCCTCCGTGATCTCACCGAGCAATGCATCGGTGATCACGATCCCGATGGGGCCGATGATCACGTCTGCCCGTCGACAGGAGACGATGACGGCGTTCTCGCCCGTCGCCGCATATTTCGCGCCCGCTTTCAGCATAGAGGCGGTTGCGATGGTGTTGGTGCCGATCGCGGTCAATCGGGCACTCGGAAACCGCAAGAGTATCTCTTTGACAAGCTGCGCGCCAAGCTGACCGCCTTGTCCGTCAATTACCGTTATATTCATTGAAAAGCCCTCCTTTATTGCTTGATCGTTTCGTTTTCTCTTTTGATCAGACTCAGCTCGCCCTTGCGGAAGCGGTCGATGAAATCCCGCTCGTCTGCAATCGGTGTCGGTGAGGACATACCGCCGAGCTTGGGTTGTGCACCCGCCCGATGATTGTCCGAGCCCGAGAAGGCGGGGAGAGCGTAATAGCGCGCATAGATCTCCGCCATCTCGTTTTCAAGCGGCGTGCGGCAGGCGTTATAGGTCTCGACACCGTGAACGTGACGCGGGAAAAGGCGGATGTGGTCGATATATGCCGCCTCGCGGAACGGATGCGCCTGAATGATCAGCGCCCCCGCCTCGGCAAGGAGCGTGAGCAGATCGGAGCGCTTCATCGCCTCGATCTCGGGGTGCGCAAGATACCACGCCTCGGTAAGACCGTATACGAGAAAATCCGTGCCGCCGTACGACATCTCCACACCGCAAAAGACACGGATGCCGAGCTCCTCTCCGAGGCGCACCCCCTCCTTGTAATCGGAGAAATAAAATCGGACGCGCTCCTCGTAGGGCAGGGAACGGTCGATATTGATGTTCCCGTCCAGAAAGTGGTTGGTGATAAAGACGCCGTCGTATCCGAGCGCCGCGTAAGCCGCCAGCGTCTCGCGGACCGTGGCACGTGCGCATTTGCTGACGGGGGATGTGTGCAGATGCGTTTCATAACAGTATCGGCGTGGTTCCTTCTTCATGTTACTTCTCCTTTTGACCGCGACCGTTCCTTTTTGGAGGGCGGTTGATGCTTTGACTTTATTATACCCGAAAAAAAGTGCACAGTCAAGCAGTAAATATCAATACCGTTTTCTGTACTACTTGACTTTTTATTTTCCGTGTGCTATAATAACATTGTAAATATTCCCAATAGCAAAAAATAAAGGCATACCCTGCGAAGATACCGTGCAGGGTGTCCTCAAGCAGGAGTTTGTATTATGGCAATTAAATTGATCGAGATCCCCCGCAAGCACAACAACTTTCCCCTGCGTGTGGCAATGGGGCATTTTGCTACCAGCCACAGCCATCTGAACTACTACATCGACTTCACCATGTCCAAGCATCGTCTCTCTGAGGCGCGTGCGGGCGCACAGCTGCTGTGCAGCAAGATCCCGCCCTCTCAGATCATTGATACGATCATTTGCCTTGACGGCACGGAGGTGATGGGTGCTTGTATGGCAAACGAGCTGACCCGCGCAGGCTACGTGAATATGAATGCACATCGTACCATCTACGTGGTTACGCCCGAGTATATCAGCGGCAGTCAGATGATCTTCCGCGACAATACCGCTCCCATGATCGTCGGCAAGCACGTTCTGGTGCTGGCGGCTTCGGTTGCTACCGGTTATACCGCGCAGTCTGCGATCGAGGCGATCCGTTACTATAACGGTATGCCCGTCGGCGTCTGCTCGATCTTTGCTTGCGTTGAGGAGTGTGAGGGCTTCCCCGTACGCAGTATCTACAGCAAGAGCGATCTCCCCGACTACGAGAGCCACTCCGCTCACGATTGCCCCATGTGCAAGGCAGGTAAGAAAATCGACGGTCTGGTCAATAGTCACGGCATTTCCAGTCTTTGAGATGACATTGAAGCCATCCGCACGGATGGCTTTTTGCATCCCCCTGAATTCATCACGCTACTTGGCGCGTAATATCTTATATGTAAAAACTTTTTTAGGAGGCACACATGAAATTGAATCTGAAGAAACTGATGACATGTCTGATGGCCCTCGCTATGCTCCTGTCCGTTATGACGGGGAACGTGGTTGCCGCAGAGGCAGACGACGCACAGAGCGGCGAGTATGCCGCCGTTACAAACGAGCCGGTCACAGTAGAGACGGATCTGCCCGACAACGACGAGCTCTTTGCTATGTACGTGGAGCAGAAGCTCTATGACAGCGAGTGGTCGGTCTTCGGTACCGCCGCCGCAGAGGGGCTGAGCGCGGCCGAGCGCATCATCTACGACGGTTTGAAGGCGGCGATCGAGCAGGTTGCCGAGAACGGTGGCACCACGCGCTTTGTTCTGACCGATCTCGAAGGGCTGACGACCACATGGTCTGCCGATAACACCATCGGTCTTGATATCATGGACGGAAATGCCGTCGGCGCGGTCTTTGCGTCCCAGTACGACATGAATAATATCCTGTCGGCACTGCTCTGCGATTGCCCGTTTGACCTGTATTGGTTTGATAAGGTCGAGGGTGGCGTACGCTCGGGCTGTCAGTTGAGCTATAGTGGTTATAATGACGGTGTGCAGAACGTTTATACGGACGTATCTGTTGCAAGCGCTACGTTTATCTTTACGGTGGCACAGGGCTACCGTGGCGGCAATGAGGAGACGGTGACCTCCGACGTTGGTAAGGTCGCTACGGCAAAGACGAACGCCGCTGAGATCGTTGCAGCCAACGCAGGCAAGTCCGATTATGAAAAGCTCCTCGGCTATAAGAACGAGATCTGTGATCTGGTTTCCTATAACCATAACGCCGTCAGCGACGACTATACGGGCGGCTACGGTGACCCCTGGCAGCTGATCTACGTCTTTGACGGCGACGCGGAGACTGATGTCGTCTGCGAGGGCTACGCCAAGGCATTTCAGTACCTTTGCGATCTCGACGGTCTGGATTCCAGAATCGTTACCGGTGCGATGACGGGAGCTACGGGCGCAGGCGCTCATATGTGGAACGTCGTTTCGCTTGAAGGCAGTAACTATCTGGTCGACGTTACCAACTGTGATGAGGGAACCATCGGTGCGCCCGACGCCCTCTTCCTTGTCGGCGGAACGAGCGGCTCGCTTGCATCGGGCTACTCCTATCAGATCCTGAGCCAGACGGTTCATTTCGCATACGACAGCACGACGCTCTCGACGTGGGATGAGAGCGATCTGACGCTGGCAGATGCCGACTATGAGGCGCCCCCTGCCGCATATCTTAGGGGTACGACGATCACGCTTGACGGTACGATCGGCATCCACTTCTACTTCGAGATGGACGATGCACTCCTTGCGAGCGATACCGCAGTCGTCCGCTTTACACTCGGCGGTAAAACGACGGACGTCCCCGTAAGTGAGGGCGTGATGAAGACCGTCGATGAAAACGTGTATTACGGCTTTACCTATCACGTATACGCCAAGCAGATGTCCGATACCGTGACGGCGCAGGTGATCATGGACGAATACAGCAGTGAAGCATTTAACTACAGCATCAGAGATTACGCCAAGGTGATCCTCGCAAACGAGAACGAACTTTATACGGCAGAGGATATCGCGATGGTAAAGGCCATGCTCAACTACGGCGCATACGCCCAGTTGAATTTTGGATATAACGTAACGGAGCTCGCAAACGACGTCGGCACGCTGATGACCGAGAGCGAGAAGGACGTATCGTCCGTCAGTGCATCGGATATTTCCGCCCACAAGGCAAGCGGTATGGAGATCCCCGGACTCGGAACCTTCTACGGCGCCAACCTCGTTCTGGAGTCCGAGACCACGCTGAAGATCTACTTTGAGCCCGCGGCGGGCGTTGACGGTGCGTCGCTGGATTTCTTTGTCGGTGAAGAAGCGGTCACGCAGACTCAATTCGGAAAATATTGGGTGATCGCCATTCCCAATATCAAGGCGCACGAGCTTGCAGATCAGTTCGTGGTCAAGGTCACGGACGGTGTGACCGAGGGTAGCTTTACCTGCACGGTATTTTCCTACGGCTACAGCGTTCTGAGTGCCGCCGAGGGCGTGAACTCGGATGAACTGAAGACCTTGATCAAGGCACTCTACCGTTACAATCAGACCGCCGTTTCCTACATCGGCGCGTAATTCATAAAATACAAAGGAGACAAGAGACATGAGAGAGACTTTCACTAAGGCGGAGCTTGAGATCATCACGTTTGAAAGTGAGGATATTGTTACAAATAGCACAGACATCAACCCGTTTTCTCTGGAAGATCGGGACATGGACGGCATTCCCGATATCGAGCAGTAAAATGAAAATCTGAATCATCCAAAATCCTCGCTTGGTGGCGTCGAAAGACACCTTGAGCGAGGATTTGTGTGTCGGATAAATAATTATATTAAGGATATTTTTGGTGATACAGGATTGAAATTTTTTGAGCGTTATTGACAAAACTTCCTTTTGGTGGTATAAAAAAGATGATTATGATGCGATCGTTATCGTACGCTCGCATATAAAATCTATGACGAAAGAGGAAATAGACAATGAAAAAAATCAGTAATATGGTTTGGGGCATCCTTCTGATCGGCGCAGGCGTGCTTTTTGGACTGAAGGCGCTGGGCATTTGGGACTTCGACTTGTTTTTCGACGGATGGTGGACGCTTTTTATCATCATTCCATGCGCAATCGGCTTATTTACCGAGCGTGAGAAAACGGGAAACGTGTTCGGGCTTTGTCTCGGTATCGCACTCCTTCTTTGTTGTCAAGACGTTTTGAGCTTCTCGATGCTTTGGAAGCTTCTGATCCCCGTCGCGATCATCGTCGTGGGTGTGAAAATGATCCTGTCGGCGGTGCCTGCCAGTAAGACGAACGAGATGCTCGATAAGATGAAGGCGGAGGGGCGTGAGCCCGTGGTCGGATGTGCGACCTTTTCGGGTTGCGATCTGAGATTGGACGGCGAGATATTTGAGGGCGCGGATCTGACGGCCGCCTTCGGCGGTGTGAAGTGCGACCTGAAGCACGCTGTGATCGAAAAGGACTGTGCGATCCGGGTATCTGCGATCTTTGGCGGCATTGATATTCTGGTGCCCGATCACATCAACGTCAAAGTGAATGCCAACTGTATTTTCGGGGGCGTTTCCAATAAGACGCAGGTGCGTCAGGATGCGCCGACGCTTTATGTCAGCGGTATCTGTATGTTCGGAGGTGTTGATATCAAATGACTTCGTTACAGAAAGCGATCAAATATGCGTCGATGGCGTTTGCCGTTTTGCTGGCGCTCGGTATTGTCAGCGGGTTACTGCGCGCAGTCGGACTGATCGACATGCTGATCGATCGGGATGCCGTGGCGGAGGAGACCCGTGTCTACGAGATTTCCGATGAGATCACAGCGCTTGATATCCGTATCGGCGCGGCCGCGCTCACCATCCGACAGGGAGAGGCGTTTTCCGTAGAGAGCAATTTGCGTGACCTGCGCGTAAAGGAAAAGGACGGCACGCTGATCATCGAGGAGGATACCTCGTTTGCCAAGTCGTATCACGATGCTGTGCTCGTGCTTTGCGTACCCGAGGGTACTGTGTTTGAAAAGGCGTCGATCGAAACGGGGGCGGGCGTGGTGACGGTCGACGTACTGTCGGCAAGCCGTCTGAAGCTCGTTTTCGGTGCGGGGGATGTCCGTGTGGATACGCTGAATGCATCTGAGAGCGCCGAGATCGTGGGCGGTGCGGGGCGGCTCACGGTATCGGGAGGGGAACTGCACGGTCTTGATCTTGAGATGGGTGTCGGAGAGCTTATCCTGACGAGTGCGCTCCTCGGTCGCAGTGATCTTGAGCTTGGTATCGGTGAGACGGAGATCACGCTGATCGGCGGTGAGGAGGATTATACCGTTGATATCGAAAAGGGCCTTGGCGGTATCACGGTCGACGGTGAGAGCGTTTCGGGTTCCGTTGTCCGCGGTCATGGTCAGAACAAAATTGACGTAAGCGGCGGTATCGGTGCGATCCGTATGTTCTTTGGCGAGGAATAAATTTCTGAAAAAAGTTTTTCCGATCGGATTGACAAATCGCGATTTTTGTGCTACAATCAAAGTGTTAGTGGATACTAACTCCAAAAGAGCGTATCCACTATTCAAAAGTCCGATAGTTAGTTGACGCTAACCATTGGCGAGAAACGAAAAAACGATTGGAGAAAAACAATGAAAATAAAAAAGATACTCTGGCTCGCCCTTGGTCTTGTCGGTTTTGGGATCGGCGCAGTCGGTGCGGTACTGCCGATGCTCCCCGTATTCCCGTTCCTTTTGCTTGCGACGGTCGGCTTTGCAAAAAGCTCGGAGAGATTACACACGTGGTTTGTGAATACCAAGCTGTACCGGCAAAATCTTGAGAGTTACGTGAAGGGGCGCGGCATGACGTGGGCGACCAAGCTCCGCGTGATGATTACCGTAACGCTTTTAATGAGCGTGGGCTTTATCGTAATGCTGTCCCGCGAGATCTTTATCCCGTGCAATATACTTTTCTGTGTATGGATCTTCCATATTCTGTACTTCGTTTTCGGTGTGAAAAAATATACGCCGACGGAGGAATCCCATGTGATGACGCGCAAATCTTAAACCGATCAAAGGAGGTACACCATGCTTGATATACTCATGACCCCCGTATTCTGGCTTGCGATCGCAAGCGCCGCCATCCTGTACTTTGGCATGGCGATGCTCAAAAAATATCTGAAAAAGCTATCCTTCCGCTTGTCTGAGAAAGCCATACTCAGAGCAATGCGATAATAAAATCCTAAAAGAGAACGGTCGTGGTGAGGTCTTCCCATCACGGCCGTTCTCTTGTTTCGCCGTCAAAATTCTGAAATAAAATCGGAATTAACAAAACACAAACATTTCGTAAAGAAATCAACAACAACCGAACGTTATACTGTCACCGTAAAATATGAAAAAACGAGGTATTGATAATGAATCATAATGATCAGCAGTTTATGGCACAGAAGATCCGTACGCAGTATATGGAGAAGGATATGACGGCACTCGACGAGCTCCGCGCGCTTGACGCGAAGGTGAAGCACCCGGCAAACGTATTTGCCTACAGCTTCGGCAGTGCAGGCGCTATCGTCATGGGTGCGGGCATGAGTCTTGTGATGACGGAGATCGGCGGCGTGCTTGGTCTGGCGAGTGCCCTGATCCCCGGTGTCGTGATCGGCGTCGCGGGTCTTGCCATGGTCCTTGCAAACTATCCGATCTATAAAAAAATGCTGGACGCCCGCAAGCAGAAGTTTGCTCCCGAGATCCTCGCACTCAGCGATCGCATCATGAAGGATCAGACGGGTATGTGAAGGGAAGCTTTGCATTTCAAAAAGCCGGGAGACGGTCACGCATCTCTCGGCTTTTGATATTTCAGGCGATACTCCTGCAGACGTCGATCCACTTTTCGTGGCACGTGATGCGCTCCAACTGCGCGGGGGTCAGGCGGATGGCGCTGTTTGCGCTTCCGCAGGCGGGATAGACGGTCTTGAGATCACGCAACGATACGTCCAGATAGACCGTAACGCCGTCGTGAATTCCAAAGGGGCAGACACCGCCGACAGCGTGCCCGACCATGGGCTCGACGAGATCGAAGGGGATCATTTTTGCCTTTGTATGAAATTCCGCCTTGTATTTGGCGTTGTCGATCTTGGCATCACCTGCCGCTACGATCAGAATCGCTCTCTCGCCGATGAGGAAGGAGAGGGTTTTTGCGATCTCCCGCTCGCTGCATCCGATGGCGGCGGCGGCCTTTTCTACCGTGGCGGAGGATACGTCAAACTCCATGATCTCGTTTTCCATTCCGTATTTCTTTAAGTACTCTCTTGCTTTTTCGATTGCCATATGCGTTACCTTTCTGCGTTGTTTTCCGTATAGGGGGTGCTTCCATTATATCACCGATATGTCGATCCGTAAAGATTTTTTTGAAAAAGAATGAAACGGAAACAAAACCTTAACATTTTTATGGTAATATTATTTTATATCATTTGAAAAATGACCTTGGAGGATTCTGTATGTTCAAAATTTTAGTCCTTGAGGACGATCGCGATCTGAATCGGTCGGTTTGCTCTTTTTTGAATCATAACGGCTACGAGGCAACGGGGTGCCTCGGTGCAGAGGAGGCCTACGACGAGATGTATCGGACGACCTTTGATCTGATCGTATCGGATATTATGATGCAGGGAATCGACGGCTTTGAGTTTGCAAGGACGGTGCGCTCGCTCGATCGTGAGATCCCGATCCTCTTTATGACTGCGCGTGACGATTTTGCATCCAAGCAAAGAGGCTTTCGCATCGGTATCGACGATTATATGATAAAGCCCGTGGATCTTGACGAGCTGCTATTGCGCATCGGCGCACTTTTGCGTCGCGCGCGCATCGCATCGAGTAAGCGCCTGACCGTTGGAAATTTCGTGATGGATGCCGACGAGCGCTCCGCGATGCTCGGTGAAGAGGAGATCTCCCTGACCGCGAGGGAGTTTGACCTGCTCTATAAGCTTTTGTCCTATCCCAAAAAGACGTTTACGCGCACGCAGTTAATGGATGAGTTTTGGGATGTGGATACACAGACGGGCTCTCGCACCGTTGACGTGTATATGACCAAGCTTCGCGCAAAGCTCTCGGGGTGTGACGCCTTTGAGATCCAGACTGTGCACGGCCTCGGCTATAAGGCGGTGATCAAGTGAAAAGTCCCTCCCTCTTTCGCAGTATATTGCGGGGAATCTACAATTATTTTATTTTCTTTCTGCTTGTGGCATTTCTCGTTACCTGTACGACGATGCTGTTCGTGAGGGTCCTTGCCGAGACGCTTGCAATCGAGCTGACGGGCGATAACCTGCAGATGGCGGCGAAGCTTACCTTCCTCAATGTGTTGCTCCTCACGACGCTGTTTGCGGTCATCGACAGGGTGCGCAGGAAGCTGACGACGGAGAGGGCGACGAAGCATATTGTGTCTGCCGCAAAGGAGATCGTGAGGGGGGATTTCGGTGTGCGTATTGCGCCGCTGAGCAGTCTCTCGATCGACGACCATTACAACGAGATCATCGATTGCTTCAACACGATGGCGTCGGAGCTTGCGAGTGTGGAGACACTTCGCACCGACTTTATTGCCAACGTATCGCATGAGATGAAAACGCCGCTTGCCGTCATGCAGAATTACGGCAAGCTCCTGCAAACGCCTGTGCTCTCGGACGAAAAACGCATGGAGTATGCGCGTGCGATCACGGACGCCTCCCGTAAGCTCTCCGACATGATGACAAATATCCTGAAGCTGAACCGTCTGGAAAATCAGCAGATCTATCCCAAAACGGAGACCTACGATCTCGGAGAGCAGCTCTGCGAGTGCCTCCTGCAATTTGAGAACGTGTGGGAGGCGCGGAATATCGACATTGATACCGCGCTTTCGGAGAATGTGCTCGTGTCTGCCGACCGCGAGCTGCTCTCTCTTGTATGGAATAATCTCTTTTCCAATGCCTTTAAGTTTACGGAGAATGGCGGGCGGGTCACGCTGACGCTTGTCGCCGAGGAGGCGTTTGCGCTCGTTCGGGTACAGGATACGGGTTGCGGCATACCTCCCGAGATCGGAGAGCATATCTTTGAAAAGTTTTATCAAGGCGATACCTCGCACGCGACGCAGGGCAACGGACTTGGTCTGGCACTCGTCAAGCGCGTCGTGGATATTATGCAGGGCGAGATCCACGTTGAGAGCGAGGTGGGTGTCGGAACGGTATTTACCGTAAAGATCGGGAGGGTAACGGATGAACCGGAAGAAGCTCGGTAGGGCACTTTTATTCCCGAACATAGCCGTAATGCTCCTGTTGCTCCCTGTCTCGGTAGCGGTCCTTACGTATTCGCTTTTGTATCTTGCGTCGGATGCGGCGCTTGCCATCGCGTCCTATATGATCGCGATGTATACGCTGACGGTATGGTGTCTCAGAGTGCCGAGGATAATCATGTTTTGTAAAGGCTTTTCGCAAGAGAATCGTTACGTACGCCGCTGGCGTGAGGATGATCGTCTGAGGATGAACGTGTCGCTTTGCGGTTCGCTGTTTTGGAACGTGGCGTACGCCGTCTTTCAGCTTGCACTTGGGATCTATCACCGTACCTTTTGGTTTTGCTCTCTTGCGGGCTACTACTTTTCGCTTGCCGTGATGCGCTTTTTCTTGGTGCGTCATACGCGGAAATATCGACCGGGTGAGCAGATGCGGGCAGAGAACCGTCGGTATCGCACGTGCGGATGGATATTTCTCGTGATGAATCTGGCACTTTCTTTGATGATATTTTTTATGGTATATTGGAACCGTACCTTTCATCACCATGAGATCACGAGCATTACGATGGCGGCGTACACCTTTGCAGCATTTGCCGTGGCGATCGTCAATCTTCTGCGCTACCGCAAATATAACAGTCCGGTATACTCCGCATCCAAGGCGATCAGCCTTGCGGCGGCGTGCGTTTCCATGCTTACGCTGGAGTCCACGATGCTCACGACCTGGGGACAGAACGAGACGGTGGCGTTTCGCAGACTCATGCTTGCCGCCACAGGGCTTGCCGTCTCGATTTTTGTGCTTACGATGGCGATCTATATGATCGTGCGCGGGAGCGCGGGGGTAAAGCAGGAAATCAACGGAAAACAACGCAAGGAGAATATTTATGGAAAACAAAAATAACGGCGGATTTCACTATACCTATTCTGCGGGAGAACAGGCGGAGATCCGACGGATCAGGGAAAAATATGCGATAACGCAGGAGAGCAAACTGGACCGTCTGCGCCGATTGGATGCGGGAGCGACCGAGAGGGCACAGGCGATCGCGCTTATCTTTGGTATCGTCGGCGTTCTGATCCTCGGGCTTGGCATGAGCCTCGTGATGTCGGAGCTGGCGGAGATCCTCGGCGTGTATAAGCGCCTCGCCATGCCTCTCGGCATCCTCATCGGTATCGTCGGTGGGATCCTCACGGGTCTTGCCTATCCGATCTATAACCTGACGCTAAGGCATGAGAGAAAACGGATCGCTCCCGAGATCCTTCGCCTGACGGATGAACTGATGAAATAGCAAAAAGCTGCGGCACCTGCAAAAAAACAGGTGCCGCAGTTTTAGCATTATTTAAAAGGATAATCAAGGTCAGCCGATCACGATGTCCGTTCTTCTGAAATCGCAAAGACGGTTGTCAAATCCCGTGGTGTCCCGATAAAGGCGTACGGACTGTACGGTGCGCTTGCCATCGGCGGTAACGGCCTCGATCTCGTAGTCACCGAAGAAGCCGCCGAAGCGGAGCTCGCCGTGTCTTGCATCGGCATCTATCTCTGTGCGCCACTCGCGGTTGATCAGCTCATCGAGCACCTTATACGCGGGCTTTTCGCTGCAATCACGGTGAATAAGCCCTGCGTGGTAAATATTTTCTCCCTGAAAAGCGGTATCATCCGCAAAATTCCACCAGACGATAGAGTCACACGCCTTGTGGCTGAACCAGAGACGGTAGAGGCGGCGGACGATCTCGGCCTGTGCCTCCTCGTCCTCACCGTCTCCGTGCCAAGATGGGACAGATACCTCGGAGAGGCTGATGGGGAGATCGAATTCACCGTAGCAATCCAGCACGTCAAGCTGACGGAGCGGATTGCAGATGCGCGAGATCTCATCGTAAAGCCGTGCGTTCTTCCAATGCGGCCAGAATGCGTGGAACTGCATACCGATGCCCTCGATGGGTGCGCCTTTGTCGAGCCATTCGCGGAGTGCCATATAATAAAAGCTGCGGTAACCGCGATAGTGCTCACCGAAGGACTCCTGTGCCCCCTCATTCCAATAAAGGCGAGAGAAGGGGAAGTGACGCTTGCAGAGATCGAAGCACCATTTCTCGTGATCGCGCTCGTCCGTGATCTGCAGATTGCGACAGCCGTTGCCCTTATAGCAGTTTTTATAAATGGTCAGCATTTCGTTGATGACGTCTACATCGACGAATTTGTTTTTGTAGCGGGATGCAAGCTCACAGAGGCGGCGGTCGATCTCGATCTTGATCTCACGATTGTCCTTGGGGAGCCAATCGGGTTGAAAGGAATTGTAAATCAGGCAATGTCCCTTCATGTCAAGACCGTTTTTTTCGCAGAATTCCACCGCGGTGTCGAGCGGCGGGCGACGGCTGATGAAGGGTGAGTCCTTAGCAAAGCGAGGCATTCCGCGCTCGGGCTCAAGGGTATCCCAATAGAGAGGGATGACTGCAAAATTGAAGAGATTTTTGAATTTTTTCTCGTAGAGGGCATTTTGCTCCGGGGTCTCCATCTGCCCGAGGAAGAAGGTCGTCGCGCCGAAGTGAAAGGCGTGGCGTACCAGCCTCGCGCGAACGTGAACGCCGTCGCGGATGACCTCGCCCTTATCATCCAGAAAGCGCAGACGGAACTGCCCCTTTCTGTTCTCCTCGATTCCGCGTGCGATCTTATCCTCTACGCAGTAGTCGAAGCGCGCCATATTTTCCACAATGCGGAGAAGGTCGTTTTTCGTTTCCATAATCATCGCTCCTTTGATGCTTGATAGTGTCATTATAACACATGTTTTTTGAAAAATCTTGCGGATCTTTATCGAAAAGCTTTGAATTCCGTCACTCTTTTGCTTGACAACGGCGCGGTGTAGCGGGTATAATGGGAATATCGAAAAGGAGGGGGAACGATGGAGACCCGTATGGAGCTGCATGATTTTTATCACGTGACGCTTGTTCATATGCGAGGGTGTCAGAAGCAGTCTGCGTGGAACGGTATGCCGCACGCACACGATCACTACGAGCTCTCCGTGCATATCCGAGGGGCGCTCCAGATCTTTGCGGAGGAGAACAGCTATCTTCTCTCAGGTGGGGAGATCCGTCTGTACGGTGCGGGTGAGCTCCATTGCGGTATCGTGCGTGACGAGGAGGAGATGGAGTGGTATCAGATCAATATCCCCACGGCGTTTTGCTCATATCCCGACGGAGAGGCGCTGACCCGTATCTTTCGCGAACGCAGATTCGGCACGGGGAATGTGATCCGTTTAAAGAGACAGGAGGAGGTCGTCTCTATGCTGAAAACGGCGTTTGATCTATATCGGGAGCGAAGTCTCTTTGCGGCATGCTATGCTAAGAGCGCATTGCTTGCCATACTCTGTCTCGTCGGTACAGACGACGAACGATTGCCGTATGCCGCAGAGAAACGCAGTCCCGCATTGGAAAGGATATTAGAGATCATCCGCACGGAGTATGCGGGTTTATATACCGTGGGGGATCTTGCGTCGCGGACGCACTTCAGCGTCTCTTATATTAATAAGCTCTTTCGTACGCAGGTTGGCGTGAGCCCGTATCAGTTTCTTTTGGAAAAGAAGCTCGTCGAGGCCAAGCGGCATCTGCGGGATGGTGTGAGCGTAACGGAGAGCGCACGGCTTGTCGGCTTTCGGGATTACTCGGGCTTCATTACGCTGTTTCGGAGGCGCTTTGGGGTGACACCCCATCAATATAAGGGCGGCGGCTGACGCCATGCATTGCTTGGAAAGGAAGTTTTTATGGATTCGTTTATATTTGCCGTCGGTGCTGTGTTGCCGATCATCCTGACGGCGTTGATCGGTTTTCTTTTAAAAAAGCGGGCCGTGCCCGCATCCCCCAGCTCGCCTATCTCAGCTTTCCGCGCAGACAAGCACGGCAAACCGGACCTCGCCGTTTTGCCGCGCCACGGGGTGCGGAAAGCTACGATAGGCGAGCACCTTCCTGCGGGCGTTGCCCGCTTTTTTGCGTTACTCGGTGTCGCTGTCGAAATAATCCCAGCGGCATTCTCTTTTGCAGACGATCTCCACGGTACGGTCTACGGGGGAGAAGTCTG
>JAFTIJ010000132.1 GCA_017456965.1 Clostridia bacterium
CGACGCTCTCACACATAACCCCATTTTTTGAACTATACCCCTCTTGTATACCGCTCTCGATGCTCCCGCGCATAACCCCATTTTTTGAACTATACCCCTCATAGCCGCTCTCCGATACCTCAAAACAACCGACGATGAAGCCAAACGGCTCAGACTCCGACGATTTGAGGTTTGAGAGTAGTGTAATTTTTGAGGGATCTAAAACTTTTGTCAGTCTCTTCGGATTTGTACTCCTGTTTGAGAGTAGTGTAATTTTTGAGGGATCTAAAACCCTACCCAGCGACGAGCAGTGAAGTTATCGGTTTGAGAGTAGTGTAATTTTTGAGGGGTCTAAAACTACCTTCGGCGCAAATGCCTTCAATGCGGTGTTTGAGAGCAGTGTAATTTCAGAGGGGTCTAAAACGTATTCATTTTTCTTTTCCTTTCTTTTTGAGTTTGAGGGCAGTGTAATTTTGGCACTGTCTGAAACCTGCCGAACCGTAAGCGCGATCGGTTGCGGTTGAAAGCGTCCGGAATGAGAATTTCTCTCCTCGGTTGTGATACCGCCAAGCGCGGCATGCTTGCGAAAATTACGCACCCGAACGTGTAAAAACCCGTAAAACAAAAAAGCGGGCAACGCCCGCAGGAAGGTGCTCGCCTATCGTAGCTTTCCGCGCAGGCGAGCACATGGATGCGGGCACGGCCCGCTTTTTATTTACTTTTTGCAAATGATCCTTGAATGAGACAGCCCCTTCAGCGTGTTGATCAAGTAGGTTTCAAATTTTGTCTTTGGCATTTTGCACAAAAAGCGTTTTTTAGTAAGCCTTCCTCCGGGAGGAAGGTGGCACGCAAAGCGTGACGGAAGGAGCCCGCGGTACTTACAATTTTGATTAGACTTGATATCTACGCACTCTCCCTCAGTCTTTTGCTTCGCAAAATCCAGCTCCCTCCCGGAGGGAGCCTTTCCATTTTGTGCAACTTTTCGTTTTGTTTATTCTACATAGTTTTTTCGACAGTCCGAAAGCCTCCTTGCCATGTAAAGGGGCTTTGCGGCTTATCGCACAGACGATCCGAAACGCGACGGGGATCCGTTAAAAAATGAAAAATGGGATTTTATAAAAGGTCTTGTCGAAAATGATATTTTATGGTATCCTATTATTATCAATGAAAAGGAGTGCGTATCGTCCGAGCTTTTCTATCGCGTCGGACGGTATCTGACTGTATGCCAAAAACCACAAAGACAAACGTCGTGACCTCAGAGATCCGCCTGTATTTTCCCATCTACACGCCGTCTTACGTCAGATTTCGCGGCAGAGCCGTATCCCGTATGCAATGGACGGTGGATCGCTCGATCGACGGGTGCTTTTATCTTGCCTATATCGAGCGGATCTTCAATAAGGACGGCATCAACAGCGATTGCCTTGTTTTAAAAAAGGAGCTAAAGGATGTCCGCTTTCTGTTTTTAACATATACGCTCCGCGTTGATCGCGCGAGGATCTTTTCCTTTGATACGTCGATTGCGTTTTTGGAGCTGAATATTTCCTTTGCGTGCGACGATCCCGAGGACATCGAGGATATCTGCGCAGAGCTCAGACGCAGTAACAAATACGCGATATGCTATGGAAAAAAGGAGCGGGGCTGTCTCAATGTGCTCGCGGAAAGCATCCTGAGGGGGCTCGAACCGTATACACTCTTTGACCATATCGCCTCGTGTGGAGAGACCAGAGCCGACCTCTTTGTGACGATGATCGCCGATCAATCGGTGGAGGCGCTCGACTTCCACGCCTATCGCATCGCCAACGGCATGAATTCCCACTACAATAAGCAATCCGATCAGACGAATGACTACGCGATGTTCCCGCACGTAAAATGGGAGATCTCCGATCGCGGCGTGTGCAATCTCGGTATTCGCACCGACAATGAAAGAAACAATGCGTTCGTCAATGAGCGGTGGATGTCTCACTCCAATGTCCGTTATATCGTCTGGTTTATCCTCGCGCTCCATCAGAAATACGCCCTGTATCACTTTCTGAACGAGATCGCGGAGAATAACGATATCAACAATCTGAAAAAGATACAGGGCAAGATCATATTCTTCAATACCAAATACCGATTCAATATCATATCGGAGGAGGAGAGCTATCAGAGGCCGTATGAGATGTTCTGCGACGTTCTGAGACTGCAAAAGCAGTTTGATGATATCGATGACGAGGTCGAGCGTATCTCCGAGTATCATGAGACGAACAGCGAGAAAAATACCAACCTCGCCATGACCATCATCAGCGTTCTTTGCGCCGTAGAGGTGTTGAAAACGTGCTACGATCTGCTCAAGGTGGAGAGCATCCCCAAAGCACTGCAGGATGCATTTGCGGCGCTTACCGTCGGCGGACGGGCTCTGTACGGTACGTTTTTGCTCGTCATGGCTGTCGCCCTGCTCATCCTGATCCCGAAGTCGCCTCTTGTCCGCTGGATCAAGGCTCAGATCCGACGCGTGCAGAATTTCATTTTTAACCGAAAGCTGAAATAGCGGGCCGTGCCCGCCTCCGTGTGCTCGCCTATCGTAGCTTTCCGCACCACCCGACGCGGCAAAACGGCGAGGTTGATTTTGCACAATTTTCAGAATATGAAAAAAGGGCACAGAAACGAAAAACGTTTCTGTGCCCTTGCTTTTTTGTTGCTATATCAATATTTTTCGGAAATCGTTGCCTTGAGATCATTTCAAGGCCAGACCGGCGTGGAAGGCGCGGCCGACTTTCTCGCCGATAACGTGATAGGTGTGGTTTGCGCCGTCGTAGATGATGGGGCGAAGCTTTGCGGGGTCGATCCTGCCATCGGTCAGCACGCTCTCGTCTGCGCAGACGTTTACGATCTCACCGACCATGCGACAGCTCTCTGCGTCGTAGCTTACGAGCTTGCACTCGACCGCCATGGGGAGCTCTGCGATCAGCGGTGCATCCACAAAGTCGCTTTTTACGGTGTGGAAGCCTGCACGCGCGAGCTTGTCGGGAACGTTGTTTGCCGAGACGATACCGACGTAATCGCAGGGCGTGACCTGATCGGCGGTCGCCATGCTGACGGTAAAGGCGCCGCGTGCGAGAATATTCTTGACCGTTTTGTGCTCGGGGCTGAGGCAGATCGAGATCTCGTTTTCCTCGCTGATACCGCCCCACGCCGCATTCATGGCGTCGGGTGTGCCGTTCTCGTCGTAGGATGCGATGATAAATACGGGCTGGGGGTAAAGGATGGGCTTTGCACCAAAGTTCTTTCTCATAATTTCTCCTCTTTTCGTTTGTATGGATCGCGTTTGATGAAAATATTATATCAAATACGCTAAAGAAAATCAACTGTCCCCTTGAGATTTTCGATGCCGCGCTTCTGTGCGAGGCATTGATTTTTTGGTCGGAATGTGATATAATATTTCCGATAAAAGCAAAAAGGAGATCGTGATATGACAAGAGAAAAAGCAATGGCGGCTCTGGAGCATTTCTGTTCCTTTCCGCTCAGCACGTCACAGGGGGTGCTCGCCGAGTTTGCCAAGCTGCCGCGTGCGATTGCGCGCTTTGACGGTGACAAGCATAATTTCGTTTACGTACCGGGCACGAGAGAGGACCGCGTCCTGCTCATTGCGCACGCGGATACCGTCTGGGATACCTTTTACGACAAGGGGTATTTTGAGCAGACGCTGAAAAAGACCGTGACGGACGAGGGCGTCGTTTACGTGGGTACGGACCCATCGTGCGGGATCGGCGCAGACGATCGCGCGGGATGCGCGATGCTATGGCTCCTCAGAGAGAGCGGACACAGCCTTTTGATCACGGACGGCGAGGAGCGCGGGCAGATCGGCGCACATTACATACGGGAGCACGCCCCCGAGCTTTTTGACGAGCTGAACCGCCATCGCTATATGATCCAGCTTGACCGCAGAGGGAAGAGCGACTATAAGGTCTACCATTTGCCTGTCAGTCGGGAGTTTCTGTCGTTCGTTGAGCGTGCGACGGGCTATCAGGATGCGGGA
This sequence comes from Clostridia bacterium, assembly GCA_017456965.1. Taxonomy (GTDB): domain Bacteria; phylum Bacillota; class Clostridia; order Oscillospirales; family CAG-272; genus QALR01. The sequence goes on from JAFTIJ010000132.1 coordinate 3,995, forward strand.
CGCCTGGCGCGTACCGATATCGTTGCCCTTTGCCGTGACGTCTGCGGCGTCAATCTCAGCATCGGCTATTACGACGAGCACAAGCCCGAGGAGCGTCTGGTATTTGAGGACTGGTATCATACGCTGACCCTTGTCGAGGGGATGCTTGCGGGGGAGCAATGTCATTATCCTTTGGCACCTGCGGACAGAGAAGGAGAAGCGTGATATGGAGAAACGAAGTGTGACAGAGGTCGTTGCCGCCCTGATATGGGATCATGACAAATTTATGATCTGTCAGCGCCCGCCGCACAAGGCGCGGGGAATGCTGTGGGAGTTTGTCGGCGGTAAGGTCGAGCGGGGAGAGACGCGCAGAGAGGCGCTGATCCGCGAGTGTCGGGAGGAGCTTGCCGTTACGGTCTCCGTCTCCGATATATTTATGGACGTGACGCACGAGTACCCCGATATCACGGTGCATCTGACGCTCTTTCACGCGACGGTTGCCGAGGGCACACCGCAGAGGCTGGAGCATAACGATATCCGATGGATCACGGCAGAGGAGATCCCGAATTACGAATTTTGTCCCGCAGACCGCGAGATCCTCGACGAGATCCGTCGCGTCACAGAGGCTTGATTGCTATATTTTTCGGTTATTAAGATTTTATCAATCAAACGGGAGGCTTGGATATGAATATCAAGATCGTTATCGGCAATTCACCGGATGACAATGCGTCGGGCATGGATAACATGACGTTTTTGCCCGAGAGCATCAACGGGGATTTTGAGGTGCAAGCGAATGCGGGCAATACACATACCATCTCGGGAAACGTGCGCGTCAAAAGCGGCGTATCGTTTACCAATATCGGTATGATCGGCGGTGACGTATTCGTAGAGGCGGGCGCAAGCTTCCGCAATATCGGTATGGTGCAGGGCAACGTGCTCGGTGAGGGTCACGTCGAGATCCTTGGCATGGTGCGTGGCACGGTCGCCCCCACGCTCCAAGCCGTGATCCATGGCGGCGCCGTCGTTTACGGAAAGTAACGATGCCCCCCTGAAAAAACGGGAGATCGTCGCTTGTATGATGAGTACAAGCAATAGAAGTAATTGTATAAAATATATTCCTATTGCCGTCCGAGGTTCTCGGGCGGCAATTATTTTCCTGCCTTGAAGCTTTGCCGCGCTTCGCGGAGCGGGAAGTGCAGATAGGCGAGCAAGATCCCGTGGGTGTCACCCACCTTGGAGAAGGGAGTTTCGTATGTCATCTTCATTATTGGACAGAAAAATTGAATATTGGGAACATCGGCTTCTGGATCTGGGTAAACGGAATAAAATGATCCACTATCGTGAGACGCTCCGCTCGACGCTGAGGCTGACGGAGCCCTCCTTTGAGGAGCTGTATCAGCGCTTGGCGGTCAAGGAGGAGACGCTGACCTTTCAGCGGCCGATCGACCGCGAGAGCGATATCCGTGTGTACTCGATGCTATCGCTCTTGGAGCATCTCTGCTCCCCGTTGGTCGTTACCGTGGGGGATATCGGGACGTCGGCAAATCACGCCGAGCGTCAGAAGACGCTCAAGCACATGAGAGCAAAGACGCGACTTGCCCAAGAGGAGCAGGGAACCAATATCCTGTATCTTTCGTTTGGCTTTATTGAGTGGCGCGATGGCAAGAGCGCCGGTGCCCCATGGATCCGCTCGCCGCTGATCCTCGTGCCCGCGGTTTTAACGGTGGACGCGCTGAATGCGCCGTATAAGCTCTCCCGCCACGAGGACGATATCGTGACCAATCCGACGCTTCAATATTATCTGAGAAGCGAGTACGGCGTCGAGCTCCCCTCGTTTGATGCGGACAAGGAGAGGCTTGACGACTATCTTGCCCGCGTGGAGGCGCTCGCCGATACGCGAGGCTGGCGCGTGATCCGCGAGGTTAGCCTTGGCTTGCTCTCGTTTCTCAAGATCACGATGTATCACGATCTGATCCGCCATGAGGCGCGCATCCGAGAGAATGCCGTGATCCGCGCCATGTCGGGCGACGCGGAGGCGATCCGCAGTGCGCGAAAAACGGCGTCCGTGACCGACCCCGACAAGGTCAGCACGCGGGACTGCTATCAGGTCATGAGTGCCGACCGCAGTCAGCAGGATGCGATCCTCTGCTCCAAGGGTGGCGCCAGCTTCGTGATGCAGGGGCCGCCCGGAACGGGCAAGAGCCAGACGATCACCAATATCATCGCCGAGGCGCTGGCAGAGGGAAAAAAGATCCTCTTCGTCTCTGAGAAGATGGCGGCTCTGCAGGTCGTTTACCGCAGATTGCAGGAGGCGCATCTGGCGGACTTCTGCTTGCCGCTCCACAGCTATAAGGCCAATAAGAAGGTGATCCTTGAAGAGATCGGCAGAAATCTCGACCTGAAGCAGACGCGCGTGAGCGATACGGCGATGGAGACGCTGGACGATTTAATGAGCGTCCGTGAGGAGCTGAACCGATACGCCGAGGAGCTTCACCGCCTTTGCCCCGAGCTGAAAATGAGCTGCTACGAGGTATACGGCAAGCTTGCGGAGGTACGCGATGCACCCGCCGTCATGTTCTCGATGCCGTCTCCGCTGGACGTGACACCGAGGGAGCTTCGTCAGCTTTTGAGCGTACTCAGAAGCTACTCGCAGGCATTGCAGCGCATCGAGGGGCGCGTTCGCGGCAATCCGTGGGAGGGCTTGTCGTCCCGTACCGTAAGCGGTGAGTATACCGAGACCGCCGAGCGCGAGCTTCGTGCCTTTACGGAGGCCTTGCGTGAGCTTCTGGACGGACTCAATGGAATCAAGGAGTGCCGCGGTCTTGGTAAGGCGCTGAGCTACGAGGCGATCCCCGGCGTATTACAGGCGATCGGGACGCTCTCGGCACTCCCCCATATTCCCGACGGAGAGCTTGACGAGGAGACGGTCACCTCGGTTCTGTCGTTGGCACAGAGCGCCGTGGAGGCGCAAAAGGCGCAACGCGCATTGGAGGAGGAGATCACCGCTGTCTTCCGTGCGGGTATCTATCATTTTGATCATCAGGCATGGCTTACGCGTATGCAGACAAATTTAAAAAGGCTTGACGCGATGCCCCTATGTCTTTGTGCGGAGGATCCAACGGCGCTGATGAAAAACGCATCCGCTCTGCATACGGCGCTCATCCGTTTGCGTGAGCCCGTGCAGACGCTTGCGGGCGCGTTTTCGGGTGTTAATCAGATCCTCGGTACGCATTTTACCTCCACGGAGGAAAACGCGGAGCGCATTCGCGTGATCCTTGAGGCGTTGCAGGGCGGTGAGCGTATCCCCACAGAGTGGGCGGATACCAATCTTGCCATGCTGAAGGCGCAGGCCACGGACGTCGCGCTGACGGATGCACACGTGAGAGCGATCCGCACGCGTATCCTCTCCGAGTGGGAGGAGGGTGTCCTCCGTATCGATCACGCGGCGATGCTCCGTCGCTACCGAACGGATTACACGAGCGTAATGAAGGTGTTTTACTCGCAGTATTGGCGGGATAAGAAGCGCCTGCAGGCACTCATGAAAACGGCAAATCGCGATCTCTCGGATGAGAGCGCGATCCGCTTGCTCAACGAGCTCGATACGTATCACGCGCAAAAGGCGACGCTGAAAGAGAAGGCGGAGAGGGTGCGCGATGAGATCGGCGTGTATTTCCATGGGGAGGAGACCGATTGGACCGAGGTCCTTGCCGCGCTCGATGCGGCGGAGCGTCTGTATGCGCTCCCGAGAGAGATCCTGACGGAGGGGCTTCTCGATCTCGTTTCCCGCCCCCATGCGGACGCCGTGATCTTTTTACGTCGCCTGCTGGCGACGATCGACGGCACGATCGGGAGCATCCGCGAGAATGGAAAAATCGGAGATATTACGGTAGATCCCGTCGCACAGGGCGTAGATGCGGCGGTACTGTCGCCGCTTCTCGACGAGTATATTACAAGATTGCGAGCACTCGGCGAGGGCTTTGCCGAGATCAGCCCGCTTCTCGTCGGGCAGGACACCACGTTTGAGACGATGGCGCACGCGATCGGTAAGCTACGTGAGCGTGCGGCGATCCTTGACGAGCTCGACCGAAAGCAAAGCGAGCTGAAGGGCGATGCGGGCTTCCTTCGTGCCAAGGGGCGCTTGGGCTGGCGTGAGATCCTGACTACCCTCAGCGGATTGCGTGACGTCAGGTCGCTCTCCGAGTATCCCATTCTGCGCCCCTTGCTGTATGCATCCGACGAGCGTAAGCGTGAGCTTGCCGCACTTTGTGAGCACCTGACGGAGCGATATTACGCCACGCGCTCGCCGCGAGCATGGCTTGCCGCGCAATTTGAAAAGGGCGTTTTTGATACGGATGCCCGTGTCCGCCGTATGCTTTCGCGCGCGGAGGCTTGTCTTGAGAGCGTCTCTATGCTTGGTAGCTGGGTCGATTATCTGGAGGCGCGCGCAGATTGCTGTGAGCACGGACTCGGTGATTTTATCGAAAGGATCGAGGCTTCCTCACTCTATTCGGATATTGAGCGCAGCTTCCTTCGCGGCTTTTACTATATGTGGCTCGGTGCGGCCTGCGACAGGCTGGACGCGGTGCGTCGCTTCCGCAAGGATGCGCACGACGATCGCATCCGTCGCTTTGCGGAGCTGGACGATCTCCGTCTCCCGATCGCACAGACGCGCATCCGTGAGCGCCTGATCCGCGACCTACCGTCCGAAAATGAAAATTTCCTTGCCGCGGACGAGGTTGCTATTCTGAAAAAGGAGCTTGGCAAGAAGCGCAATATCATGCCTCTGCGCAAGCTCTTCCGCATGATACCGAATCTCTTGTTGAAGCTGAAGCCGTGCTTAATGATGTCCCCGCTCTCGGTCTCTTATTTTCTGGAGACGGATGCGTATCACTTTGATCTCGTCATCTTTGATGAGGCGTCGCAGATCTTTCCCGAGGATGCGATCGGTGCGATCTGCCGCGGCTCACAGGTGATCATCGCGGGCGACAGCAAGCAGCTTCCCCCCACAGACTTTTTCGCATCCGCGACAAACGGAAGCGATGCGGATTACGATCGACCCGATGAGGAGGCGCTCGACGTGGTATCCGACTCCATTCTGGAGGAGGCGGCGTCCGTTTTGCCGAACAGAACTCTGCTTTGGCATTACAGAAGCCGTCACGAGAGCCTGATCGCATTTTCCAACCGCGAGATCTACGGCAATCGTCTGATCACCTTCCCGAGCAGTGCGCCGAGAAAGGCGGACATGGGCGTGGAGTACGTTTACGTCAGCGACGGATGCTATGACCGCGGCGGCAAGAAGGATAATATCCGCGAGGCGGAGCGCTGTACGGCGCTGATCTTTGAGCATATCCGACAGCACCCCGACCGCTCGCTCGGTATTATTGCATTCAGTGAGAGTCAGCAGAGCGCCATCGAGGACGCAGTCGTTGCCCAAAGAGCGAAAAACCCCGATTGCGAATGGTTTTTCAACGAATCAAAGGAGGAACCGTTCTTCATCAAAAATCTGGAGAACGTTCAGGGTGACGAGCGTGACACGATCATTTTCAGTATCGGCTACGGTAAGGACGCAAACGGTGTCATGCATATGAATTTCGGTCCTGTCGGCAAGCCCGGCGGTGAGCGCCGACTGAACGTAGCCGTTACCCGAGCCAAGTGCAATATCAAGCTGGTCGGCTCGATCTTGCCGTCGGATATCGACACCGACCGCATCACGAGTGACGGTGCGCGGATGCTGCGTGCATATATTGCGTACGCGATCGGAGGCACGGATGCGTTGAGTGCGACCGAGGAGCATGACACGGGCAGAAGCGAGGATACCTTCTGCAAGGTGATCGGTGCTTTTCTTGAGGAACATGGCTATCGGATCCGCACGGGTGTCGGATGCTCGGAATACAAGATCGACATTGCGGTCGAGAATCCCGACGGCAGTTATCTCGCCGCCATTGAGTGCGACGGTGCGTCGTATATTCAAGCGGGAACGGCGCGCGACCGCGACCGACTCCGCAGGAGCGTCCTTCAGAGCATGGGATGGCGTCTGTACCGCGTCTGGTCAACGGCGTGGATGCGAAACCCCGAGGTTGAGGGTAAGGCGCTGCTCGCGTTCCTTGCGTCTCTTACGGCGGAGGCCGACGCGATGGCACGCGCGCTCGGTACGGAGGAGAATCCGCCCGACGTGATGACTGAGATCATGATTGAGCCGACACCCGACGTGACGTCTGAGATCGTGATCGAGCCGACACCTACGGTGTCCGACTCGCTTCCGTACGGCTTTGCACATTACGAGGAGGCAGACCCAACGCTGGCACCGCACCGCGATCTGAAGGACGATCTTGATGCGATCGCCGAGAATATACGGTATATTCTCGCCGCAGAGGCACCGATCCATATGGACGTCTTGTATCGCCGTATGGCGCCGACCTTTGCCGTCGGCAAGATCACGGAGAGCGTCAAGCGTATGGTTCGCCGCGCCGTAAATGAACGGCTCGCAAACGAGACGCAGACTGACGGTGAGGGCTTCCTGTACGCCTTGCCTGCGCATGAGATCACCGTCCGTGTGCCGATACAGGGTGAGAGTGCGCGTCCGATGGAATATATCAGTACCGAGGAGGTTGCTAACGCCCTGTTTGCCATCGCGGAACAGAGCGTAGGCATCACCGAGGAGGATCTTGCGAGTGCGTGCTTCCGCACCTTTGGCTTTGAGCGCAGAGGCCCGAGGATCAAAAGAAAGACGGACGCCGCCATGGCGCATCTTCTGGAGACGGGTAGGATCCGGATCCTTGAGCATACGGTGCAGTGCGTCGGAGATCATCACACGTAACAAGCGGCGTTCCGCCGCTTCCGTGTGACTGATCGCGACAAAACGGCGAGATTCATTCAGATAATAAAAGAGAAAGAAGGGAGGAGCGCTTATGAGCAGTCCGACAGTCATCAATCCCGAGCTTCAACTCACGGTGCTAAACCCCGAGCTGGAGAGCGCTACGGTTTTAAATCCGTGCCTTGCGTCCAACATACCGCAGAGAGCGGAGGTCGGCGTCGTGCTCGGCGGGCGGTATCGGATCACGGAGCCGCTCCGTGTGGCGACGGGCGAGGCGGATCTCTATATCTGCGTTTATGACGGACGGGAATACGTCGCAAAGGTTTATAGGAGACCGCGCGCGATCAAGCCCGAGGTCTTGTCCGTGCTGCAATCGCTCACCTCAGAGAATATCGCCTCCCCGATTGAGTATGGCGAGCTCGGCGGCTTCCCGTACGAGATCTTGCCGTATGACCGAAACGGCAGTCTGCAGGGCAGAACCTATACGCTGCAGGAGCTGAAGGAGACGGTCATTCCGAGCGTGAACGAGGCACTGCACGTGCTCCACGGTCATGATCTGCTTCATAAGGATCTGAAGCCCTCCAATATCATGCTCCTCGACGACGGGCGGGGGGGCGCCATCATCGACTTCGGTATCAGCTCCGTCGTCGGGGAGGGAAGCACGGTGCTTTTGACCAAGACGGGCATGACTCCCGAGTATTCCGCCCCCGAGACCTTCCGACAGCTTTTCTTGGAGGAGTCCGACTATTACTCCTTCGGCATTACGTTGTACGAGCTCTTCTGCGGCTATACGCCGTATCGGAATATTGACGCGGACGAGATCGCGCGCTTTACGGCAGTACAACGTATTCCGTTTCCCGAGACGATGCCCGAGGAGCTTCGGGAGCTGATCTCGGCGGTCACCTATTTCGATATCACCAATCGAAATCATCCCGAGAACCCGAACCGACGCTGGACCTACGAGGAGGTGAAGCGCTGGTGCGAGGGTATCAGGCAACCGATCCCGGGCGAGAGCATCGGCTTCGGCTCGGGCGAGGCGATCCCCGTTTATACCTTTGACGGTGGTCGGTACGAGGATCTGCCTACACTCGTTGACGCGCTTTCCGAAAAGTGGACCGAGGGCAAGCGTGAGCTCTTCCGCGGGCATCTCGCGGCGTTTTTCAAGAAGTATCGCCCCGAGCTTGCCCGCATCTGTACGGATGCAGAGGAGGAGGCGGCGAGAAACGCGGGCAGAGACGACGTGATCTTTTTCGAGGTGCTCCACAGGCTCTGCCCGGGAATGAAAAGCATCTCTTTTAAGGGCAGAGCCTACGAATCGCCCGCCGCGCTTGGCCGCGATATGCTGGAGAAGCTGAGGGGGGACGATACCTCCGATCACGCATTCTGGGACAGTATCCTTGAGAATAAGGTGCTCACGGCGTATCTCGGAACGCTTGGGGGCGAGAACCGAGAGCTTTCGCTTGCGGTCTCGGCGATCGAGACCTCACACGCACTGATAAACCGAAGCCCGCGTGACGCTTTGCTGAATTACTACACCGCGGCGTATCTGCTCTCGGGTCAGAAGCTTTTCGGTGTCGAGGGCAAGCAGCTTCGGAGCGTGGAGGAGCTGACTGCATATATGAAACACCTGCTGGACGCCTCCTACGGGGAGCTTGAGCGCTTCTGCCACAGGATGGTCGCGTATGACGGGACGCTCGACGTTCAGCTGGAGGCGTGGCTGATCGCGCTCGGCAAGCGAGAGGCGCTGGACGCCTGGCGTGTGCATCTGGCGCATTAAAAAGATAGGGGGATGATAAGAGATGTCAGGACCGAAAACATCAAGATATACGCTGACGCCCGATCAGCGAAGGATCCTTGCCATGCAGCGCGAGATCGCGCGGCGCAAGGCGGCGGCAAACGGGAAGATCGGCAATACGGAGAAAAGGCTGATGACCCTTGGGGGGATGTTTACCTCCGAAAGGCAGATCGCAACCGAGCTTACGGCGGGTGGTGGCGATGACGGGGGCGTTGCCAAGCTGACGCGGGAATTGGACACGGTCGTCGCACGCGCGGAGAGGCTGATCGGACATACCGACCGCGACGACGTGAATGCCGTCGAGAAGACCGCGTCCGCGCTTGACGAGAGCCTTGCCGAGGCAGAGCGCCTTGCCGCAGAGATCGGCGCTCGGTCGGCACAGAACGAGACAGCGCTGAGAGGTCGCCTCCATAAAGCACTCGATCGTGGCTTTTCCGCCTCGTTTGCGGACGTCGGTGAGAAGCCGAGGACGAGCGTAAGGAAAAAGAGCAATGGTGCGACACCGCAACGCCGCGAGACGGCAGAGCGCCGTCTCAGAGTGCTGGACGGACGAGAGGGGCTCCCTCATACGTATCACGAGCAGATCGGGACGGCGCTTGCACGCCTTGGCGAGATCACCGACGAGGAGTTTCTCGGCAACTATATTTCAATCACCGTAGAGCCCTTGGTACGCAAGGCGGAGCGCACCCTTGCGGAATACGAGGCGTGTCGCGAGGAGTTTGAGCGTCTGTATACGGAGTATACGGCACTGTGCGGGCTTTACGGCTACGTGGCACAGGCATACCCCTGTACCCGTGAGTCGATCGCTACGCTGACCGATGAGCTCCGACGCATAGAGACCGAGGCGGGCAAAAACGACGAGATGGCGTATATCAGCGAGTGCATGGACGAGGTCATGCGAGAAATGGGCTACGCTGTTCTCGGCAGTCGAGAGGTCACAAAGCGAAACGGCAGAAGCTTTCATAGCGATCTTTATTCCTACGGAGAGGGGACGGCGGTCAACGTCACCTGCTCCTCCGATGGCAGGATCGCAATGGAGCTTGGCGGTATGGATACGGAGGATCGCGGACCGACGGCACAGGAGACGGCGGCGCTCTGCGACTCCATGACGGCGTTCTGCGACGATTTCAAGGAGATCGAGCGCCGTCTTGCGAAAAGAGGCGTCGTGCTTGCCGACCGCGTTTCGCTTCTTCCACCCGATGCCGCCTACGCGCAAATCATCAATACCTCGGATTACGATATGAAGGCGGAGACGGCGTCTGTCCGCACGAGAAAAAAGCAACGTCCCGTAAACGGCAAAAAGGTTATGAGAAGGGAGTGACGTGAGTGGAGAAATATAAGATCTGTCCATCCTGCGGGACACGAAACGCCCCGACGGTTCTGGAGTGCACGAAATGCGAGGCGGATCTCACGCGCGTGAAGATCACGGATGAGGAGAACGAGCGTCTGGCCAAGGAAGCGGCCGCCGCGGAGAAGACGGCGGGCCCCGTGATGGTGCGCGTGTGCGATTGCGGAGAGCGAAATCCCGCAAACGCCCGCAAATGTCACGCCTGTGGCGAGGATATCTCCGATATCCCGCCGAGCACCGAGGAGGTGTCGGCGCCGACGGGCGGACGGGATTTCGTCCTTGGCAGTCTTGACGGGCAGTACGCCTACCGTCTCCCTGCCGCCGACGTGACCGTCGGTCGGGAGAATGAAATGCGGGATTACCTCTCATCCAAGCGGTACGTGAGCCGAACGCACGCGCGTCTCATCATAGAGGGCGACGCGCTTTTTATCGAGAACCTCAGCACGACCAATTTTACCTACATTAACGATCAGCGCATTGCCGAGAGAACCGAGCTTCATGACGGTGACGAGCTCGGGCTCGGCGGCATGAATATCGGGGGCAAGCGTCAGTCCGACGCCGCCTACTTTTTGGTGAGGATCTGCGCGTGTACGTAGCAAGAATTTTATACCCCGTTGAGGTGCTGGGACCGGGGAAACGGGTCGGCATCTGGTTTTGCGGCTGTCCGAGAAGATGCAAGGGCTGCAGCAATCCCGAGCTATGGCACTTTCAGCCGAGATATCGCACGACCCCGCAGGAGATCTATGCGCTGATCCTGCGGATCGCAAACGAAAACGAGATCGACGGCTTCACCATCACGGGGGGCGATCCCCTTTATCAGCCCGAGGCGCTCGCAGAGCTCATTTCGCTGTTGCGCGGAATATCGGAGGATATCCTCGTCTATACGGGCTACCGTAGAGAGGAGCTCTCTGATGAGGCGCTTCGCGGCATTGCCGTCCTCATTGACGGAGAGTATATAGAAGAGCGAAATACGGATTGCCTCTTACGCGGGTCGGATAACCAGCGTATCCTAATCTTAGAGGAGAAATGGAAGGATCGGTATGAGCGCTATCTGTCCTCGGCACGCAATCAGATACAGAATTTCATGACGGGAGACGGTGTGATCTCCGTCGGTATCCACAGACCGGGATTTCTCGGTGATCTGAATGAATATATCAAACGAACGAATTACGGAAAGGGGTTAGACACAAGTGAGCGGAAAGAAAAGAAAGACTAAGGCGGAGGAGAAGGTGCCCATGACACCGACCGCTACGGCGGATTATATTTCCAAATGGCATAAGGAGCTTGCGATCTTTTCGAGGATCAAGCCGCTGATCATCATGGAGGGCAACGTGCTTGACTCTTATCAGTATCCCGTTGACGGCAGTATGCCGAAGGGCAGTATTTTGAGGCTATCTCATTATCTCCACTACTACTTCAAGGATATGGGATATCAGAATATCGCGTTTTACGATAGCCTGCGCGGCTTTTACAACGTCTGTGAGGAGGGCTATCTTGAGCGCTTTGCCGCGCTCGTATCCTGTGCGGCGTCACAGGGCTTTATCCGTGCGGAGTTCAAGGGCAACCGCGGCGACACTGCTCCCGCGATCGTCCGACGCGCGCTCTCGCAAAACGAGCAGGCAACGGTGATCGTCATGGACTTCGCCTCCCGCTATATCAGCACGCCCGACAATATGGATCAGAACGAGGTGGACAGCTTCACCGTGCTCCTGCAATCCTCTTTGGATGCAAGCGAGGTGAGAACAGAGGAAAACGGGATACTCAAAAACCTTTTGATCATGATTACCAACAAGGCAAACGATATCCCCGCGTGGTTCTATCTCCAGAACCCCAACGTCAAGATCATCACGCTTTCCTCGCCCACCAAGGAGGAGCGCGAGGTACTGATCAAGGGTGCCAATTTTCCCAGCTTCTTTGCAAGCGAGGTTTACGCGGAGGATAGCGCCTATTATGAGGAGCATCCCGATGAGCTTGCCAAGATACAGGATCGCTTCGTCGCGCTGACCGAGGGCTTCAGCTTCACGGAGATCAACGGACTGAGACGGCTTTGCAAAAACGAGCGTATACGGATCCGTGACCTCTGCGATATCGTCGATCTCTATAAGTACGGTATCCGCGAGAATCCGTGGCGCAGTCTCGATCTTGAGAAGATCCGCAAGGGTAAGGAGCACTTTGAGCGCAGAGTCAAGGGTCAGGACTACGCCATCACCAAGACCCTTGACGTAGTCAAGAGAGCCATCACGGGGATGTCGGGTCTGCAGGGCTCGTCCCACACCCGCCCCAAGGGCGTGCTCTTCTTTGCGGGACCGACGGGTACAGGTAAGACCGAGACGGCAAAGACGCTCGCCGAGCTTCTCTTCGGTGACGAGAGCTGCTGTAAGCGCTTCGATATGAGTGAATACGGTCAGAGCCATAGCGACCAGAAGCTCCTCGGCGCACCTCCCGGCTACGTGGGCTACGAGGCGGGTGGTCAGCTCACCAACGCCGTCAAGAAAAATCCCTTCTCCATCCTCTTGTTCGATGAGATCGAGAAGGCACACCCGCTGATCCTCGACAAATTCCTCCAGATCCTTGAGGACGGGCGCATGACGGACGGAAAGGGAAATACTGTGTATTTCTCTGAGACGATCATTATCTTCACCAGCAATCTCGGCATCTTTACGCCCGACGAGCGCGGGGGCAGGGAAGCGAACGTTACGAGCGATATGAGCTATCGCGAAATGTCTGAGAGAGTGAGATCGGCAATCGAGGATTACTTCAAGCTCCAGCTCGGACGCCCCGAGATCCTCAACCGAATCGGTGAGAATATCGTCGTCTTTGACTACATCCGACCCGAGGTTGCGGGTCAGATCCTGTCCGCGCAGGTAGACAAGATCATCGCCAACCTCATGACGGAGAAGAAGATCAAGCTTGTCATCTCCAAGGTGGCGATGTCTACGCTGAAAAAGGAGGTCCTGAAGAATCTCTCGAACGGCGGACGAGGCATCGGCAACGTCGTGGAGAATCTTTTGATCAATCCTCTGTCGAGATATCTCTTTGACAACGGCATCTTTGAGCGCGCCAAGGTCACGATCGAGGGTATCGACCTGTCGGGCGATCTGCCGTCTCTGAACTGCAAGTGCGAATGATGCCGTGATCATGAGGCGGATATACTTGGGTATGTGATCTTTACTCGGGTATACCCGCCACTTGTCTAAGATAAACAATTTTAGCTTGATTTTTACTTATATTTTTGGCTAAGATTTTTTAATAAATTTTCAAAAAACTATTGCAAAATTATTTTCGTTGTGCTATAATAAGTACCGTCCCAAAGGCAAGACACAAGGCCCGTTGGTCAAGAGGCTAAGACATCGCCCTCTCACGGCGAAAACAGGGGTTCGATTCCCCTACGGGTCACCAAATTGGACAAGACGAACACACAAAGATAGTTTGCCCTGGCGTTGCTATCACCGTTGTAGGCACAATCTTTGCCCTCTCGTTTTGTCTGCACAATGAATAACAAAAAAGACTATCGTCTTACCGCGATAGTCTTTTTTGCTATTCCACCCGATTATTTTGCGTTTCTCTTCTCATTTCCATAACGCAATTCGTTATTTTCTAACAAAATCAA
>JAFTIJ010000133.1 GCA_017456965.1 Clostridia bacterium
CTGAGTGGATGGCATATCGAAACGGGAACACCCGTAAAGGCTACTGGGCTGTGGCAGGAAGCGGAATACTCACACACACCATAACAAACAAAAGACTTGCACACCGTGGATATTATGATATATCCGAGGCATACAAGTCTCGGCATTATGTCTGATTGAACCGCCGTGTACCGACCGGTACGCACGGTGGTGTGGGAGGTCGGCGGTTAACCACCGCCTCCTACCCGATTACCATAGGAAATTGCGCAAACCGGACCTCGCCGTTTTGCCGCGCCACGGGGTGCGGAAAGCTACGATAGGCGAGCACCTTCCTGCGGGCGTTGCCCGCTTTCTTGCCCTTGGGAGAGGGCTTACGCCATACGCTCGGTGAGCTTTTCGCCGCCGAGGATGTGGAAGTGGAGATGCTTGACGCTTTGGCAACCGTCCTCGCCGCAGTTGGAAACGATGCGGTAGCCGTTTTTGACACCCGCGAGTCTTGCGATATTGGGGATATTCTCAAAGATGTGAGCGATCACGCCGCTGTTTGCGGAGGTGATCTCGTCAGCGCAGGCGATGTGCGTTTTGGGGATCACGAGCACGTGAACGGGGGCCTGGGGGTTGATATCCTTGAAGGCGAGGATCTTCTCGTCCTCGTATACCTTGGCGCAGGGGATGTCACCTGCGATGATCTTGCAAAAAAGGCAATCCATAAATAAATCCTTTCTGTTTCTGTCATGTCGGTCAGAATCAAGATTCCGTCGCAGGGGCGACGGAATCTTTTTTAACTTATAGGAAATTGCGCGAAATCGACCTCGCCGTTATGCCGCGCCTCGTGGTGCGGAAAGCTAAGATAGGCGAGCATCTTCCTGCGGGCGTTGCCCGCTTTTTTAACTTATAGGAAATTGCGCAAAATCGACCTCACCGTTTTGTCGCGCTTGGCGACACGGAAAGGGCGCGATAGGCGAGTTGGGGGATGCGGGCGCGGCCCGAATCAGAGCATGGCCTTGACGATGCCCGGGAGCGCGGAGAAGGCCTCGGAGAGCATCTCGGGCTTCTTGGCGCCTGCCGTTGCGCTGTCGGGACGGCCGCCGCCGCCACCGCCGACGATCTTGGAGAGTTCCTTCAGCACGGCGGGTGCCTTGATGCCGCGCGCGAGAACATCCTTGCCGCAGACGCAGGCGAGGGTCAGCTTGCCGTCTACGAGAGAGGAAACGACGGCGATCATATCGGCGTACTTCGACTTGATGTCGTCACCGAGGCTTCTGACTGCCGCAACGGGGAGCTCGGTTGCCATGGTGGCAACGCGTACGCCGTCTACGTTGACAGCGGAGGAGATCATCGCCTCAGCCTTTGCGGAGGCAAGCTTTGCGGAGGCGGACTCCAGCTCGCGCTTGCACGCCTTGAGGTCGTCGGAGAGGGAAGTGATCTTTGCGGGAATGTCGTCGGGCGTGCCTGCCTTGGTCAGACGCATTGCGGAGGCAATGAGCGCCTCGCGGCGTCCGAGGTAAGCGTAAGCATTCAGACCCGTGATCGCGGTGATACGGCGCGTGCCTGCCGCAACGGAGCTCTCGGATACGATCTTGAAGAGACCGACCTTGGCGGTGTTGTCAACGTGTGTACCGCCGCAGAGCTCTGCGGAGAAGTCACCCATCTTGACGACGCGTACGACCTTGCCGTACTTCTCGCCGAAGAGCGCGATGGCGCCGGATTTTCTTGCGGACTCAATATCGGTCTCGAAGGTGTCAACGGTGATGCCTTCGAGGATCTTTTCATTGACGAGCAGCTCAACCTTTGCGAGCTCGTCGGGGGTGACGGCGGAGAAGTGCGTGAAGTCGAAGCGCGCTTCCTTTTCGTCAACGTAGGAGCCTGCCTGACGGATGTGGTCGCCGAGTACCTCGCGCAGAGCGGCGTCGAGGAGGTGGACCGAGGAGTGGTTTCTCATGATCGCCGCGCGGCGTGCGCCGTCAACGCGGAGGGTGACGGTGTCGCCAACGGAGAGAGAGCCGCTCTCAACCTTACAGATGTGCATATATATGCCGTCGTTCTTCTTGGTGTCGGTGACGGTGGCCTTACCGTTTGCGCCGACGATCTCACCGATATCGCCGACCTGACCGCCGCCCTCGCCGTAGAAGGGGGTAGCGTCCGTGATGATAACGGCGTTCTCGCCCGTGATGTCGCAGAGGGCGTCGGTCTCGCCGTCGATGATGGCGACGATCTTTGCCTCGGTCACGGTTTCGGTGTAGCCGGTGAATACGGTTTTGACGGAGGTATCAACGAGGGATTTCATGCTGTCGTCCCAGCCGCTGATATTGCCTCTTGCCGCGCGTGCGCGCTGCTTCTGGGCGGTGAGGTTCTCCTCAAAGCCCTTCTCGTCGATGCCGAGACCGTTCTCCTCGGCAATCTCGCGCGTGAGGTCGATCGGGAAGCCGTAGGTGTCGGAGAGCTTGAAGACGTCAGCGCCGTCGAGCTCGGTCTTGCCCGTCTCCTTGGCCTGTGCCATCAGCTTGTCGAGTAGGTTCATGCCCGCCTCAACGGTTGCGTTGAAGCGCTCCTCCTCCATGCGGACGATCTTCTGAATATAATCGAGCTTTTCGGTCAGCTCGGTGTATGCGGGATAGTTTTCCTTGGCAACGACCGCCATGATCTCGTAGAGGAAGGCGCCCTTGATGCCGAGGATTCTGCCGTGACGGAGCGCGCGGCGCATCAGACGGCGGAGGACGTAGCCGCGTCCCTCGTTGGAGGGCATAACGCCGTCGGCGATGAGGAAGGCGGAGGCACGGGAGTGGTCTGCGATGATACGCAGAGAGACGTCGGACTTGGCGTTGGACTTGTATGCGATGCCCGCCTTGTCGCTGATCGCCTTGATGATATTCTGAATGGTATCGACCTCGAACATATTGTCTACGCCCTGCATAACGCACGCCAGACGCTCAAGACCCATACCGGTGTCGATGTTTTTGCTTGCGAGCTCGGTGTAGTTGCCCGCACCGTCGTTGTTGAACTGGGAGAATACGTTGTTCCAGATCTCCATATAGCGGTCGCAGTCACAGCCGGGACGGCAGTCGGGACTGCCACAGCCGTACTTCTCGCCGCGGTCGAAGTAGATCTCGGAGCAGGGACCGCAGGGGCCGGAGCCGTGCTCCCAGAAGTTGTCTGCCTTGCCGAGACGGACGATGTGCTCCTCCTTGACGCCGATCTCGTCGCGCCAGATGCGGTATGCCTCGTCGTCCTGCTCATAGACGGAGGGCCAGAGGAGGTCTGCGGGGATCTCAAGGACCTCGGTCAGAAATTCCCACGCCCACTTGAGCGCCTCGGGCTTGAAGTAGTCGCCGAAGGAGAAGTTGCCGAGCATTTCAAAGAACGTACCGTGACGTGCGGTGAAGCCGACGTGCTCAATGTCGTTGGTGCGGATGCACTTCTGACAGGTTGCCATGCGGCGGCGCGGGGGCTCCTCCTCACCGGTGAAGTATTTTTTAAGGGGTGCCATGCCTGCTACGATCAGAAGCAGGGATTTGTCGCTCTCGGGAACAAGAGAGTAGCTTTTACGCGCCAGATGATCCTTGGATTCAAAGAACTTCAGGAATTTCTCGCGCAGATCGTTGAGAGATGTCCATTCCATACTTGTTATCTTCCTTTTTATAATTCTATAATATTTTTTTCGTTTCTATGGAGAAAAATACAATCAATCAAGATAATTATAGTAGGATTTTCAAAAAAAGTCAATATCCTTTTCAAAAGAAAAATTATACGTCGGAAATGCAAAAAAATGCAAAAAACTTATTGACATATTGACAATTCGGTGATATACTTATAAATTGCATTAGAATGCTTGTATTATTGCTATAATTTAAAAGGCGATTCCGAACATGGGCTGTACGCACCGTATCGGAACGATCCGCAGTATTGCAGGCCTTCAGACTCAGCGAATTCCACAAAAGTAAAGGCGGCCCCGCGGGACCGCAAACAGAATTGGAGTGATTTTATGAGAATCAAACCCCAGCAGCTTGGCAAGAATACGCGAATGAGCTTTGCGAAGATCGACGACATCCTTCAGATGCCCGACCTTCTTGAGGTTCAGAAAAAGTCGTACCAGTGGCTTCTCGATAAGGGTATCACCGAGGTTTTGCAGGACGTATCCCCGATCGTTGACTACTCCGGTAACCTTGCCATTGAATTTGTCGGCTACTCGATCGACCCGACGCCCAAGTACCCCGTTGAGGAGTGCAAGGAGCGCGACGTCAACTACGCGGCACCCCTTCGCGTAACCGTACGCCTGACCAACAACGCCACGGGCGAGGTCAAGCAGCAGGAGATCTTTATGGGTGATTTCCCGCTGATGACCGAGACCGGTACCTTCGTTATCAACGGCGCGGAGCGCGTTGCCGTATCCCAGCTCGTCCGCTCCCCCGGTATGTATTATACGTCCACAATGGACAAAACGGGCAAGAGCATGCAGACCGCACAGATCATCCCCTACCGCGGCGCATGGCTCGAATATGAAACCGATATGAACGACGTCTTCTACGTCCGTATCGATAAGAACCGTAAGATCCCCGTAACGGTCCTCATCCGTGCCCTTGAGGAGTCCGTATCCACCAACACGGATATTCTCGCTCTCTTCGGTGACGACCCCAAGATCACCGTTACCCTCAATAAGGACGGTATGCAGGCTGAGGCCGAGAAGTACGGCACCACCGCATACGAGGAATCTCTCAAGGAGATCTACAAGAAGCTCCGCCCCGGCGAGCCTGCGATCGTTGAGAGTGCGCAGATCCTGCTCAATAACCTCTTCTTCGACCCCAAGCGCTACGACCTCGGCACCGTCGGCCGTTATAAGTTCGACAAGAAGGTCGCGCTCGGCAGAAGAATCTCCGGCAAGACCCTCTCCCGTCCCGTCATCAGCCCCATCACGGGCGAGATCCTCTTTGACCAGGGTAAGACCCTGAACTTTGAGGAGGCCATGACGATCGAGAACTCCGGCGTCAACACCGTATACGTCTACATTTCCGACGAAAAGGAAATGAAGGTCTTCGGTAACGGCATGGTTGACCCTGAGAAGGTACTCGGCATCAGCCTGAGAGAAATCGGTCTCAACGAAAAGGTCAAGCTCAGCACCATGCTTGCGATCTTAGAGGAGGCGGAGGGTGATTTCGACACCGTCAAGCGCCTCGCACGCGACCGCATGGCAGAGCTCTCTCCCAAGCATATCACCAAGGACGATATCTACGCGTCCATCAACTACCTGATCTGTCTCTCCCACAACATCGGTACGCCCGATGATATCGACCACCTCGGCAACCGCCGTGTACGTGCCGTCGGTGAGCTGATCCAGAACCAGCTCCGTATCGGCTTCTCCCGTATGGATAAGATCATCAAGGAGAGAATGACCATTCAGGATGCAGACAGCCTGACTCCTCAGGCACTCATTAACATCCGTCCCATCGTAGCTGCGATCCGCGAGTTCTTCGGCTCGTCTCCTCTGTCGCAGTTCATGGACCAGAATAACCCTTTGGCAGAGCTGACGCATAAGCGCCGTCTCTCCGCGCTCGGTCCCGGCGGTCTCTCCAGAGACCGTGCATCCTTCGAGGTCCGAGACGTACACTATACGCACTACGGCCGTATCTGCCCCATCGAGACCCCTGAAGGTCCGAACATCGGTCTGATCTCCTACCTTGCAACCTATGCAAAGATCAACGATTACGGCTTCATCGAGGCGCCCTACCGCAAGGTAGACAAGGCAACCGGCAGAGTCACCGACATCGTAGAATACATGACCGCCGACATGGAGGATAACTACATCGTCGCTCAGGCGAACGAGCCCTTCGACGAGGACGGTCACTTCCTCAACAAGAGAGTCCTCGCGCGTGACCGCGCAGAGATCATCGAGGTTGACGTTTCCCGTGTTGACTACATCGACGTATCTCCCAAGATGGTCATCTCCGTCGCGACGGGCTTCATCCCCTTCCTTGAGAACGACGACAACTCCCGTGCACTCATGGGCTCCAACATGCAGAAGCAGGCTGTGCCGCTGCTCGTGACCGACTCCCCGATCGTCGGTACGGGTATGGAATACAAGGCGGCAATCGACTCCGGCGTATGTATCCTCGCAAAGGAGGCAGGCTACGTCAAGAGCGTATCTGCCGATAAGATCGTCGTATCCGAGGACAGCGGCAGAAATCAGACCTATGAGCTTTTGAAGTTCAAGCGCTCCAACCAGGGCAACTGTATCAACCA
>JAFTIJ010000134.1 GCA_017456965.1 Clostridia bacterium
GCCGCGTTCCGCGGCACCTCCCCTTACACAGGGGAGGCTTTTTTGTGCAATTTTCGTTAGTGAGACAGCCCATGCTTCGTTTACTGCTTTCGGCTCGCCGTCGTTTGCCGATGGGGTCGGGAGAGGTAATCGCCGACGGCGGCGATCTTGTCGTACAGGCAGAGGATCCAGCCGCCGCGCGTCCTCGGAGGACTCACGGTGAGCGGGAACATATGCCGTAGGATCATATCCCTCTCGGTGATGCTGAGATCGGGGTAACGCCGCAATGCGTTTTTGAGTGCGCGCTTTGGATGCGCAAAGCCGTGAACCCAGCGGTAGGAGGGGCGTCTGCCGTGCCAATCGTAGAGATAATAGTCGTGCAGAAGCGCACCGCGTACCAGCTCGTATAGGGGAAGCTTCGTTTGAAATCGCTTGTGATGACGATAACAGAGATAGGCAACCTTGAGAGAGTGATCAAAGACGTTGGTTCTTACATGATGGCGGAAGGCTCTCATGGTGCGGAATTCCTCGGAGGAGACGATCTCGCGGATCAGCTCCTGAAATTCGCGTTCTTTCATGTGATCATCCTCGTTTTGTTTTTAGGATCATGCCGAAGGGGTATCCTCGGTGAAGATGTGGATGCCGCCCTCCAGCTCGTGGACGGTGCCGCCCAGCTCGGCGGTTGCGTGACAGCCGTCGGGGGCGGTGAAGGTATAGACGGTCTTGCCGTTTTCGCGGTGCCACTCGGACGCGACGGTGCCGTATTTCGTTTTGACGGACGCCTTGGCGTAGTTCAGGCGCACCGTTGCCTTCGGGCAGAAGCGGATATGCTCAAAGCCGGGGTGCTCCTCGACCGTCTCGATGCCCGCGACGGCGCCGTAGAGCCAGTCGCCGACCGCGCCGTAGGCGTAGTGGTTGAAGGAATTCATGCCGACGTCCTGGAAGGAGCCATCCTCGCGGATGCCATCCCAGCGCTCCCACATCGTTGTGGCGCCACGCTCGACGGAGTAAAGCCAGGAGGGGCATTTCGTCTGGAAGAGAAGGGTGTAGGCGAGCTCCGTATAGCCGTACGCCGTCAGCATATGGAGCAAATACGGCGTGCCGAGGAAGCCCGTGGTGAGGCGGTCGCCGTTCTTACGGATCATATCTGCCAGACGGTCGGCGTGCGCCTGCAGCTTGTCCTTTTCGCAGAGCTCAAACTTTAAGGTGAGCACGTGCGCCGTCTGCGTGGCGAGATCGACCATGCCGTCCTTGAAATACTCGGTGCGGATGCGCTCTTTGGTTTTGTCGAGCTTCTCTCTGTAGTCGTGATGCTCGCGGATGCCGAGGATCTCGGAGATGCGCAAAAACAGAGAGGTCGAGTAGGCGCGGAAGGCAAGCGCGATAAATTTGCTGTCCGTACCGCCGCGACAGCTGTTCGGGTCCTCGGCGTCGTGCGAGAGCCAGTCCCCGAAGTGCTTGCCGCCGATATAGGCGTCACCCTGTGCGTACATATAGTCGATCCAGCGCTTGATCATAGTGTAGGATTTGCGTAAAAGCTCCTTGTCGCCGTAGAGCAGATAGATCTGCCACGGGACGATCGTGGCGGCGTCCGCCCAGCCGCAGGCACAACTTGCCCAGTCCAGGCGCGGGATGATGTGGGGGATCGAGCCGCTCGGTCTCTGCTCCAGCGCCATGTCGGTCAGCCATTTGTCAAAAAAGCGCTTTGTGTTGAAATTATAGGCGGCGCAACGGGCGAAGACCTGAGCGTCTCCCGTCCAGCCGAGACGCTCGTCTCTCTGCGGGCAGTCGGTCGGCACGTCGAGGAAGTTACCCTTCTGTCCCCAGATGATATTGTGATAGAGCTGATTGATCCTTTCGTCCGAGCACTCAAAGTAGCCCGTGCGCTCCATGTCGGAGTGGACGACGATGGCGGTGAAGGCGGCGGGATCCACCGTCATGGACTCGGGCAGCTCGGTCAGGCGGATATAGCGGAAGCCGTAGAAGGTAAACTCGGGCTTCCACGTGTGCTCCTTGCCGTCACCGATATAGGTGATCCGCGCGTCTGCCGTGCGGTAGTTGGCGTTATAGAAGTTGCCGTCCCGATCGAGGACCTCCGCGTGGTCGATCACGAGACGCGCCCCCTTGGGAACGGTGAGTGTAAAGGAGAGATAACCGACGAGATTCTGCCCGAAGTCAAGGACGCGCTCTCCCTTGGGTGTGAGGATCGCGCTCACGGGTTTGAGACGCTCCTGCTCGGCGATGATCTCGCCCTGCTGAGGGACGAGAAGCCCCTTGGGGTGACGGATGACGCGCACGGGGTGCACGCTCTCCTCATAGGTCTCGTCGTAGAGATCGCCCTTATAGATGTCGCAATAGCGCCATTTCGTTTTACGTGAAAGCCAGCTTTCGTCGGTTCTGATCAGCTCCTCCGTTCCGTCCGTGTAGGTGATCAGAAGGGACGCGATCACGGCGTACTCGTTGCCCTTGATCTCGGGGCCGCCGTAATTGCGGAAGACCTTGTTGCCCTCAAAGCGGTTGGGGGTGCGCCAGCCCGCGGCGGCGGTCAACGAGAGCGTATTGCTTTCTCTCAGAAGATGCGTGACGTCATACTCCTGATACTGTACGCGAAATTCATACGCCGTCCAGCCGGGGGCGAGCACGTAGCTCACTCTCTCTCCGTTGACGCGCGCGCTGTATACGCCCATGGCGGATGCCTGCAGGGTAGCGCGCTTTACCTGCTTACAAACGGAAAAGGTGCGGAAAAATTCCACGGCGTCATCCTCTTCCTTGAAATCGGGCATCAGCCAGCTTGCCAAATAAATACGATCCATAATTGTCCGTTCCTTTCGATTTGTTTCGGTATGCTAATGATAGCATGAAAGCCGCTGTACCGTCAAGCGTTATTTTGAAAATAAAAATTCCGCGCTTGCTGTGACATCCTCTTACGTATTTTTTCCGCTGAATTCAAAAATATGTGAGGATAGCGATTGACTTGTGAGTAAAAAAGAGGTAATATATAATATAGGTAATTTTGACGAAAATCCTGAGGATCACAAGGGGGACAAAATGGAACAGACGAAACGACGGTTTTCATTCAGACGCAACATGGATATGACAACGGGCGGTATCGCGTCCAATATCTTGAAATTTGCATTTCCGCTTTTGCTTGGTAATTTGTTTCAGCAGCTTTACAGCATGGTGGATACGTGGGTCATCGGGCAAACGGGGAACGCGGGCGCTTACGCCGCGGTGGGAAGCATCGCGCCCGTCATCAACGTCCTGATCGGCTTCTTTCTCGGCCTCTCCAGCGGTGTCGGCGTCATCATCTCGCAGTATTACGGCGCGAAAAACGAGAAGCGCGTCGGCGAGGTCGTACATACGGCGATCGCCCTGACGGCTCTGCTTGCCGTGGTCTTCACCTTCCTGGGCTATTTCCTGACCCCCGAGCTCTTGAAACTGATGCTTCGCGGCGACTCGGAGGCAAGTGCCATCTATCCGCACGCGGCCATGTATCTTAAAATCTATTTTCTCGGTGTGGCGGGCTTGATGTTCTATAATATCGGCGCGGGCATTCTGCGTGCGATCGGAGACTCCTTCCGCCCCTTCCTTTTCCTCGTGGTGTCGGCACTCACCAATATCGTTCTGGATCTCGTTTTCGTATTCGGCCTTGATATGGGCGTTGCGGGCGTTGCGCTGGCAACCGTGATCGCACAGCTTTTCTCCGCGACTCTGACCATGGTCGTTCTGATGCGTACAAGCACCTGCGTTCGCTTCCATCCGAGACATCTCCGTCTTGACGGCAGTATTCTCAAAAAGGTCTTCCTCATCGGCTTCCCTGCGGGCTTGCAGATGGCGATCACCTCCTTCTCCAATATGTTTGTGCAGTCCTACATCGTCGGTGTCAACGGCGTACCCGAGTACACCCTCGGCGGCTGGACGACCTACTCCAAGGTCGACCAGTTTATCTTCCTGCCCGTCCAGTCGATCGCGCTGGCGGCAACCACTTTCGTCGGTCAGAATCTCGGTAAGGGCGATGAGAAGCGCGCCAAGCGCGGTACCTTTACCGCCTTCGGGCTCTCCCTAATCGCGACAGTCACGCTGATCGTGATCATTATGATCTTCGCGCCCTATCTTGCAAGCTTCTTCAACAGCGACGAGAATATCGTGGCGTGCGCGACCCTGCTTCTGCATTACATCACGCCCTTTTATATCTTCTGTTGCGTTAATCAGGTATTCTCTGCGTCCCTGCGCGGCGCGGGCAGAACGACGGCGCCCATGTTTATCATGATCGGCTCCTTCGTCGTATTCCGACAGATCTATCTCTGGGTGGTCTCCACCTTTATCTCGAATGACCTGCTTCCCATCGCGTTCAGCTACCCTGCGGGCTGGGGTCTTTGCTGTGTGCTGACGCTGATCTACTATTTCAAGGTCGGCTCGCGCAAGACAACCGTGGTCAGAACACAGGAGTCGTGAGGCGTCTATGGCGGCGATCACGACCTACTGCGGTCACGCACTCGATCCGATACGCCCCGAGCGGGCGCTGATCGACATCCGTGACATTGCCCACGCCCTCTCCCTGCTTTGCCGTGCGAACGGACACTTTCCGACCTTCTACTCCATCGCCCAGCACTGTCTGCATTGCGCGGCGGAGGCAGAGGCGCGCGGCTTGGGAGCGCGCGTATCTCTTGCGTGCCTTTTGCACGATGCGAGCGAGGCGTATATCTCCGATATCACGCGCCCCGTAAAATCGGCGCTTGCCGAGTATCGCGTGATCGAGGAGCGGCTCCAGACGGTGATCTACGAGGCCTTTCTCCACGCGTGCCCCGAGGAGGAGGAGCTTCGGCTCGTGCGGGAGATCGACGATGCGCTCCTTTGTCATGAGTTCTTTTCCCAAATGGGGGAGATGCTTTTTGATACGGTGCCGCGTCTTGTGACCGCGCCTGTATTCGATTTCGTGCCGTTTGCCGAGATCGAGACGGCGTTCTTACGCACGTTTGAGCGCCTTTACGCTGAGCTTATGTAAGAAATCTTCCGAAAAAACTTTTTCCTCTTGCATTTCAAAGAGAGAGATGGTATACTGCCGTCGTCTTCCAATGAAACAAAGAATATTGATATAGAAAGGTTTGAGAAACAATGAAAAAAATCAAAGTTGCATTGCTTGGTTGCGGTGACCGCGGTTGTATCTACGCGGACTACTCTCTCCGTAACCCCGACGACATGGAGGTCGTAGCCGTCACGGATATCAGCGCGCTGAAAAGAGAAGAGGCGCGCGTGCGCTACTCTCTGCCCGAGGATCGCGCATTTGACAGCGTTGAGGCGTTTACCGCCGCAGGCATCGTCTGCGATATCGTGATCGACGCGACCATGGACAGCGCACATTATCCGACCGCAATGGCGCTCCTCCACGCAGGCTACAACGTGCTTCTGGAGAAGCCCGTATGCCCCAACAAGGAGGAGCTGCTGGATATTCAGAAGGCCGCACACGACAACGGCTGCAAGGTGATCGTATGTCACGTTCTCCGCTACACGCCCTTCTATTCTGCCGTCAAGAAGGTACTTGCCGAGGGCAAGATCGGCAGAGTCCGCAGTATTGAGATGACTGAGCACGTCGGTATGGCGCACTTTATCGACTCCTTTGTCCGCGGTAAGTGGAATAACGAGCAGGAGTGCGGCTCCGGTCTGCTTTTGGCAAAATGCTGCCACGACGTTGACCTGATGTGCTGGCTTGCCAACGAGTCCCGCCCGAAGTTTGTCACGAGCCTTGGCTTCCGTGAGAACTTCACGATGGATAAGGCACCCGAGGGCGCAACGGAGCTCTGCTTCGACTGCCCGCACGAGAAGACCTGTAACTACTCCGCCGTCAAGATCCACCTTGACCGCGACACCATGCCCTTCCAGACGTGGGCGGGCATCGGCAAGCCGATCGACACCATCACCAGAGAAGAGAAGATCGAGTATATGAAGCGCTCCGCATACGGTCGCTGTGCATACAACAGCGGCGGCGATATCGTGGATAACCAGAACGTCATCGTCTCCTTTGAGAACGGCGCGATGGGTACGCTCAATCTTGTCGGCGCTTGCGCCAAGGCAGAGCGCTATCTGCACATCGTCGGAACGAACGGTGAGATCGAGGGCGTATTTGAGAGCAACGAATTCAAGCTCCGTGTATTTACCCGTGAGGGCAGACGCTACTCCTTCGACACCGAGGTCATCTCCACCGTTGAGGGCAGTGAGCTCGGCAAGCACGGCGGCGGTGACAACGAGATCATGCGTCACCTCGTAGACTACCTGCGCACGGGCGTACCGACGCTCTCCCTTACCTCCATCGACGACTCCGTCGAGGGTCACCTTTGCGTTTATGCCGCAGAGATGAGCCGCAAGGAGGGCAAGACCGTCGACGTCGGCGATCTCCGCGCGTGACCGTTTCCCGTAACCGAAAAAAGCTTTCCATAGAGAAAAGAGAGCGAACGGCTTTTAGCCGTTCGCTCTCTTTTCTCTATGGATCGACACTTACTGGTCCTGTTGCCGTCGTGTTATGATCCCTGCTCACGGGGGATAAAGCGCACGGTGATATCGCCGCTGACCGTTTTGACACGGATCAGCGTCTTTTCGATCTCCTCGACAGAGGGTAGCTCTCCCGACTCGCTCTGCGATCCGATTGGGGAAACGTGGGGAGTACCGACGTATTTTACCGTACCGCTGACGGTCTCCTTGCTGAAGAAGGATCTTTTTTCGGGGTCAAGATAAAGCTGTATGTCAACGTCGCCGCTGGTGGAGACGAAATCGGCACAGACGATCTGCGTGTCAGTCGCGTCGATCTCGCCGCTCGTGGTCGTGACCGAGAGATGGGCGCCCATCACGCCGTCGGTACATTTGACGTCGCCCGAGACCGTTTTGATCGAGCTGTTTTCCTTTGCCGAGACGGCGCGGAGTGTGACGTCACCGCTGGTGGTAGCGATCGTGAAGGCATGGATGTCTGTGTCGGCAACGTGGACATCGCCGCTGGTCGTTTCCGTAAGGCATGTCCCCGCGTGAAGGCTTGACAGGGAGATATCTCCGCTTACGGCGTGGAGATCAAGTGTATCACGGACGGTGATGCCGTCGAGACGGATATCACCCGACGCTGTGCGGATGGTGATATTCTCCTGCGCGTCGGGGATCTCAAGGACGATGCGACAGGTTTCGGGATTCAGATGGATATGAAAGCTCAGCTTGCGGTTCGGGTCGTTTTCCGAGATCTTGAGGTGGATGGACTTCTCACCGTTCAGAACGTAATACAGCTTTTGTACCTGATAGGAGATCTCCTCATTTTCGTAGCGGATCACGCGGAATTTGCCGTCGTCCGCGTGCCGCAGGATCACATCGGATGCCGTGCAGGAGAGCGTAACGGCGCTGATCTCGCCTGCGTCGTAGACGTCCTCCATTCGCTCGTAGTCGCCACCCGTTTCATAGGCGAGGAGATCGCCGCCTGTCAGGGCAAGAGAAACGGTGACGAGTACGATTCCGAGCAGGATCAGGATCGATCCGAGAATGAGTGCGATTTTGGTTGAGCGTTTCATACGGACTCCTTTCTTGCGGTGCTTTTTGTGATGAAAAGGGAGCGGAGGCATCGGGTGAACCATTTTGTCAGACGAATGAGCCCGATCGTGGCGTGCTTGGCGGGTATGATCAGAAGGACGCCGATGCCCATGACAAGGAGCGCCGCACCCAAAAGGGCAATGGCACCGGGAACCGTCTCGGAAATGATCACCCCCGCGGCGGGGATCGAGACAAGAGAGGAGGTCATCAGCGCGACGACCGTCGCAAAGAGAGAGACGATCAGTGCAAGCACAGTCACGTATACGCTGAGGATGACGGTGAAGGCAGCAATGAGGAGCGGGAACCAGATTGGGAAGGCGAGCACCGTCATCACGACCGTCAGCGCGGATGCATTCTGATGCCGCTTTTTTTGCTGTCTCAGCTTGCTCTTGATAAACGCGCCGAGCGGCATCTCCGTTAAGATCTGCCGTGCGATCTCCTCGGGGGTGCCGAGTGAGCTGACGGCGTGCTCCTCGTCCTCACCGTCCTCCACGCGGTCCTCGATCATTTCGCGGTAATATTCCAGCGATCGATCGATTTCCGTATCGATCAGCCCCTGCTCCCGCAGACGGCGGGAGAGCTCGTCCGTAAATGCTTGCTTTGTCATAACGCTTTCCATCCTTCCTCAATAAACTGATAGGCGGACATGACGTCCTGCCAGTGTTCGATAAATTCCCCGATCTTTTGTCTGCCCGTGTCGGTGATGCTGTAGAATTTGCGAAGTCTGCCGTTGTGCTCGACGGCGTACACGGTAAGACACCCCGACGCCTCCAGACGCTTCAGGATCGGGTACAGCGTGGATTCCGTAATGGGGACGCGCGGATTCATATCCTTGATGATCTGATAGCCGTAGGAGTCTCCCCGCACGAGCACGGAGAGCACGCAGACGTCTAAAATACCGCGCTTGAGCTGTATATCCATATCGTTCTCCTTTCGTTCAATACTACTTCTTGTATAATACTATATCACGCATAGTATTGACTGTCAAGAGCAAACGGAGAGATTTACAAAAAATTCATGATTGCGGAGAGATTTCTGGTTCGTTTGTCTCAAAGGAAAGCACGTCGAGCGTGAGCGTATCGCTGACGAGACGGAGCGGGAGGCGCGTCGCGGCATCAATATAGAGGGTGACGCCCTCCGCCTCGCATCGGTAGACCGCGATCCCACCGATCGTTTCCTTTCGGATCTGCCAGATCAGATTTTTGTCGGAGAGATGAAAGAGCGCGTGCCATGCCTGTATGCGCAAAAGCGGCGTCTCGGGCATGGGAATGGTGAGATCGTGATAGGTGAGGCGGATCGCGCCCGTTCCGTCGATATGGACGGAGAGGTCTGTAAGCTCGCCCTGCGTAAAGGTAAAGACCTCACCCGACTCGCCCGACGTGAGCGTCAGGGTCATGGGCTCGGCGTCACGAACGGAAAGCACGGCGACGTAGGGGCGCGTCTCGTAGGATAGGAGCTCTGACATGCTCGGCGTTTTTTCACACGCGGTAAAGAGAAGCGCAAGTAAGAGCAGACCGATAAGGCTTCGGATCGTTTTCATGGTTTCCTCCCAAATTTTGTTCTTTGCGGGCGTGCGGTATCGCCCGTCTTCAAAATATATTTTGAAAGTGTATGAAAAATGAGCACTCACGGTTGAAATCCATCAAAAAATATGATAAAATAAAATGTGAAATAATAAATGCCACTTCGGTGGCGGAATGGAGTTACATATGACACTTGTGATTATGGCGGCAGGCATGGGCAGCCGCTTCGGCGGTATGAAGCAGCTCACTCCTCTTACGGATGAGGGCGAATTCATCATGGACTTTACCATTTACGACGCGATCTACGCAGGCTTTGACAAATTTGTGATCATCATCAAGGAGGAAAACGAAGAGCTCTTTGAGGAGAAGATCGGACGCAGACTCCGCAAAAACGGCGTGGATATCCGTTACGCATATCAGAAGCAGGAGCTTCCCGAGGGCTTCACGATGCCCGAGGGTCGCGTAAAGCCCTTCGGTACGGGTCACGCGATCATGTGCGCGGGCAAGATTGACGACAACTTCGGCGTTGTCAACGCAGACGACTGCTACGGCAGAGACGCATTCCTGAAGCTCGCCTCCTATCTGCGCGAGGCAAAGGATGGCGAAAAGGCACAGTACTGCATGGTCGGCTATCAGGTCAAGAATACCCTCAGCGATCACGGCACCGTATCCCGCGGCGTTTGCGACGCGGATGCTGATGCAAACCTTGTCAAGGTCGTTGAGAATAAGAAGATCGAGCGTCGCGCTGACGGCGTGATCATCAATACCTTTGACGACGGCTCCGTTGCCGAGCTGGCAGAGGACACCACCGTTTCCATGAACTGCTTCGGCTTCACCGCATCCTTCACGACCTATCTCTACGATATGTTCGTACGCTTCCTGCAGGAGAATCAGGCAGACCTCAGCAAGTGCGAGTTCTTCCTCCCCTCCGCCGTACAGGAGCTGATCGACCGCGGTATTGCCGACGTTAAGGTTCTCGCCTCCGACGCGGTATGGCAGGGCGTTACCAACCGCGCAGACAGTGAGATCTTCCGCAATTTCATGAGAGGTGAGAAGGCTGCGGGCGTATATCCGCAGTATCTCTGGAACGTAAGAGACTGAGTATGAAAACGACGTTTCGAATCGAGCAGGTTACGGAAAAAAATTATCCTCTCTTTGAGGATATGGTCAGCAGACGGGAGCACGGCTACGGCTATATGTCGATGGGCGGCACCGAGAAGCAGATCCGTAAGGAGCTGAAAAATCCGAACCTGTGCATTTACGCCATGGAGATCGAGGGTCGCTACGTCGGCTGGATCTCGCTTGTCTATACGCCCAAGGTCGGCAAGTGGAAGCACGGCGGTCACGTCTACGTGGACGAGCTCTGGCTTGAGCCGCGTCTGCGCGGCTACGGCCTCGGTAAAAAGCTGATGGAGCGCGCAGAGCATTTCCGTAAGAAATGCGGTGCTGTCGGCATCCGTCTCTACGTCAATACGCAAAACGAGGAGGCACTCGGACTCTGCGAGACGCTCGGCTTCGGCGAGGGCGGCACGGCCGTCTTCTATGAGAAGGAAGCGGCGCGTCCCGGTCCCACTCTCTGGCAGCGCTTCGTGAGCGATCTGCGCAAAAAGCCCGAGAAGCCGCCCAAGGAAGCAAGAAAGATGCAGAAAAAAGCCCTCAAGGAGCAAAAAAAGGTGCTGAAGCAGCAGAAAAAGTTTAAAAAGGCAGCGAAAAAGGCCGCCAATGCCCGACTTCTGCAAAAGATTTTGCATTGATTTTGTTTTCCATATCGCATAAAAATTTCGGCAGAGGAAAGCGTGATGTTCTTAGCGGAGAAATCATAATTTAGTTTGATTATATCGCGCAAAATTGCTCCGTAGGAAACAAATAATGAACCCCAACAGATTTTCATGATCTGTTGGGGTTCGTTTTATTCTGTTCGATTAATTGAAAATTGCAATTATCAAATCATTTGCTCCAGTATATCGATCAATTCATTCCAATCTGTAATATGCAAATATTCAAAATCAATTTTCAAATTGTTATTCTGATGCGCAAAAGGATTTACATCATCAACCGTTATTCCTTCATATAAGACAGGAAACATCCCAACATTTTTTGAACCTTGCACATCAGCAACTATATTATCGCCACAATACCACACTTTATCAGCTGACAATCCTGATTTTTGTAATGCAATATCAAACATAATACTATGTGGCTTTCTAAAGATGTAATCACTTGACGCTAAAACAAATTCAAACTTGTTTCTTGGAAGAAGTCTATCAAACAGTCTTTTCAAGGCATTGCCAGAAAAACAATAATTGCTTATTACGCCTGTCCTTATTCCTTTTGAATTGAGATAATCAATCAGTTTATCAGCATAAGGCATTATGGCGCCTTGCGATATACCGTTCATAATTATCTCTTCTGCTTCTTCTATTGATATCGACAACGAAATA
>JAFTIJ010000135.1 GCA_017456965.1 Clostridia bacterium
AACAAATAATCCGAACCCGTCTCCCACAGGGAAGATCTGGTTCGGATTATATTGCTTTGGTGCGAGAAACGGGACTTGAACCCGTACGGTGTAACCACACGCCCCTCAAACGTGCGCGTCTGCCAGTTCCGCCACTCTCGCATATGCCGTAGTGATCGCTCACACGGTGACACTTATTATATACTATCTTTTTTGAATTGTCAAGAGGTTTTTGAAAAAACTTTTACTTTTTTCTCCCCAAATCGTATCCGACGGTCCTTTCTGTTTAGGTGTGGCTCACAGAAGATGCTTTGCTATATATGGATAGGGAAGAATCGTCGGGTTTCTTTAAGATTTTTGTTACCTTGCTTTAATTTTGTGCGGCACTATTGAAAATGAACTATTTTTGTGCTATAATAGTTTCAATATTTAACTTTGGAGCCTATAATGAAACAAAAAATATCCTTGAAAACAAAAATTCTGACCGGATGCGGTCTGATGCTGTTCTTGTCACTGCTGACGGTCTTTTTTTTATCGGGCGACAACTACGAGCTTTTGCGGGGCGTCTTTCTCGGGGGGGATCTCTCGGGCGAGGAGCTGCAGGAGAAGCTGCAGGGCCTCGGTTTCCGAGGGCATATCACGGTGATCTTGCTCTCGATGCTGCAGGTGATCTGCGTTGTACTGCCCGCTGAGCCCGTGCAGGTGCTCGCGGGTCTCTCCTTCGGTCTGCCGCTGGGCCTGCTCCTATGTATGACGGGCGTTATGCTCGGAAACACGGTCATTTATATTATTTACCGTGTTTACGGGGAAAAGGTTCGGGAATATTTTATGAAAAATCTCGATATCGACTTTGAGCACGCAGCAACCTCGGACAGAGTGGTGCTGATTATCCTGATTCTGTACGTTCTCCCCGCCATTCCGTACGGCATGATCTGCTTCTTTGCGGCGAGTGTCGGGATGAAATATCCCCGCTTCGCTTTGGTGACCTTTATCGGAAGTCTCCCGTCGGAGTTTATCGGTGTGTGGCTCGGACATTTTGCGATCGTGTCGGGGTGGGCGGTTTCTCTTGCCGTGTTCGCCGCTTTGCTGGCGCTTTTGGCACTTGCTTTTGCCTTCAGAAAAAAGCTGTTTGCCAAGGTCAACGCTTACATAGCCAAGCATAACGTGAAGAAGGGTAAAAACATAGTCTGCTTCTATAAGTCCTCCAAGCTGACCGTGCCCTATATCATCTCTCGTATTGCCTACTTTTTCTATGGGATGCGCGTGGAGCTGACCGATCTCGTCGGGGAGGATATCCGGACGCCGTGCGTTGTGCTCTGCAACCATGGGTCGTTTGTTGACTTTGCTTACGCGGGAACGCTTCTTCGCAAAAAGAGCCCGAATTTTATCGTTGCCCGTCTGTATTTTTATCGCAGTATATTCGGTAAGATCCTCCGTTCGTTCGGTTGCTTTCCGAAGAGTATGTTCACACTCGATTTTGAGAGCACGAAAAACTGTATTGCCGTGATCAAAAAGGGCGGCATGCTCGCCATGATGCCCGAGGCGCGCCTCTCGACGGTCGGCAGATTTGAGGATATCCAGCCCGGTACGTACGGCTTTCTCAGAAAAATGAACGTACCGATCTATACGGTCGTGATCCACGGAGACTATCTCGCCGATCCCAAGTGGGGCAAGGGCATCCGCCGCGGTTCCCGCGTGGAGGCGACGCTGGAGCTCCTGATGACTGCTGAGGAGGCGGCGGCGCTTGACGAGCAGGAGATACGCGAGCGCGTCGAGGCACGCCTTGGGTATGACGAATTCAAGTGGCTTGACGCACATCCCGAGGTGCATTACCGCTCTCGCAGGCTTGCCGAGGGCTTGGAGAATATTCTCGTGCGTTGTCCCTTCTGCGGTGCAAGCTATACGCTGACGACCAAGGGACGTACGATCACCTGCGAGCGGTGCGGTCACGCGGCGGTCATGGACGACCGCTACGCGTTTGCCGACGCGAAGCCGTTTGCCAATTTTGCGGATTGGTACGATTGGCAGAGAGAGACGCTCCGCCGTGAGATCGAGGAGCGCGAGGACTACCGTCTGACCTCCGAGGTCGAATTCCGCCTGCCGTCGAAGGATGGCAAAAAAACGCTTCGCCATGCGGGTGAGGGCATCTGCACGCTGACCTCCGAGGGGCTTACCTACGTTGGTACCAAGGATGGCGAGCAGACGGAGATCCGTGTGCCCTTGAGACAGATCTACCGACTTCTCTTCGGTGCGGGCGAGAACTTTGAGGTATATCTTGGCAGTGAGATCCAATATTTCGTACCCACCGAGCGCAGAAGCGCGGTAGAGTGGTACATGGCGTCTATGATCCTATGGGACATGGCGTATCAGACAGAGGCTGTGAATCAACAGGGCGGTACACTCCGCTGAAAGGAATAACGTATGCAGACAGTGAAGAATCCATCACAGAAGACCAAAGCGTTTGCCAATATTGAGACCCGTGTTTTCGTCACGGCACTCCTTCTTTTGACCGCTGTGCTCATCGTATGCGGTGCGCTCTCCTATTGCATCCCGCAGGGCGCGTTTGAGCGCGACGAGGCGGGGCTGATCCTCGCGGATACATATCACGAGGACGGGATCTCGGGTATCGCGCCGTGGCGCGTACTGACCGCGCCCATCCGCGTGTACGCCTCGGAGGATGCACTTACGATCATTATGATCAGTGTCTTTCTTCTGGTAATGAGCGGTGTTTTCAATCTTTTGGAGAAAACGGGAGGCATCCGTATCTTCATCGGGCGTCTTATTTACCGCTTGCGTGATCGCGGCGGTCCCGTCGTCTGTCTGACGGTGCTGATCTTCATGCTCTTCGGTAGCTTTTTCGGAATGTTTGAGGAGCTGGTCACACTGCTTCCCATCATCATCATGATGGTGGTGTCCATGGGTATGGATACCATGACGGGACTTGGCTCCTGTCTGCTTGCCGCGTGCTTTGGCTTCTCGGCGGCGATCACCAATCCGTTCTCCGTCGGTCTGGCCTCTCAGGTTGCCGATCATCCGCTCTCTGCGGGCGTCTGGCTCAGACTTGTCTTTTTCGCGATCACCTACGTGACGCTCTGCAGCTTCTTAATGCTTCATCTCAAGCGCATCGAGCGCGATCCGAAAAGCTCTCCGAGCTATGAGATCGACCTTGTGAGAAAGCAGACGATGAATGAGGAGGTCGTAAAGACGAGCGTCAACGAGACGAAAATTTTCCGCGTATATTCCGTATTTTTCCTTTTGCAGATGGCGGTGCTGATCCTGATCGCCTCGGTAAGAGCGATCGCGGATCTTGCGATCCCGATTCTGGCGGCGAGCTTTTTGATCTCGGGCACGGTCTGCGGTCTTTTGGTCAGCGAGCGCAAGCGCGACGTGGCTCTCCATCTCGGTAAGGGCGCGGCGGCCATGCTGCCTGCGGTGCTGATCATCGCCTTCGCCTCCTCCGCGAAGCTCGTGATGACGGAGAGCGGTATCATGGATACCATTATGTTCCGTGTAATTCAGCTTTTGGACGGCAGAAATAAGTTCCTTGCGGTACTGTTGATCTATTTCCTGATCCTCTTTTTGCAGATGTTCATCGGCTCGGCATCGGCCAAGATCTTCCTCGTGATGCCCGTTGTGATGCCGATCTCCATGGCGCTGGGGCTCTCGCCCTCGCTCGTGATCCTCGCATACTGCATGGCAGACGGCTTTACGGACGTTATCCTTCCTACAAACCCTGTTCTGCTCGTCGGTCTTTCCATGGCGAATATCTCTTACGTCAAGTGGGTCAAGTGGACATGGAAACTGCAGGTCCTCATCTTTTTCCTCACCATCGCGGTGCTCTTCTTCGGCGTTGCGATCGGCTATTAACATAAGACTCGATATATGATCGCACCCCATACGGGATTTCCGTATGGGGTGCTTTTTGATACTGTAGGAATTTGCGCCAAATGGACCTCGCCGTTTTGCCGCGCTTGTCTGCACGGAAAGCTGAGATTGGCGAGCTGGGGGATGCGGGCACAGCCCGCTTTGCACAAAATTTCCCGTGACGCTTTGAGACGCGTCACGGGGAGGATTTGTTATGCTTGTTATGCGATGGGGAATTCGCGGCTTACGCCGGAGCCGTAGCGGGTAACGAAGATCTTACCGCGGCTGGGGCTGACCGTGAAGATATCGACGGCGGTCTCGGTGCGGGTGAACGCCTCGCGCTCAAAGATCGTGCCGTCCTCATTCGGGAGGTGTCCCGAGTTCTTTCTGCCGCCGAACATGGAGCAGACGTCAAGGAAGCCGTGGCTGTCAACGTGCGCTGTATCGATGTGGATGTGTCCGCCGATACGAATGGGAACGCGGTGCGTTCTGCCCGTGAAGTCGGCCTCGATATCGTAGCCGAAGTCGGGATGATCGGAGGTGATGTGCAGACGCTTACCGTCGCGGAACGCCGCCGTAATGGCGTCGAGCGCCTCGTGATTGTAGCGGGGATCCTCACCGTAGTGATTGTACTCCTCATGGCTAAAGGGCAGATGCTGGATGAAAATGACGTTTTCGGGAGCATCCTTCAGCGCAACCTTTGCAAGCCACGTGAGCTGACGCGCTGTGTAGCCGCAGTCCCACTGCTGATTGTAACGAAGGATGCCGTCCTCAACGATATAGGGAACGTCAGAGCTATCGAGGAAGACCACGCGGGTGTCTGCCGTGGGCAGATCCAGATAGCCGTAGAGTGCGCCCTCGGCGGCGAAACGGAAGCCCGGGATCGCCGTCTGATGGCGGAAAAGCACGTCGTACTGCTCTTTGTTGGAGACGACCGTTTCCGTGCGGCAGGTGTGCGTACCCTCGATCGCGCTGTGGATGCTGTTATCGTCGTGATTGCCCTGTACACAGATCACGGGCATCTTTGCGTAAGGGAAGAACGACGCAAGCTCGCGCATCATATCGATGTGCTCCTCGCGCGTATTCGGATAGTTGCCGACGTTGTCGCCGCCGAAACAAAGGAAATCGAGCCTTCCCGACGCATCGACGGCATTCAGCATATGGATGACGTTGGAGAGCGTCATGCGCATTTGCTTCATATATTTGTAATGGAAGTCGGGCAGAAAGGCAAAGCGGACGTCCGATGCAAGGAGCTCGGGGAGCTCTGCGATAACACGCGCCGTTTCCTCCGTCGCGTAGTCGGCGGCGGGATACAGTAAGGTAATGTTTTCAGCCATGGTGATTCATCCTTTCATAGAGTCAGAGAAAAAGACAAAAGAGTAGGGGCAAAAGGATCGCGGGCAGGTAATTCATAACCTTGATCTTTGTGATTCCCAGCATATTGAGGGCAAGTGCGATGATAAGCAGCGATCCGACACAGGTCATCTCCGCTACCATCACCTCGTTTGTGAGCAGCCCCTGAAGCTGCTCGGCAAGCAACGTGATCGAGCCCTGATAAACCAGCACCGTCACAGCGGAGAGCAGAACGCCGCAGCCGAGTGACGAGGCGAAAAAGATCGAGGAGATCCCGTCGAGCACCGCCTTGGCGTAGAGGACGTCGCAATCCCCCATGCCCGCCTGCAGAGAGCCGACGATCGACATTGCGCCGACGCAAAAGAGCAGGGAGCTGGAGACGAACGCCTCGCCGAAGGTAGAGGGCGAGCCGTCATCCTTCTTTTTGACAAGCTTGCGCTCCGCAAATGCGCCGAACCGGTTTAAGAGTCCGTCGAGATCGAGAAGTGTGCCGATCACGGCACCGATGGCGATCGACAGGATCGCGATGATGGGGTTTGTGCCCTCCAGCATCCCGTCGATACCGATGTAGAGAACGCAGAGTGCTACGCCCTTCATAACAGCGTCACCGAGCTTCTCGGGGAGAAATTTTCGGAAGAGAATGCCGACGAGCGTACCGATGAGGATAGTCAGCATATTGACAAAAACGCCGAGCATGATTGCCTCCGAGGGTTACTGCAGGATATCGATCGTGTAGGTGAGGCAGAATTCCTCGTCTGCACCGAGACACTTGATGTGAGGCTTTTCCTCCAGCTTGCCCGTGACGTTCATATTGTCGCAGAAGCCGTACCACGGCTCAATGCAAACGTAGGGTGCGCCGGGCTTTGCCCAGAGACCGAGCAGAGGCGCTTTACCGTAGGTCATCTTTAACAGTGCGCCGTCCTTCTTGGAGACGACGGTGGCAGAGGTGCTCTCAAGACCCTCGAAGAAAAGGGCGTCGCCGTCGAAGATATGATCCGTGATCGTAATGCTGTCCGTATCCTTGGCAACATCAGCCGTTCCCTCGGAGAGACCGAGCTCGTTGAAAAGATGGGTCGTGAAGCTTTCCTTCTCGGAAAAAACGACGCGGTCACCGATCTCGATATTGAAGGCGGGATGTGCGCCGAGCGAGAAATACATATTACCCTTGCCGATGTTGTGTACGGTGTGAGTGGCGGTGAGCGTCTTTCCCTTCAGCGCAAACTCAACGGTGAGGAGGAAGTCGAAGGGATATACGCGCTTCGTGTCCTCGGTGGACGCGAGCGTAAAGACCGCGTGGCTGTCGTCCTGCGAGTAGATCGCAAACTGGCACTTGCGTGCGAAGCCGTGCTTCGGGAGATAATATTTTTTGCCGCCGTATACATAGCTGTCGGAGAGAAGTCTGCCTGCGATCGGGAAGAGAACGGGTGCGTGACCGCTCCAGATCGCGGGGTTGCCCTGCCAGATGTACTCTCTGCCCGCGCTGTCCTTGATGGAGGCAAGCTCCGCACCGAAGGCGTCGAGACCTACTGTCAGATTTTCGTTTTTGAGTGTGAGCATGTTATCATTCCTTTGATTACGCAGGATGGATTTTACATCCATTCTGTGTGTATTGAGATACCAATATCATACCTCATTTTTTGGGGTTTGTCAATCCTATAACGGAAAATTGCCATAATCTTGAAAAAAATTCCGTCAAATGCCCCTTGACAAAACGGCGTTTTCGGTGTAAACTATTTTTATAAAAGCATATCACGGACAAGTTTTTGCTTCGGATACCGCTCCAGAGAGGTGCGTCACAGGCTGAGAGCGCACGCGGAGAAGGGCAGAGATACCACCGTGAGGGCTGCGCGCAGGAAATGGCGCGCCGGTATTCGCCCGTTAACGCGACCAGAGTGAAATATTTGAGTGGAACCGTGCCATGCACCTCAAACCGAACGTATCGTTTCGGCTTGGGGATTTTTTTTTGAAAGATCCTCAAGAGAATATTTTGACATTCGTGATCAACGAAAGAAAGGAACTGTTATGAAAATCATTGACAAGAACGGTGCCATCGTGGAAGCAACCTTTGAAGATGAGCTTGGCAGAAATGCCCTGCGCCACACGGCATCCCACATTCTCGCGCAGGCGGTAAAGCGCCTGTATCCCGACACGAAGCTTGCCATTGGTCCCACCATCAAGGACGGCTTCTACTACGACTTCGACCGCGAGACGCCCTTTACCGAGGCGGATCTCGAAAAGCTCGAAGCGGAAATGAAAAAGATCATCAAAGAGAATCTCAAGCTGACCCGCTATACGCTCCCCCGCGAGGAAGCGATCAAGTT
This sequence comes from Clostridia bacterium, assembly GCA_017456965.1. Lineage (GTDB taxonomy): Bacteria > Bacillota > Clostridia > Oscillospirales > CAG-272 > QALR01. The sequence continues at coordinate 7,518 of JAFTIJ010000135.1, forward strand.
TATGGAGGAGCAGGGCGAGCCCTATAAGGTAGAGCTCATCCGCGATCTCCCCGAGGATGCGGAGCTCAGCTTCTTCAAGCAGGGCGAGTTCACCGACCTTTGTGCGGGCCCTCACGTCACCTACACCTCCGCTGTCAAGGCGTTCAAGCTGACCTCCGTCACGGGCGCTTACTGGAGAGGCGATGAAAAGAACAAGATGCTCGTCCGTATCTACGGCACGGCGTTTGCCAAGAAGGATGAGCTCGAAAAGCACCTTGCCGCCATCGAGGAGGCAAGAAAGCGCGACCACAACAAGCTTGGCCGTGAGCTTGAGTACTTTACCACCGTTGACACCATCGGTCAGGGTCTGCCGATCCTGCTTCCCAAGGGTGCCCGCGTAATCCAGCTCCTGCAGAGATGGATCGAGGACGAGGAGCAGAAGAGAGGCTATCTGCTCACCAAGACGCCTCTGATGGCAAAGCGCGACCTCTACAAAATCTCCGGTCACTGGGATCACTACCGTGACGGTATGTTCATCCTCGGCGACCCCGACGATGAGAATGCAGAGTGCTTTGCGCTCCGCCCGATGACCTGCCCCTTCCAGTATCAGGTATTCCTGAATAAGAAGCGCTCCTACAGAGAGCTCCCGATGCGTCTGGGCGAGACCTCTACGCTCTTCCGTAACGAGGATAGCGGCGAGATGCACGGTCTGATCCGCGTACGTCAGTTTACCATCTCCGAGGGTCATCTGATCCTGCGTCCCGATCAGCTTGAGGCAGAGTTCAAGGGCTGTCTGGAGCT
>JAFTIJ010000136.1 GCA_017456965.1 Clostridia bacterium
GTATCCCGTAAACACTCCCTGTGCTGTCATCCTCGAACGAAGCGGAGCGAAGTGAAGGATCTGCACACGCGGGGAGTCCCCGATCTGATGTGCGTTCTTTTCAAAAATAAACTTTTAAATGTTACAACGTAGTAGGGGCGATCTGCGATCGCCCGAAAAGCTTGTATTTACGCGGTTTTTTAGCGGGCGAACACAGTTCGCCCCTACGGGTACGGTAATCAATCATCGTTTCCCCGGGAGGAAATCTGTCTCAGATGTCGGGAATTTGTATCAAACCGCGATAAATAAGAGGCGGTGACGGTTATGCCTCCTTGATCTCCTCTGCGATAAACTCGGGGGTGAATACCTTCTCGATATTATAATCGACGAGTCCCATATCGACCTTGGAGACGACGGAGCGGATCGCCTTGTTTTTTTCGAGAAACTCCTCGATCGTCGGGGCGAACGCCTCCAGCATATCGGCGGCGGTCGGGTCCTCGGAGAAGCGGACGACGATGCGCTTGCGGTGGAAGAAAAATTTGATATGACGCACGCTCGTCGTTTCGAGGAAGTAGATCGAGAGCTTGAAAACGGGGATATCATCCTCGTTTTTCGTCATTTTTGCGATGGATGCGGCATAGAAATGCTCACGGTTCTCCATGAAATCAAAGTAGCACGCGCGGCCGTCCGTCGAGAAGGGAATGCAGATCAGCTCTCTTTCCTTGGTAAAGACCGCCTCGATCACGTTGCCCTTGGCGCGGAAGGCGACGGACTTGATCCCCTCGGAGTAGTTGCCGTGAAAGACACTCATGACGACGGGGAGAATGCCGACGTTCTCGGCGTTCAGCCGATAGGTCTTGCCGAGGAACGGGAGCATGGACGCGAGATTCCCCGGGCGAGCCTCGCCTCTTGCGCGCGCGGGCGGCATGGAGAGCGAGCCGGCGAGCTGCTTTAGCATCGCGTAGCTTCTGCGGGCGGGCTTCAGCGCCACGTCGGACGGCGTGAAGCTCTCGCCGAAGTAGCGACCGATCAGCTCCATCAGGTCACAGGTGGGGAAGAACTCCGCATTGCCGCTATAGGTGGCGATCGCCATATCAATGTCGGGGAAGATCACGAGATTTTGCCCGAGCATACCGTTGAATTGGAAGGAGTCCTCCCGCACGCTCCGCCATACCTGAAAGCCGTAGCCGTAGGTATTGGAGGTGGCGGGGGTCTCCATCTGCTTGCTGGTCATCTCCGAGAGCCATTCGGACGAGATCAGCCGCTTCCCCTCAAAGACGCCGCCCGAGAGAAAGAGCGTGGCAAATTTCATGAGATCCTCGATCTTCATGTAGAGCCCCCAGCCGCCCTTGGTGATGCCCTTGGGGCATTTCTCCCAATAGATCTCCGTGATGCCCATCGGGTAGAAGATGCGCTCACAGAGGATATCAAACATATCGCGTCCCGTTTTCTCGCGGATACAGGCGGAGAGCATATAGGTATTCATGCTGTTATACATGAATCGTGTGCCGGGCGTGAATTTGACGCTCATGCTGAAAAAGCCCTCGATCCAATCCTCGTAGAGCGCACTGCCGAGCTCGTTGAAGGTAACGCCTGCGCTCATATTCAGAAGATGACGCACGGTGATGTCGTTTTGCTTGGCAAAATCGAGGTTGAAGGCTCGCTTTTTGAAGATATCCGTCAGCTTCTCGTCGAGAGAGAGCACGCCGTCATCGATCATCAGCCCGACGGCAAGCGCGGTGATGCTCTTACACATGGAGTGGCTGACGTGCCAGATCTCCCGTCGGTAGGGATAAAAATCGGTCTCCAGGATGATCTGCCCCCGACGCATGATCATGAGAGCGTGCGGGGCGAGCTCGGTCATCTCCGCATACTCCCGCAAGAAGGAGAAGAGATGGGCGCTCTCGATGCCGACGGACTCGGGCGTTGCGCGAGGGAAGGGATGCGCGATCGGCAAGGCGGCGGGGCTTGCCTTTTTGGTGATCGGCATATCCTCTTCGATCAGCTCTTTGCGGTTCCCGTAAAATTTCGTGAGAAAAGTCACCGCTTTTTTGTACATAATAATATCCATAAGCTCTTTCCTTTTTCAAAAAAATGTGGTATACTGTACTTGTTATACTAATAGTATATCCCTTTTATAATAGGAAATCAATGTGAATTTTGTTAATTTACAGAGGAGGATATGATGAGCGAGAGAGTTGACCGCATCAACGAGCTTTACAGAAAGCAGAAGACCGTGGGTCTGACCGAGGAGGAGAAGGCAGAGCAGAAGAAGCTCCGTGACGAGTTCCGTGAGATCGTCCGCAAAAATATGTCGCTGGATCTCGGCAACACGGTGATCGAGCGTCCCGATGGGCGAAGAGAGAAGCTTCCCCGCCGCGGAAAATAAAAAATGGGGGTTGTCCGCGATAAGAGGAGACAGCCCTTTTTTGATCTATAGGAAATTGCGCAAACCGGACCTCGCCGTTTTGCCGCGCCACGGGGCGCGGAAAGCTGAGATAGGCGAGCACATGGAGGCGGGCACAGCCCGCTTTTTTGTGCAATAGAAAAGTGCTCGGAATGAATCCCGCCGTTATGCCGTGCCCCATGGCACGGAAAGCTGCGATAGGCGAGCTGGGGCTGCGGGCACTGCCCGCTTTGAACGATAGGGAATTGCGCAAAAAAGCCCCTGCCGCCTTGCCGTATGCATGCGGACATACAACAACGCTTTTTGACGATTTATATTGACAATCGACAAATTAGCGTGTATAATATGAGTATATAGTATCGTTTTTTGTTGCCCGGGAAGTGTCACTTTTCGGGTATTTATGAATGGGAGGACATACAGTAATGAATATTTCTCAGCAGAATTTTGAAGAGCTGGCACGGGTATTCTGCCTGCCCGGCACGATCAAGTCCATCGAGGTTGTCGGCAACGGCAATATCAACGGAACGTTTGACATTACGATGGTGGAGGAGGACGGCAAGGAGTCCAGATATATCTTCCAGAAGGTCAATATGTTCGTTTTCAAGAGTCCCAAGCAGATCATGAGCAATATCCGCAAGATCACCGAGCATATTGCGGCAAAGCTGGAGGCTGAGGGCAAGAGCCGCGACGGCGTTATGCACTTTTTCCAGCGCGAAAACGGAAAGAACTATCTCGTAGACAGTCAGGGCTTCTGGCGCGTTTCGGAATACGTTCCGAACTCCGTTACATATAATGAATGTGACAATCTGGACAGACTCCGCTCCGCAGGCGGTGCCTTCGGTAAATTCCAGACGATGCTCTCGGATTTCGATGCCAACGAGCTTTACGAGACGATCCCGAACTTCCACAATACGAGAAGCCGTATCGCCGTTTTGATGCGTCACGCAAACGAGGACCCCTGCGGCCGTGTGGATGAGGTACAGGATGAGCTGATGCAGATCCGTAAGTTCAAGCCGCTCGCCGTACGCTTCAACGAGCTGATCGACTCGCAGGAGATGCCGTTGCGTGTAACCCATAACGACACCAAGATGAATAATATCCTCTTTGATGCCACGACGGGCGAGGCCAAGACGGTCATCGATTTGGATACCGTTATGCCCGGTCTCGTTGCGCACGACTTCGGTGACGCGATCCGCTTTGCCGCCAATACCGCGGCAGAGGATGAGCCCGATCTCTCCAAGGTCGCACTGGATATCGACCGCTTCCGCGCGTTTGCGGAGGGCTTTATCCCCGCAGTCAAATCCTCTCTGACCGCCATTGAGATCAAGACGCTGGCACTCGGCGCCTTCGTTATGACCGTCGAGGTTGCCGTCCGTTTCCTGGACGACTACATCACGGGCGACCAGTATTTCAAGACCCTGTATCGCGGACACAACCTCGTGCGCGCACGCTGTCAGCTCAAGCTCGCGCAGGAAATGTACGATCGCATGGGCGAGATGAATAAGATCGTCGCCGAGATCGCGGGTATGACGTTCTGATCTATAGAGATAACCAATTATTAAAATAAAGGAGAACTATTGACATGGAAGAAATCTCGATCAACGATATTCTGCAATTGATAAAAAAGAATATCATTATCCTGCTCGTTGCTGCGATCTGTGGTGGTCTGCTCGGCTTTTTCTGGACGCAGTTTGCCGTAGACCCCGAGTATACCGCGACAGGCTCCATATACGTCAAGAGTGACGCTGAGGGTAGCCAGACGGCAAATGAAATCATTTATTCGCAGTATCTTGTCAATACCTATTGCCGCATCATCAAGGATAGCAGGACAATCCACGGCGACGTCGTTACGAGTCTGCAGACAAAATATCCCGACCTTACCGTAAAGCAGATCGGAAGGATGCTCAACAGTACGGTTGCGGATAGTGACGAGATCTTGACGATCACCGTTACGTCTACCGACAGCGAACTTGCGGTTGACGTTTGCAATACGGTCCTGACCATCGTCCCCGCGGAGCTGATCCGTATCACCAAGGCGGGCTCCGTTGAGGTCATCAACGTCGCGCACGCAGATTACGTGGTCGCTTCCCATCCCGTCATGAGAAACGCCGCCCTTTGCGCAATGGTGGCGATCGTGATCGCCTTCGTTGTGATCTTCATCGGCAAAATGATGGATAACAAGATCTACACGAGAGAAGAGCTGAGCGCACACTTCAAGCTCCCCATCCTCGGTGTTATCCCCGGCAATGCCGTTGCAGGTCAGAAGCGCGAGAAGCGCGACATCCGCGTTGCACACTCCTCGATTGAAGAGGACCGTCAGAGACTGCTCGGCGAGAATACCCCCTTCAACGTGGCAGAGGCCTACCGTATGGCGAGAACCAATATCTCCTACCTCCCCCTCGGTGACGGCTGTAAGAAGATCGCTGTTACCAGTGCGTTCACGGGTGAGGGCAAGACCACGGCGTGCTGTAACCTTGCGATTGCGCTCGCACAGAACGGTGCTAAGGTGCTCTTGATCGACGCCGATATGAGAAAGCCCCGCGTGGCGAAGCTCCTCCAGGTCAAGGCGCATTACGGTCTCTCCGAATGCATCGCGGGCATCTGTAAAGAGGTCCCGATCTATAAGTCCGCGTATCAGAATCTCTTCGTCATGGCCTCCGGTAAGACGAGCGATAACGCGGCAGAGCTCCTTTCCTCCCCCCGCATGGAGACGATCGTCAAGGCGTGCGAGGATAAGTTTGACTATGTTATTTTCGATATGCCTCCGCTGAACCTCGTTACCGACGCGGCGATCATTACCAAGATCGTCGACGGTTATCTGATGGTATCCTTCTCCGGCTACTCCTCCGTCAACGGCATCAAGGATGCGATCGAGTCGCTCCGTCAGGTTGACGCAAAGGTTCTCGGCTTCGTACTCGCGGGCGTAGATCCCAAGGCGATCGCTTACAGCAGCGGTAGCTATAAGTATGGCAAGTACGGTAAGTACAGCAGCTACGGCAGCTACGGCTACTACGGTGAGCACAACGACGCGTTCGCGGCAGACGGCGACACAGACACCGCCGCCGAGAAGAAGGCACCCACAACCGAGAAGCCTGTCGAGAAGAAGACGCCCGCGACCGAGAAGCCCGCAGAGAAGAAGGCACCCGCAACCGAGAAGCCTGCCGATAAGAAGCCCGCTGACAAAAAGCCCGCGGATAAGAAGCCTGCGGATAAAAAATGAAATGAGAACGTGAGGAGCGCAGTTGATGATCACATTTGATTTTCATTCTCATATTCTGCCGGGCGCGGATCATGGTGCAAGAGACCGCGAGGAGAGCCGACGCATTCTGTGTACGGCAAAGCAGGCGGGGATCGAGACGATCGCGGCAACGCCGCACTTCTACCCCCACCGTCACCACGTCGAGGGCTTTCTGAAACGCCGTGAGGAGGCGTATGCACGCCTTACCGAGATCAGAGCAACCGAGGACGTCCCCGAGATCCTGCTCGGCGCCGAGGTGCTTGCTTGCCCCGGGATCGACAACATGAGCGGGCTGGATCGTCTGACGCTGGACGGTACGCAGATCCTGCTTTTGGAGATGCCCTTCGTTGCCGCCGAGCTGACGGATGAGCTTTTTGAGACGGTAGAGCGCTTGATCGACGAGTGTGGCTACACCGTGTTTATGGCGCACCCCAACCGTTACCCCGATTTTTGCGTTGACCGCATGGTCGCCATGGGCGCGAAGCTCCAGCTGAATCTGGAGGATATCTGCAGCTTCAAGGAGGGCAGACGCGCCAAGCGCTGGGTGCGTGAGGGTCTCGTTTATGCCGTCGGCAGTGACGTCCATCACGACGAAAAGATCTATAAGAGTCTGAAAAAGGCGGATAAGGTCGTCTCCGCGGCGCTCGATCGGATCAACGATCCGCTTCACGCGTGATACCGTAATCATCGCTATAAAATCGGTAGAGAATTCTCTACCGATTTTTTTGGTGCGCTCGGCATGCGCTATTACTTGGCGGTGAAAGTCCGCTACAGACTTGGCAGTAGGAACTGTTAGCCAAGGGCAAGGGTGTCCATCGTGAGGTGGAATCTGAAGGAAGCCCACGGCAAAGCCTCGGTCTGAC
>JAFTIJ010000137.1 GCA_017456965.1 Clostridia bacterium
AGTCACCTTCGGTGACAGCTCCCTCGTCAGAGGGAGCCTGACAGCGTTTCCGCTCCACCAAACTCACCGCTAAATTTCAATTTATCGCTTGGATTCAACAATCCAACCTCGCCGTTTTGCCGCGCTCCGTCTCCGCATAACAAAACCGATAGGCGAGCACACGGAAGCGGGCACGGCCCGCAAATTTCAATTTGTCGGGCTGATTGTTTTGCTCAAGCACCATCTGCGCTGTCATCCTCGAACGAAACGAAGTGGAGTGAAGGATCTGCGCACGCGCCAACCGCCCGACCCAATGCGTACCTTTTTTCAAAAAAAGAATCCTACGCTTTGCCAAAGCGCAGGCAGGATGTTGACTCTGCGCGACGTTTGTGCTACAATGTGAGCGTAAAACGATTATATCAAGGATGGCATACACATGAAATACACGAATCCGATCCTTCCGGGCTTTCATCCCGACCCCAGCATTTGCCGCGTCGGCGATGACTTCTATCTCATTACGTCCACGTTTGAGTTTTTTCCCGGTGTCCCGATCTATCACAGCAAGAATCTCGTCAACTGGGAGCTGATCAATTACTGTCTGACGGAGAACAGTCAGCTCTCTCTGAAGCGAGGCAAGCCCTCAAGCGGCATCTATGCGCCCACGCTCCGCTATCACGACGGCACCTTTTTCATGACCGCCACGAACGTAACGCGCGGCGGTAACTTCATCGTACACACCAAGGATATCCGAGGCAAGTGGAGCGAGCCCGCGTGGGTACGGCAGGCCGGGATCGACCCCTCACTCTTCTGGGATGACGACGGCACGTGCTATTTCGTCTCAAACGGATCGGAGCATCCGATACGGGACGGCAACGGCATTTTCCTTTGCGAGATCGACCCCATGACGGGCAAGCTGCTCTCTCCCTCGCGCCGCATCTCAAACGGTTGCGGTGGCAGATGCCCCGAGGCACCGCATATCTACAAGAGAAACGGCCGGTATTATCTGATGCTCGCCGAGGGCGGAACGGAGTACGGTCATATGGTGACCATTCAGCGTGCGAGAAATATCTACGGTCCCTACGAAAACTGCCCGCACAACCCGCTTTTGACCCACCGCGACGATCCAGGTCCCATCCAATCCACGGGACACGCCGATATCGTAGAGGATCCGAACGGAAACTGGTGGCTCGTGTGCCTCGGCATCCGTCCCCTGCCGGGCGTCATGCTCCATCACCTCGGTCGCGAAACCTTCTTGGCACCCTTGACGTGGCAGGAGGACGGTTGGCCGACGGTAGGACGAAACCGTGAGCTCGACTTTGAAATGGATGGCCCGCTCCCGGGTCCCGCGCCGCACCCCATAAGCCTTGATTTTGAGGAGCACTTTGAGAGTGACGTGCTGAATCTGCGCTGGAACTTCGTGCGCAATCCCAAGCGCGAATGTTATCGTCCCGAAAAGGGACGCCTCGTCATGATCGCGGGTGAGGACACGCTCTCCACACCGCGCGGCACCCCCACCATGATCGCTGTACGCCAGCAGGCGTTTCGTATGGAGACGGTTGCGCGTCTCACGGGCGATATACAGATCGCTCAGTGCGCGGGGCTTACCGCCTTTTACAATAACGATTATCACTACGATATTCTGATCACACGAGAGGAGGACGGCAAACACTACATATGCCTCCGAAAGCACGTGGCGGATATCGACGTCGTCGTGGCGCGTCACCCGATCGACTACAGGGGCGCGATCCGCCTCAAGATCGAAAGCGACGAGGAGTGGTATACCTTCTGTTACGAAAAGGACGGTGACTATGTCGTGCTCGGTCGCGGCAGAACCTCCCTGCTCTGTACTGAGATCACGCATACCATGACCTTTACGGGAACGTACTGGGGCGTCTTTACCGAAGGCGGCGAGATCGACGTCACCGACGTCTCCGTGCGCGAGGTCAAACCTATGTAAAAACGGACCGTGCCCGCTGCCCCCAGCTCGCCTACCGTGGCTTTCCGTGCAGACAAGCACGGCATAACGGCGAGGTCGATTCTGAGCAATTTCCTATGGTATAAAAAACTGCCTCGGATGCAATCGGCATCTGAGGCAGTTTTTTTATTTCGATGATGGTATCACGCTTTATTTCTTATTCTTTTCCTTTGCACGCTTGTCGTTAATGATCTGCATATGCTCCGCGGTGATCAGCGTAACGCCGTTCTCCTTCGCCCATGCAACACAACCCTTCAGCACGACGGAGAGAAAAACTCGCGGCACGCCGAGGATCGTCATCAGCGCTTCGTCGGTGAATTTCACGGTATCGTCCGCGCGGTCTGCCGCGTAGCGTACGGATTCGAGCGATGCCTTGCGCATCTGCAGAAGCTCCGCTCTCATCCTCGTCTTTCTGTGGAACCAGAAGTTCTTGGAGTCGCGGTAGCCGTAATCTACGGGAAGCGGTGGGAAGTCCTTTGCCCTGACGCCGTTAATGATGGCGTCACTGTATTTCTTCTTCATCAGGATCTTATCCACACGCAAAATAAAATGCGCACCAAACTTGGAGGTAATACCGTTGAAATCGTGATACGGTCCCTCGTAGCCATTCAGCTCTCCCGCGGCGTCGCGGTCCGCGCCGTCAAGCTCACGCTTCCAGGTGCACTCGATCGCCTCGATCGCGTCGGTAAGCACAAGCGGTCTTTTCTCCCCCGTCTCCTCCTCGATCAGGCCCTTTTCAAGTCTGAATTTACACTTCGGCATCTTCTCCTCGGGCTTATCGCCGGGCCACGAGAGCTTAACCGCCTCCTTGAAGGTGGCGGGCTTATCGTCAATAAAGTTCAGCGTACACTTGCCGTTGCGGAGAATATTCTGCGCGGTATTGGAGGAGTTACGACAGCACAACAGCATGGCGTAATAGTCCTTCCCTGCCACGTAATACGGTTGAACCAGAGAGTACGGTCCGAGATTGGTTCTGCCATCCTCGCAAAGCGTCGAGATAATGACGGTCGGCATCGGGAAAAACAGAGACGTCTGATAGAAGTTATCCACGATGCGAAGATTTTCAAAGCTGCTCATATCAAATTCCTCCTCAAATTGATGTTACGGTAACGCGCGGCGCGTCTGAACCGACGCGTTTCATCCTTCGATACCATCAGTATATCATAACACGCAATCCATGTCAAGCAATACGGCGCCGATGTTACCACGATGTGCAATATAGCACGCGGAATGACCTCCTATACAAGTTCTCACATAAAAGTTCCACCGATACTTGAAAGAGACACATCTATATGATATAATACCCTTACAGACCTCGGTCTGAATTCACTTTTGGGAGTATTGCTGTTTGAAAAGAAACAACACCTTAGAGATTGTGCGGTAAACGAGAGGTTTGCCGACACCGTCCCGCAGCCTCTCGTAACCGCAGAATCACAGTACTGATCACGATTATGAAAGGATGTAAAACATGAACCGTTTAACAATACGTTTGGAAACAGAAAAAGACTACAGAGCCGTAGAGGAGCTGACCCGCGAGGCGTTTTGGAACGTCTACAAGCCCGGTGCCGACGAGCACTATTTCGTACACATGATGAGAAGCCACCCCGATTTTATCCCCGAGCTTGCCTTCGTTCTGGAGATGGACGGCAAGATTGTCGGCAATATCATGTATACCAAGGCGTGGCTTGCAGATGAGGATGGCAACCGCAAGGAGATCCTCTCCTGCGGTCCGCTTTGTGTCGCGCCCGCCTACCAAAGACAGAAGCTCGGCAAGCTCTTGATCGAGCACTCCTTCGACGCGGCACGCAAGATGGGGTACGACGTGAATATCAATTTCGGCAACCCCGGAAACTACGTCAGCCGCGGCTTCGTAAGCTGTAAAAGAAAGAACGTCTGCTTTATGACACACGGCAACTATCCGACGGCTCTTCTCGTCTGCGAGATGACGGCGGGTGCCTTGGACGGCAAGGCGTGGACGTATATTCCCTCTACCGCCGCCGATTGCTGTGAGGATACCGCCGCCGTCGAGGCATTCGATGCGACCTTTCCCAAAAAGGAAAAGGCGTGGATGCCAAGCCAGGAGGAGTTCTATATCTACAGCCACTCGTCGGTCGTAAGATAAGCGGATCATCCCCCAAGACGCGTTGCAAAACGGCGAGATCCGTTTTGAGCACATTCCTATGTACAGAAAAACCGTCGGGAGATCCGTTTCCCGACGGTTTTCTCTATTCGGTTTTAAACAGAGACAGCTGCCATCCGTGATCGCCGTGATAGATCATCTGACGCGTCATGCCGCCGTCGATGCAGATATTCTCGCCCGTCATAAAGCCTGCCATATCCGAGCAGAGATAGAGCACCATATTGGCAATATCCAAGGGCGTGCCCACGCGTCCCACGGGCTGCTGTACCGCGTCCGCTCCCCGATACGCCACGCCGTCGTTGTCGATCCACCCGGGCGAGATCGAGTTGACGCGCACTCGTCCCGCAAGGCTCACGGCAAGCGCGTGCGTCAGCGCCGCGATCCCACCCTTGGCCGCCGTATAGCTCTCGGTCTCGGGCTGGCTCATGCGGTCACGTGAGGAGGAAATATTGACGATGCTTGCGCCCTCGGCGAAATGCGGTGCAAAGAGCTTGGCAAGGTAAAACGGCGCGGTCACACCCACGCGCAGGGCGTACTCAAAGTCCTCGTAGCTTCCCTCGGTGATGCCGCGCGATCTTGGTGCGGCGTTGTTGATCAGATAATCCACGTGACCGTGCTCGGCGATCACGTGCGCGGCGAAGCGCTCCAGCGTCTCCTTACAGGCGAGATCTCCGACGAAGCTGTCGTTTGCCAGCAGGTCGATCACGCAAACGCGTGCGCCCGCCGCCTCAAACTGCTCCCGTATACACTTACCGATCCCTCTTGCGCCGCCCGTGACGACGACGATCTTATTCTCAAAGCTGAACATTTCCGTTCTCCTTTTTATTCCATTTTGGACATATTGTAAAATCAACCTCGCCGTTGTGCCGTGATTGGTAGCGCAGAGCATGACGATAGGCGAGCACAAGGAAGCGGCGATCCGCTCGATCGGGATCGCCGTTATGATTTCCGTATGATCGGGGCTGGCTTACTGCTCCAGCATCATTTTGATGATCTCCTTATCGGTCTCGCCCATGCCCTCTCGTGCAAGTCTGCCGATATTGCGGATGGTATTCTCGACGCCCTTGGTCACGATACCGTCACCTGCGAAAAACTGTCTGCCCGTCCTTACCATCTCGTAGCCGAGGATGCCCGCCTCAACCGCCATGGCGATCTTCGCGGCACAGGAGGGCTTGGCGCCGTCGCAGATCGTACCCGACAGGATCGCCACGGCGTTGACAACGGTACGTGCGATCTCGGGATAGCTGCTACCGAACAGGAAGGCAATGCCTGCGCCACAGCCGCATCCCGCGCTGATCGCACCGCAATATGCGGAGAGGCAACCGATACCCGCCTTCTGGTGGACGGTCATAAGATTCGAGACGATGAGTGCGCGGAGCAATCGCTCGTGATCAATACCGTGCTCACGCGCGTAAACGATCACGGGAACCGAGGCGGTGATGCCCTGATTGCCGCTACCGGAGATGATGCAGACCGCAAGCTCACAGCCGCTCATGCGCGCATCCGAGCCTGCGGCGGCGTAGGCTCTGGCGCGTCTGGACGTGTCGGGCGTGCCGATCGTCAGCAAAAGCTGACCGATAGAGGCGCCGTAGGTATTTCTGAGCCCCTCCTCGGCGATCGCCATATTCAATTCGATCTGTCTCTCCAGATACGGACGGAGTGCGTCCAGCGGCGTCTGCTCGGCAAAGGTCACGATATCACGGACGTTCAGTAGATTTTCACGGGAGTCCCGCGACGGCTCGGCGGCAGACTCCACGCTCATAACCTCGCGATAGCGATCGAGCAGAGAGCCGTCATTCAGCGTAACGGCAACCACGTTGGTGTGGCTTTCCGTAATGCGCACCGTTGCCGTATCGCATCCGCGCTTACCCGTCAGTTTGAGATCAAAGCTGCATCGGGAGTGAAGCTCGTACACCTCAATGATCGCGCGGCTCTTATAGTCCGCGATCCGTGCGATATCCTCCTCGCACAGGGCACCGAGCACCTCCAGCCTTCTGGTATAGGCGTTGGCAACGACACCTGCGGCGACGGCGCTCTCAATACCGTGCATACCGCCCGTCGCGGGAACGACGACGCTCTTTACGTTCTTGATAATATTTCCGCTGAGGCCGACGGAGATCTCCTCCGCAGGTCCGTCAAGCACGTCGGTCAGGATGGAGGCGGCGTAGGCAATGGCGATCGGCTCGGTACAGCCCATGGCGGGACGCAGCTCGTCCTGCAGGATCGCGGTGTAGTTTCTTATAATCTCAGATGTAAGCATCGTCTGCATTTCCTTTCCTATGGTACTCAAAAATTTCGCGTCCGTAAAACGGTACGGCTATATACTGTTTTCATTGTACCACATCCCCGTGCCTTTTTCAAGAGCCCGCGCCAAATATGCCGCCCGATCCGAGAGAATCGCAATGCGGCACCCGCTTGTCCGCAGGTGCCGCATATTTCATATCACAAATCATTACTCAAAAGCAATTTCAGCGTTTTTTATAGAGCACGAGCTCGGGGTTCTCGCCGTTTTCCTCATAGGTACAGACGAGCAAAAACTCCATGTTGGCAACAACACCGAAGCATCTGCCGCCAAAGAGGCTCTCCAGCTGACATCCGAGATACGTAGCGGCGTCGTCAAGAAGCTTCACGTTTCCGCCGTTCGGGAGCGGATAAGCGAGATTCACGTAGCCGCCCACGAGTGCAAAAAGCTCCGTGACCTCGGGCATACCCTCGATATGCAGATCGTTCAGCTCACGGATCAGCTGATCGCGAAACTCCTTGAATTTCTCCTCACCGCCGATCTCTGTATATCGCTTCCAATAGTTCAGTTTCGGGAGCATCTCCCGCATATATTCCCGCACCTGATCGCCCGTCACCTGCTCGTTTGCCATATGCTCCGCGCAGAAATCGATCAGATCGTCCATATTGTGATAGGTATACTCACCGTCGGCGTAGCACCATTTGCAGTATTCCTCATTAAAGAGCCCATCCCGCTCTCTGCTCGTCGTGCTATCCTCAAGCGGCATCCCGCAGCACTGACAGATCAGCGTTCTCGGAGAGCCGAGGAGCGTATTGATCGACACGTCAAAAAGCCTCGATAGGAGCTTGAGCGTCTCTGTATTCGGGGTCGTCTCGCCCGTCTCCCAACGAGATACCGCTTGCCTCGTCACAAAAAGCTTCTCTGCAAGCTCCTCCTGTGAGAGTCCATCACGGTTTCTCAGCTCATAAATCACGTCCTTTGTTTCCATACGTTCACCACCTTGTTCGTTTGATACCTTGATTATACCACACAGTTTAGAAAATAGCAAGCAACACGCTGTTGCTATCGGTGTCTGCAAGGCATCTCTCGTGGGGGCGCCTTCTTTTCTTGACCCCTCAAGAAAAGAAGCAAAAGAAACGGCGAACGCCCGGCGTTCGATCCGTAGAAGAGGGAGAGATTTTTCGGTTCGCACCCGTTTTTGTAATCTAAGGTGGCAAAAGGCACCTACCCGTAGGGGGCGACGCCTCGACGATCCAAAAAGCGGAAACACTCCCTGCGCTGTCATCCTCGAACGAAACGAAGTGGAGTGAAGGATCTTGCGCAAGCGCCAACCGCCCGACCCAATGTATATTTTTTTGAAAAGTTACTTTTGCATAACGAACATTAGATTTATAACTCCTACCATGCGCAGATCCTTCACTCCGTGCAAAGCACTCCGCTCGATGATGACAAGCGCAGGGAGTGTAGGCGCAATGCGATTGATAACAAAAGCGCAGGTCACAGATAGCCTCCCTGCGGAGGGAGGTGGATCGCGTTAGCGAGACGGAAGGAGAGTGCGTGTATACAATCATACAGGCTGTATATGATCTTGAATAACCATGCCCATAG
>JAFTIJ010000138.1 GCA_017456965.1 Clostridia bacterium
GCCTTCCTCCGGGAGGAAGGTGGCACGCAAAGCGTGACGGAAGGAGCCCGCGTCACTTACAATTTTGATCAGACTTGATATCTACGCACTCTCCCTCACCCGACCTCCGTCGGGAGCTCCCTCCCGGAAGGAGCCTAACAGCAACCTTCGCTTTTGTTATCAATCACATTGCGCCGTGCACTCCCTGTGTTTCGTTCGAGGATGACAGCACAGGGGAGGTTTCCGCTTTTCGGACCGTCGGGGACGCCGGTCCCTACGATGTTTTATCAAAAAATTCACATTTTGCAAAGCCTCTCACTCCGGGAGAGGTGGCACGCGCAAGCGTGACGGAGAGGGCGAATTCCCGCAGGTGTATACCCTCTCAGTCAGCTCACGCTGACAGCTCCCCCGAAGTGGGAGCCTCCCGGGAAACCAACGATTCAATCAAATTTCCATCGCAGGAGCGATCTGCGATCGCCCGAAAAGCTTGAATTCACGCGGCTTTTTGACGGACGAACACAGTTCGCCCCTACGGGTATGTAATAAATCAGCGTTTCCCCGAAGGGAGCGTGCAATTTTTATTTTTAACTTTTCTACATAGCTTGTTCGTCAGAATCCGTCGTGTTTTCTTGAATTGCTGTATAGAATTGAATCTCATATTTACAAAGTCAGCATCTGTTAAAACACCATTATCATTCATTCTTCCGCAAAGCGGACACCTTAATCACTTCATCACAATACCATGTGACGGGATTTCACTGCGCGGGAGAAGGCGTCGTGCCGCCTTGCGCGCACATCAGCTCCGCGATCACCTCGGCGAGCAGCTCCGCCGAGCGCTGTGCCTCAGAGACGTAGTTGCCGCAGGTGCCGATCTCCATCGTCAGGACAGGGACGGGAAGCGTCTGCAAGAGCGCACCGTCCTGTACCGCCGTCGGCATCATGAGCTCCCCGTGCGTAAGAGACGCCTTGCCGAACAAGGCGAGCGCCGCCGCCATATTCGTCTCAAACGCGGCATCCGCACCGACGATCAGCCTCACCTGCGCCAGCGCCTCGCCGAAGAGCGGCGCAACGGGACGCAGGACGGCGCCCGTGCTGTCCTTCACCACGCCGCGATGAAGATCGACGATCAGCTTGACGTCGGGGTACTCCGCAAGCGCAAGCTCCGCCATGCGTCGGGCGTTTTGGTATGAGCCGATGCCCGACGTCGCCATACAATCCACGAAGACCGCACCGACGCCGTTTCTGTTCAGCGCATCCGCAAATGAGCGGCAAACAGCGCCGACATTTCGATTTTCATCTCCTATGTAGGCATACGACGGATCATCAAAATAAAGCGATCTCTCCGCTGAATACGCCTCAAACGAGTGGGTGTTGAGAATCAGCACCGACACCTCGCCCGCGCCGACGCGCACGAACTCGGGCACGATCACCTCGGGCACGGCGTCGGTCGGATTCTCCAAAAACACGCCCTGCGTGTTGGCGGAGAGGTCTACGGGCAAAATCGCCGTCGCGCCCTGCGGCAGCTCACATTGCCAGAAATAGAGATCCGACGTCGTTTGGGGCGGATCGGGCGCCTCCGTCGTCGTCTGCCCCGCCGTCGTCTGCGTATCCCCCTCGCTCTCCGTGCCGAAAAGCCACGTAAGCAGCGGGACCTTGACGCTTGCGGGCATGGCGCGGTACACGAAAAACGCACCCGCAAGCATCAGCAAGACGAGGAGCAAGAGGCTGGACAGGGAATGACGGCGCCGCGTTTTTCTCTCACGCGGTCGCATATAAGGGGCGGAGGTCACCTCCGGGGCGGTAAGCGTCGGATAATTCTCTTTCATAAGCGCACTTCCTTTTTCTGTCGCGGATGCAAAATAAGCGAAAATCAGCGCGTAAAACGGATTTTTCTTACAAAAACGCATCGGACTGCGATATTCTCCTTTGCGCATTTTATCCGCGAAATTGACTTTGTTTATATATATGCAGGGAAGTGCGCGGATATTCCGCATTTACGACATCATTGCCATTTCCTCGTAGGGCAGATCGCCGTGAAAGGCGCGGTTGACGGCAAAGCCGATCATACGGCCGAGGTTTTCCGCGATCACGTCGATCTCCTTCGGCGCGACGAAAAGCCCCGAGAGCCTTGCCATCGCCTCCTCGCATACCTCCTCGCCCGCAAGCGCCTCGGAAACGAGCGTCGCCGCGTCCACCACCGTCGGCACGCCGAGCGCGATCACGGGGACGCCGAGCGTCGTCTCGTCAAGCGCGCGCCGCCCGTTGCCGACGCCCGAGCCGGGGGCGAGCCCCGTATCCGAGAGCTGGACCGTCCGCGCCAGACGGCACGCATCCCCCGCAGCGAGCGAATCCACGGCGAGAACCGCATCGGGCGCAACCGCCTCCACCGCACTGCGAACGAGAGAAACGGTCTCTACGCCCGTTTTTGCCGTGATTCCGGGGGTGATCGCGGCAATATCGGCAAACGTGTCCATATACGGCACGCCCGCCTCTTGCAGGTGATGCGTCACGAGAACGTGACGCACCGCGATGACGCCGAGCGCGTCTGCGGCAAAGTCGTCGTTCCCCACACCGCAGACGAGGATGCGCCGCTTTCCCGCGCACAGACGCGCGAGCTGTGACGCCACCGCATCGCAAAGCGCAAGAAACGACGCGTGATCGAGCCCCGCCGCCGTCGGAAACGACACGGTGACGTATCGCCCCATCGGCTTGCCGAGGCGCTTTGCCCCCGCTTCGCTTACGATCTCAATGGTGCTCGTGCGGATATCCCCCGCACGCGTCTCGTCAAAGAGGATGCCGTCGAGCTCCCCCCGATGCGCCGCCGCCTCTCTTGCCATCTCTCTGTCGCGGAGCTCCTCCGCAAGATCCGTTCTGTACCAATCCATACCGTAGCCGCCTTTCCGAGCGCGGCAAAAAGCCGCCGTCTGTCTTAGTTTCGACAGACGGCGGCTTTTTATACGCCAAGTCAGATATTTTTTACGATATCGCCCACGCCGCCCAGCACGTATTTCGGGCGGTAGGGGAATTTATCGATATCCTCTACGCGCGTGACGCCCGAGAGGACGAGGATGGTGTCGATATTGGACTCGATGCCCGCAATGATATCGGTATCCATGCGGTCGCCGATGAACGCGATATCCTCACTGTGGCATCCGAGCTTTTTGAGACCGTGACGGAGCATCAGCGGGTTGGGCTTGCCGACGAAATACGCCTTCTTGCCCGTAGCGATCTCGATGGGGGCAACCAGGGAGCCCGTGGCGGGCATGATGCCCTTCTCCGTTACGCCGACGGTGTCGGGGTTTGCACCGATCAGCTTCGCGCCCTTGTTGACGAGCTCGATCGCCTTCTCGATCTTCTCAAAGCAGTAGGTTCTCGTCTCGCCGAGCACCACGTAGTCGGGATTTACGTCGTTCATGTAGATCTTCTGGTCGTACATCGCCTTGGCGAGCGCCGCCTCACCGATCACGTACGCCGTGCATCCGGGAGCCTGACTGTTCAGAAACTCCGCCGTTGCCATCGCGCTCGTGTAGAAATTGTCGGGGGAGACGGAGAGACCCATTCTCTCTAACTTCATACTGAGCTCGTGGGGCGTTCTCTCGGGGCTGTTGGTGAGGAAAACAAACTTTTTGTCGTTCTCGATCATCCAATGGACGAACTCCGCGACGCCGTCAAGGATGCGACTGCCGTGATAGATCACACCGTCCATATCGCAGATAAAGCCCTTCTTTTCCAAAATTCTTTCCATAAGACCATGCTCCTTTTCTATCGTATTCTTTTGATGAAAATAACCCGTATTTTTACGCCTTCACCATGCGCAGATCCTTCACTGCGCGCCCCGGCGCTCCGTTCGAGGATGACAGCGCAGAGAAGCGCTTCTCATATCGTTATCACGCCCCACCGCGACGGCATACCGCGGGAAGCCCGCCGTCATGATCCGCGAGGCGATATCTTACTCCTCAGCCTCCGCTTTCGTATAATAGGGGTCGATCATGTACTTCTTGATCTTGGGATACGCCGCATACATACCCATAAAGGCACTACCCGAGAAGAGAAGCAGAAGCAAGCTGATCACGCCGAGCGGCAGGAAGACCTGTCCCAGCACGAAGGTCAGACAAACGAGCATCACGATACCGCCGAAAAGGATGATGTTTCTGCCGAAGCCGAGCAGACAGAAGATGGCGGCATTCTTGATGATGCCGAAGAAGCCGAGCTCAAAGGTGACCATGATCGTATAAAGATAGAATCTCATGAAGGAATACAGCATGATCACGACGAGCAAGCTCCAGAAAAGAACGTAATAGTTCGTATAATTATAGTAGTAGCTCATCAGGGAATAGCTGCAGACAAGAATGGTGATGAGGTCGAGGATGCCCATCGGGATCGCCTGCTTCCAGTTCTGCTTAATGGTGGTGATGAAATCCTGCCACATGAAGATATGCTCACCCTTGACGAGGTTTCTGACGATATAGGTACATCCCGCGTTCACAGGACCGAAGGTGACGAAGAAGAGCGCGGCGAGGCCGTAGAGGATGTAGGTCGCCCACGTATTGGCAAAGATCGTATCCATACCGCCGTGGATGCCCATCAGCGCACCAAGCGAGACGGAGGTACCGCCCGACGCCGTGCCGATGCCGTTCACGACAGAGAAGAGCTCGCTTGCGGGCGAGGAGCCCATCTTGCTGAAATAGCCGCTGAGCGCAAGCAGAAGGAAGATGATCGGGAAGTTACCCACAATATACAGTGCGTTGACCCAGATCAGCTTGACAAAGCGTCTGGCGTACAGCTTGAAGAAATTGATAAAATTATAGTCGGTGATGACGTCGCTTTTCTCGACGCCCTTGCCGTCCTTGGTATAGCTTGAGAAAAAGCCCCACTTTTTCTTTTTCGGCTCCTCGATCGGCTCGCCGAATTCATTGAATTCTTTCACGGTTTGGTATTCCTTTCTTAGGTAATGTAACGGGCACCGCCCGTGTTGAATATCGCTCAAACACGGAATGCGGCAAAAATCAGTCTCTCGGGTCCTCCGACGCAGACCAGGAATCCGCCAGATAATTGACGTCGCCCGAGAGCAGGCTCATCAGTCCGCGATAGACCAGCTCCGCCTTATCGTCGAAGTTATACTTCATCAGCTCTGCCTGTCGCTTGGTATCCAGCACGACGGAGGTCGTCATGTAGACGCCGTCGCGGTCACTGCACTCACAGTCCAGACGGTACTTTCCGTTCTCCAGCGGGACCACGCGGCTCTGCGCCTTTGCACCGCGCAGACGGAACTGCAGATAGCGCTTGGCGGAACGCAACGCGCGCTCGCGCACGGCCTTGGAGAGATCGTTTTCCAGCATGGAGGCGGCCTCTCTGCCCTTGGGTGTCACGGAGAAAAACTCCTTGCCGTCCTGCTCGCTTTTCTCAACCGCTTCCGTTTCAGCCAGCTCAAAAAAGGAGTCCATGAAGTCGAATTGCCCCACCACGTCATCCTGTACGACCATGTCGTGCAGGGTCACGAAATCGACGGGTGCCTCCGCATTCATCAGAAGATACAGGATAAAGATCTTGATCTCCGTTTTATCTCTGAGCATATATGACATCGCCGCTTGACCATTCCTTTCTTCCGGGGATCGGAGCCCGAAGATTCATCTTATCTTATTTTATCACAAAACGCGCAAGAAGTATAGATATTTTACAAAAAATTTTTTTATTATTGAAAGCCGCACGTCACCATGCCGTGGTCCGCGCAAAAGCAAGGATTGAATATCGCTCAACCAAGACAAAAAGCCCCCGAGGAGCTCCTCGGGGGCTTTGACGCTCAGGTGATATTGGGATTGAACTCGACGAAGGTGATCGCAAGCTCGATCTCCTCGGAGGTGCTGAGGTACTCCGAGAGATTATTGTTCGTCAGCTCCACGATGGGGCGTCGGATCGTCAGCGTGACCGTATCGCCGACGGCGTATTTCGTCAGCTGCTCGGAGAGGATATCGAAGGAGGAGATCTCCACGCCGTTGAACTTATAGAGGATATCTCCGATCTCAAGGCCCGACTTCGCCGCGCTGCCGTTCGGATTGATCTCGACGACCTGAATATAGGAGTGGGTCTGCATATAGGGCCACGTCTGATACTGACGGGTGCTGATGGTCACACCGAGGCGCGCCATGCCCGTGATATAGCCGTAGTCCTTGAGATCGTTCAGAGACTTGACCACGGTGGTGGAGGGGATCGCAAAGCCCATGCCCTCCACAGAGGTGCCGCCGACCTTGGCGTTGACGATGCCGATCAGCTCGCCGCGGAGGTTGAAGAGGCCGCCGCCCGAGTTACCGCTATTGATGGCGGCGCTGGTCTGCATCAGCGTCATGGTGGTGTTGTCGATCGTGACGGAGCGCTGGAGCGCACTGACCACACCGGGGGTCACCGTCAGACCGTAGCCGAGGGGGTTACCGATCGCGACGACGATCTGACCGAGCGCCATCTGCGAGGAGTCGCCGATGCGCGCCGCGACGCAGTCGCTTTTCTCGATCTTGATCACGGAGAGATCGACGTACTCGTCGCCGTAAATATATCTGCCCTCGTAGACCGAGCCGTCGTAGAGCTCGACGGAGATCGACTCTGTCGCGTCACCGACGACGTGATAGTTTGTAACGATATAGCCGTTCTTATCGAAAATAACGCCGGAGCCCGCGCCCGAGGTCACGTACTCCTGACCGTATGCGATCGTCTTTTCCGTCACGCGGATCACGACAACGGATTGGATACACTGATTGGCAATGGGTGCATATACTTCATACTCGGGGAATGCGGTAACGACGCTGCCCGTATGCGTGCCGACGCCGATCGCGGGAGCTGTCTCGCCACTCTGAGAGGGGCTGATCGGCTTGTCGTGGCTCTGACCGCCTGCCGTCGTCGTGCCGTCTGTCGGGGTACCGTCGGTCGTCGTGCCGTCGGTCGTCTGGATGGGAGCTTCACCGTTCATCATATAGTTGATGCCCGCGCCCGCAAGGATCGAGACGAGCATACAGCAAACGAGAAGCAGTGCAAGACCGCTACCCGACAGCTTGAGCTCGCGCTTCTTCTTTTTCGGGGGCGTGGGTGCGGACGCCCGATACGTCTTGCCGTAAATATCACGGAACGGTTCCTCTTTCTCTGCCGTTTCCTCGGGCGTCACCGATCGCGGCGCGTCCTCCGTCGGCGTCTCGGGCGCGCGCTCTGCGGCCTCTGCCGTCTCCTCGGGCACGGTGGGCGCCTCCCCTGTCGTCTGCTCCGTGGGATGCGGCGTCCCGTCCGTATCCTCGGGACGCAGATCCCTGTTGTCACGTTCAAATTCATTCATAGTAACACGTTCCTTTCTTCGCGTTTTTTCGAGCTTTGTGTTTATTATAAAATATATTTATGACCAAATCGTGAAATGAGATTGAAGGGAGTGTAAATATCTTACGAATTTTCCTTGAAAATCTCCGCGATTTGCGTTACAATAGAAATACGGATAATGTTATCCTTTGCAGATCCGTACGGTTTTATACCGAGAAAAGCCCCACGCGGCAATCAAAAGAGGTGATTCATTTTGAACGAGGAAATGCTTTCCGTTTTCGTAAAGCCCCCGACGCTCGAAACCGACAGGCTCCGCCTGAGGAAGATCGTCGTCTCGGACTACAAGGATATGTTTGATTACTCCCGCCGCCCCGAAACCAGCAGGTATCTGCTATGGACACCGCATGATTCACCGAAATTCACCAAGCGCTATATCGCCTACCTGCAGGGACAGTATCGGGATGAGAACTTCTACGATTTTGCCCTCGAATACAAGGAGAGCGGAAAAATGATCGGCACCTGCGGCTTCACGTGCTTTGATCTTGAGAACAACGCCGCCGAGGTGGGGTACGTCCTGCACCCCGACTTCTGGCATATGGGGCTTGCCCCCGAGGCGCTTTTGCGCCTGATGGCATTCGGCTTCTCGGAGCTGAGACTGCACCGTCTCGTCGCCAAGATCATGGACGAGAACGACGCGAGCAAGCGCGTTGCCGCCAAATGCGGCTTTCGCCACGAGGCAACGCATAAAGATGCCATGCTGATCAAGGGCGAATTCCGCACCATCAGCGAGTACGCAATCCTCTCCCGCGAGTATTTCGGTGGGCTGTGCCCACGCCCGGTTGCTCGCCTATCATAGCTTTCCGCGTCCGAAATCGCGGTGCAACGGCGAGGTTGGTTTGTCGCCTTTCCCCTTGATACCGTTATGTGGGCTGTGCCCACTTCCTTGTGCTCGCCTATCATAGCTTTCCGCGTCCGAAATCGCGGCAAAACGGCGAGGTTGCAATTCATTGCGAAGCTCATACGAGCATCGAAAAAAACAGATTAAAAATTCCGTACGCTCTGCGTACGGAATTTTTGGCACCCGCAATGGGAATCGAACCCATAACTAACCCTTAGGAGGGGTTTATTATATCCATTTAACTATGCAGGCTTACGTAGCTCAAACGGCATTTCTGTCGTTTGGGCTTTTTTGTAATCGTAGGAATTTGCTCACGATCGACCTCGCCGTTTCGCCGTGCTTGACGGCGCGGAAAGTAGGGGCGAACTGTGTTCGCCCGTCAAAAAAACACGTGAATTCAAGCTTTTCGGGCGAACGCAGTTCGCCCCTACTACGTTGTAACATTTAAAAGTTTATTTTTGAAAAGAACGCACATCAGATCGGGGACTCCCCGCGTGTGCAGATCCTTCACTTCGCTCCGCTTCGTTCGAGGATGACAGCACAGGGAGTGTTTACGGGATAC
>JAFTIJ010000013.1 GCA_017456965.1 Clostridia bacterium
TCGAGGATCTCGATATGGAGATCGAAGAGCTTCGCCTCTTCGTCGGACATTCTGGTGTACCACGTGCCGCTGCCGGGGAATGCATACGCATGGCAGTCAAACACAAGACCAGCCTTATTGAATACGCCCGAGCTTGCAGGGTTACGGGGTGCCTCCACGGTTGCGGGCGCAAGCGCCGCAACACCGATATCGGCATTCTTGGTCGGGGTATTGATAGGCATACCCTCCATCGCGCGTCCCGAGTCCGCGATACCCTGGTCAACGTGCCAGATCACGATACCGCGCGTACCCTCATAGTTGGTCTGGCTGTCGAAGTGCGGAGTGCTGTTATCAAAGTAGCGGTTCTCCACGAGATAGTACTCCATCGGGTCGGGTGTGGAGATCTTCAGAATATTATAAGTACCCTTCTTGCTCTGACGGGAGTAGAGGGTATACTCGCCGTTGCCGACGTTCGTATAATCGTAAAGACCGTAAACCGTGAGATGATAGGGGTCGAAATTCGAGGGGGACTCACCCTTGTTCTCGCCGTCGTTGGCACCGGAGGAGCCGTTACCCGCCATGACGGAGACCTTGCCCGCAGGGGAGTTTGCACCGCCCCAGGAGCCTGCCGTAACGTACAGGTCACCGTTGCCGAGCGCGTGACCAAGCTCATGGCAGTAGGAGCCCACGGTGATCGGAGCGCTGCCGCTGATCATTTCGCCGCACCATGCGTAATTCGTTGCCACGGTTACGCCGTTAAAGGAATAGTTGAGGCTGGACTTGTGTGCGTTGAAGTTCGGCTTCTGGCTGGTACGGGTCTTTTCATAGCCGGCAGAAACGAAAGCAAACATCAGCTCCGTTTCATCCACAAATTTATTCCCGTCCTTATCGTAAACGCTGAAATCCACAAAGCCGCCATTGACCGCCGCCGCAATTGCATCATAGCGGTAATTGGAGCTGGATGCCGAGCTGTAAGAGGCTGGCAAGCTCTTCGCAATACTGACCTCAACGACACCGTCGTTTGCCACGTTCTTTTTGGTCGCGTCCGCAAAGCCCTCCGTCGCGGGTATAAAGCGGAAGTTACCGCCGCTCTGCGTCTCAAAGTAAGCCTTGAGCGTCTTGGGGCCGTTGCCGAAGAACATCTCGGACCAATAGGAATGATCCTTCCACTGGAGGAGCATCTCACCGCTCTCCATGTCCTCTCCGTTTTGGCTCGGGTCATAATTGACGAGGATGACAAGCAGAGGAGTATCCTTGGGGCCTCTGTAGCCGTAATCAAACTCGGAGATCTCATACGCATCCGTTGCCAGCACCGACATCGGGAGCGCCGACAGCAGAAGCATAGCCGCGAGCATCACGGCAAGCACTCTTGAAACCTGTTTCATGAAAAATACTTCCTTTTCATTTCATTTGAATCCCATGGGCACCCACAGGAAAGCCGTCACCCAAAAAGAAAAAGCGACATCCCTTGACAATTCCGCCGTGCCAAAGCCATTTCGTTCACACGGTGCAAAACTTTCGTTTTGAAAATTTGCAAAAAGGGCTTTATCTTCATCTTCTTTTATGGTATACTGGCTATAATAAGTCTCTTCTATTATAATCTGTTTTTACAAAAAAGTCAAGTACGTGCCCGTTTCGCAAGCAATTATTGTGCAACATCACAAGCATTATCTGATTTTTTTGTGCAAAAGGGCAAAAGAAAGGAAACCTGTATGGCTAAGCTCAAATGGAAGGGCGGCGCGCTGGTCGCGCCCGTACCGCCCGCGATGATCTCCTGCATGGGCGAGGATAAAAAGCCCAATATCATCACCGTGGCGTGGACGGGCATCCTCTGCACGCATCCGCCCAAGACCTATATCTCCGTGCGCCCCCAGCGCCACTCTTACCCTCTGATCCGCGAGAGCGGTGAGTTCGTCATCAATCTGACCACCAAGGACCTCGTCCGCGCCGCCGATTTCTGCGGCATGAAAACGGGCAAGAAGGTCGATAAATTCAAGGAGTGCCGTCTGACCCCCGAATTTGACGAGGACGAGGGATTCTCCTGCCCCGCGATCGCAGAGTCCCCGATGTCGATCCTCTGTAAGGTCGCCGAGGTCGTGCCGCTCGGCTCACACGATATGTTCATCGCCGACGTGGTCGGCATCCGCGTGGACGAGAGCCTCATCGACGAGAGCGGCAAGCTGAGGCTTGACAAGGCGGGACTCGCGGCGTTTGCACACGGCGAGTATTTCGAGCTCGGCAAGAAGCTCGGCAATTTCGGCTTCTCTGTCGTCAAGAAAAAGAAGAAGCCCACAGGCACCGCCAAGCCCACGGGTAAAAGCGAAAAATAACACTCCGCGCAAAGAGCCGCGACGGTTGAGATCCGTCGCGGCTCTTTGCTCCTCTCGGCTGCTCAGACCGAGAGAAACGGATGTATTTCAGGAGAACTGTAAGAGAGCGGTCACAATAGCCCGATCACACCCGATACGATGATCACAAAGGAAACCGTGGCAAGCGTGGTGATATAGGTCGGGCGCTGACGGCAGATGCCGAACGCAAGCGTCGCGGCGCGGAGCAAGAGATCCGCCGCCATGACTGCGGGTGCAAGCAGGATAAACAGGATGCGCATCAGCCATCGCTTCAGATCGCCTTGCAGGATACGGCGCTTGCGCTCGCGGCGGGAAGTGTGCTTTCCCGACGTTACGCCGTTGGACGCCACCTGCTTCCGAACCGTCTGCGTACGCTTTGCCTTCGGATAATTCGGGCGTTCTACTTCATAGGAAAAAACGAGACAGTCCTCAATGACTCTGAGATCGTAATGCTGCATCATATACTTCAACCTCCGCAGGATTTGTTTCTGAATTACCGTTAATTATCATTTGTGAGCCTATTATACACCCATCAATGGTAAATGTCAATAGGTTTTTGTAATTTTTTTACCTTTAAGTATAAATTTCTACAAATTTTTCTTGACATCTGTTATATTATATGGTAAACTATTACCGTCAAAGATCATTTTTGAAAGGACAGGTCACAGATATGGAATGGCTTGATCATATAAAAAAGAGAAAAAAAGAGCTGGGGCTTACCAACGATATGCTCGCCGAGCGCTCGGGCATCTCCCCCGGCACGCTGAATAAGCTTCTCAGCGGCACGACCGCTGACCCGAAGCTCTCTACCCTGCTCCCACTCTGCGAGGCACTCGGATGCACCCCCGACGAGGTCCTCGGCAAGGGCAAGGATACGCACGCCTCTCTGCCCGCAGAGCTTGCGAAAAAATATGCAGAGCTCGATACCGACGGCAAGGACGAGGTGGCGCACGTCATCAACAAGGAGCACGCACGCATGATGAAAAAGCGCACGGAGACGCCGTATTCGCTCGATACCGCCGCCGTACGCACGCTCCGTCTCTACAGCACCCCCGCCTCCGCGGGTACGGGCTCGTATCTTTTCGGCGACGATTACACGGAGATCGCCGTGTACGCCAACGGCAAGACCGAGGATGCGGATTTCGCCGTCCGCGTCTACGGTGACAGTATGATGCCCAAATATGAGAACGGCGACATCCTGCTCGTCTCGGGCGAGGACGAGGTACAGACGGGTGAGCTCGGTATCTTCTCACTCAACGGAGAGAGCTATTTCAAGAAATACGGCGGCGACCGCCTGATCTCCCTAAACCCCGCGTACCGCGACATTCCCCTCGGCGAGGGCGACGATTTCCACTGCTTCGGCAAGGTCATCGGCAGACTCAAAAAATAACATCGCTCTTATCTCGGCAGGCATAAGCCTGCCGAGACTGTTTCTGCGCGGACCGCACGCCGTAGCATCAGCAGTGCCGACAGATTCAATACGGTCATCCACGCCGTCATAAGATCGGAGAGTGACCAGACGGCGCTCTCCGTCATGACAGCGGCGGGAATCACGGCGGCGCTGTAAATCAGATCGTAGACCGCGGGTGCTATGGGAGAGTGAACGAGATACTGCAGACAGAGTTTGCCGTAATAGCCCCAGCAGACGACCGTCGCCAGCGCAAAGAGGACGATCCCGACGCTGATCAGATACGCCGCACGGCGTCCGTAATAACGCGAAAAGGAATAGATCACAAGGTGCATTCCGTTCTCCGTCACGGGCGCACCGTCACAGGCAAGCAGGATCACGAGACCTGTCAGCGTGCAAAGCACGACCGTGTCGAAAAAGACCTCAAAGATCCCGAGTGTCCCCTGCTCTGCGGGGCGAACGCGCTCCGCGCCCGCGTGCGCCATCGCCGCCGTACCGCAGCCCGCCTCGTGTGAGAACGCACCCTTTGCCACCCCCTGACGAAACGCTCCCGTCAGAAAAAAGCCGAGCGTACCGCCCGACGCCGCACGCACGTCGAACGCCCCACGCAGGATCTCCGCAAACACAGCGGGCAACCGCGCCGCCTCACAAACAAGCACGCGCAGGGAAAGCAGCACGTACGCAAGGCTGATCACGGGGATCACGACGGCGGTCACACGCGAGATGCCCTCAAAGCCGCGCGTCAGCAAGAGCACGCACAAGAGCGCACCGAGCACGCCGAGTATTGCACGCGGCACACCCATTGCGGAGGAGAGCGCCGTCGCCGCGGCATTCATCTGCACCATATTGCCCATGGCAAGCGCAGAAAGCACGCCGAGCGCGGCAAAGCCGCATGCCATCACACGTCCGAGCGCACCGCCGACACCGTCCCGCATATAATACATCGGTCCGCCGAGGAATCTGCCCCGCTCGTACACCTTATACCGCATCGCGAGCACGATCTCCGCATATTTGACGATCATGGAGAAAAGCGCGGAGAGCCACATCCAGAAAAGCGCACCCGCGCCCCCAAGCGCGATCGCCACCCCGACGCCGACGATATTGCCGACGCCAAGCGTCCCCGCAAGAGAGACGGAGAGAGCGCGAAACGCGCCCGCCCGACTCCGACCGCCGCCAAGCATCCGACGCGCGGTCAAAAGCGGATGCCGCAAATAAAAGCCGCCGAGATACCGCGTGAAATACACGCCCGCCAAAAAAAGCACACACGGCAGCAAAAGCCCCGCGCCGATATCGGCGGCGCTCTCCAAAAACGCCATAGCCATCCCCCGATCCTCTCTTCTTTACAGACTCATGTATATGCAAAAAGGACGCGCTTCTTGCCACGGCAAAGAAATTTTCCGTAAAAAAGCATGAATTTTTTTCGGATCGGTATATTATTTATGAAATAAGTGTTAAAATAAAAAAAGTTTTGTAAAAGCACTTGATTTTTTCTCTGTATCGTATTAAAATATCATTTGACATTAGCACTCAAGGCAAAAGAGTGCCAAACCGATATAACGGTAAGAAAACAAATCTAAATATATGGAGGAATCTCACATGAAACTGAAACCCTTGGCAGACCGCGTCGTCGTCAAAATGACCGAGGCGGAGGAAACCACAAAGAGCGGCATCATCCTCACCGCTTCCGCAAAGGAAAAGCCCCAGGTAGCAGAGGTGCTCGCCGTAGGCCCCGGCGCCATGAAGGACGGCAAGCTCGTCCCCATGACCATCAAGGTAGGCGATAAGGTTATCACGAGCAAGTACTCCGGCACCGAGATCAAGATGGACGGTATCGAGTACATCATCGTTTCCGAGAGCGACATCCTCGCGATCGTAGAATAATTTTTCAGGAGGAAATTCACAATGGCAAAGACTATTTTGCATGGCGTTGACGCCAGAAACGCTCTCCAGCAGGGCATCGACAAGCTTGCTGACACCGTCAAGATCACGATGGGCCCCAAGGGCAGAAACGTCGTGCTTGACAAGAAATACGGCGCTCCCCTCATCACCAACGACGGTGTGACCATCGCAAAGGAGATCGAGCTGGAGGACGGCGCCGAGAACATGGGCGCACAGCTCGTAAAGGAGGTCGCTACCAAGACCAACGACGCCGCAGGTGACGGTACCACCACCGCAACGCTCCTCGCACAGGCACTCATCCGTGAGGGCATGAAGAACGTTGCCGCAGGCGCAAACCCCATGGTTATCCGCAAGGGTATCTCCAAGGCTGTAGACAAGGCCGTTGAGAGCCTCATCAAGAACTCCAAGAAGGTCAGCGGCTCTCTCGATATCGCCCGCGTCGGCGCAATCTCCGCAGGCGACGAGGAGATCGGCAGACTGATCGCAGACGCAATGGAGAAGGTAACCTCCGACGGCGTTATCACCGTTGAGGAGTCCAAGTCCGCAGAGACCTACTGCGAGGTCGTAGAGGGTATGCAGTTTGACCGCGGCTACCTCTCCCCCTACATGGTAACCGATACCGACAAGATGGAGGCTGTCATCGACGACGCATTCCTCCTCATCACCGATAAGAAGATCACCAATATCCAGGATCTCCTTCCCCTGCTTGAGCAGATCGTCAAGTCCGGCATGAAGCTCGTCATCATCGCCGAGGATATCGAGGGCGAGGCGCTCACCACGCTCATCCTCAA
>JAFTIJ010000139.1 GCA_017456965.1 Clostridia bacterium
CGCTCTCCCTCACCCGACTTACGTCGGGAGCTCCCTCCCGGAAGGAGCCGAACGAGCGTTTCCGCTCAACGAAGCCTCCCGCAAATCCCAATTTGCCGTTTAGATTCAACAATCTGACCTCGCCGTTTTGCCGCACTTCGTTTCGATGGGACAATACGATAGGCGAGCACACGGAAGCGGGCACTGCCCGCCGAGCACACAGATGCGGGCACTGCCCGCAAACAAAATAACAGCCTCGGAATGAGGCTGTTGGAAAACGATAAATCGTTTTTGAATTGTTCACGGAGCGACCCGCGAGCGATTACTGTGCTTCGGGAGCACCAACGGGGCAGTTACCTGCACATGCGCCGCAGTCAACGCACTCGTCAGCGTTGATAACGTACTTACCGTCTACTTCAGAGATAGCGGAAACGGGGCAACCGTCTGCGCAAGCGCCACAACCGAGGCAAAGATCAGCATTGATAACGTAAGGCATAGTTAGATCTCCTTTTCTCGGCAGCATATGTTCTTTGTATTAGGGGTGACCCTGAATGTGTTTTGAGCTGCCGTTCACACATTACACCTCTATTCTATCACATTTTATAAAAAAGTCAAATGTTTTTTTGCATTTTCCTGAAATTCTTATAAAATATATTTTCCGTTTCGGGAAAAGATAAGATTGTTGTTTTCAAACGCAACAGAAAGAAGGTGTTTTGCATGGATAAAAAGAAATATGCGGACTACGTGAAGCAGCGTGCACCGCGATCTCCGATCGGGAAGAACTGTCTTTTTGCCTTTCTCATCGGCGGGACGGTCTCTGCCACGGCAGAGTGCTTTTTCCGGCTTTACCGTTATCTGGAGATTTCCGAGGAGAACGCAAAGACGCTCGTACCCGTCACGCTGGTGTTCCTCGCCGCGCTTCTCACGGGGCTCGGTGTCTTTGACGACGTCGCGCGCATCGCAGGCGCGGGGACACTCGTTCCCATCACGGGCTTTGCCAACGCCGTTGCCTCCCCCGCGATCGAAAGCAAGAGCGAGGGATTTGTTTTGGGCGTTGGTGCCAAGATGTTCACTATCGCAGGTCCCGTCATTGTCTACGGCGTGCTCTCCTCTGTGCTCTACGGCGTGATCCTTTGGGTCTGCTCGCTTTTCGGGTGATGACAAAGAGAAGTCCCCTTCCCTTATGCGGCAATGTCGTCAACTTCATAAAAAATATAATAAATTTTCACCTTATCACTCGCGCCTTGCGCGAATATCACTTGGACGTAGTCCAAATATCACGTTTCGCTATCGGCGAAATATATCACTGCAATATCGTCAACGCTCAAGTTGACGACATTGCTCTTAGGGGATGGGGACTTCGTTACGGATCAGTGCTTCTTATTTTGTTCCCTGGCGATCTCGGCTTCGAGATTCTTCTTGGCGGAGGAGAGCATCAGCTTGATGCGGTTGAGCTGGTTGACCTCGCTTGCGCCGGGGTCGTAGTCCACGGCAACGATATTCGACTGCGGATATTTGTTGCGCAGGATCTTGATGACGCCCTTGCCGACGACGTGGTTCGGCAGGCAGGCGAAGGGCTGGATACAAACGATATTGGGCGTGCCCGTTTTGATGAGCTCGACCATCTCGCCCGTTAAGAACCATCCCTCACCGTACTGGTTACCGATGGAGAGGAAGGGCTTAGCAAGGCTTGCGACCTCCTCAATGGGCATCGCGGGCTCAAAGCGACGGCTCTGCTTGAGCGCATCCATCGCGGGCTTGCGGAGCAGACGGATCGCCTCCACGCCCGCACGCGCGGTTACCTTGGCCTTCCACGTTGCGCCGAGGAACTTATGCTTATATTCGGAGTTGTAGACGCAGTAGTTGAAGAAGTCCAGAAGGTCGGGAACGACGACCTCCGCACCCTCCTTCTCCAGAAGCTCTACGAGATGGTTGTTTGCCAAAGGCATGTACTTGACCAAGATCTCACCGACGATACCGACGCGGGGCTTACGCACGTCCTCGCGGATCGGGAATGTATCGAAGGCGCGGACGATACCGCGGCAGACAGCGCCGAAGGAATTCTTCGACTTGTCGTTGATCAGGGAGTCGATACAGATCTTCTCCCACTTCTTATGCAGGCGATTTGCAGAGCCGGGGATCAGCTCGTAGGGGCGCACACGGTAGAGACAGCGCATGAAAAGGTCGCCGTATACGAGGGAGCGCGCCGCCGCCAGCAGTACGTCGGGCTTCAGCTTGAAGCCCTCGTTTTTCTCCATGCCGTTGGCATTGAGGGAGATAACGGGGATATGGGAGAGGCCGACCTTATCGAGCGCTCTGCGGATAAAACCGACGTAGTTGCTCGCACGGCAGCAGCCGCCCGTCTGAGACATGATGATGGCAAGACGGTCGGTGTCGTACTTACCCGAAAGCACCGCCTCCATGATCTGACCGACGACGGTGATGGACGGGAAGCAGGCGTCGTTATTGACGTACTTGAGACCGACGTCGATGGCGGTACGGTTATCGTTACCGAGAATGACGACGTTATAGCCGTACTTCTTGAAGACGGGGCCGAGGATGTCAAAGTGGATCGGAGACATCTGAGGCGCAAGAATGGTGTAGTTATCGTCAAACATCTTCTTGGTGAACTCGGTTCTCTTATATTCGATGGAGCGCACCACGGGGTGGATACCCTTCTCCAGACGCTGATTCATGGCGGCAAGCAGACTGCGGATACGGATGCGCACCGCACCGAGGTTGTTGACCTCGTCGATCTTCAGTACCGTATAGAGCTTATTGCTTCCCTCCAGAATCTCGCAGACCTGGTCGGTCGTGACGGCGTCAAGACCGCATCCGAAGGAGTTGAGCTGGATAAGCTCCAGATCCTCACGGGTTCTGACGTACTCCGCCGCGGAGTACAGACGGGAGTGATATACCCACTGGTCGTTGGCACGCAGGGGTCTCGTGGGATTGAAATTCATCGGCAGAGCGTCCTCCGTCAGAACGGCAAAGCCGTAGGAGGCGATCAGCTCGGGGATGCCGTGGTTGATCTCGGGGTCAATGTGATAGGGTCTGCCGGCGAGCACGATACCGCGCTTGCCGTTCTCCTTCACCCAGCGGAGCGCTCTTGCGCCCTCGGCACGGATATCCGCCTTGGCGAGAAGCTGCTCCTTCCATGCGGCGTGTACGGCGGCACGTACCTCCTGCTCGGGGATCTTCCACTGCTCGGAGCAGAGACGAACGAGACGGTCGCCCGCGATCTTCTCATTCGTGAATGCAATGAAGGGACGTATGTACTTGACCTTGCCTGTTACGACAGCCTCGACGTTGTTTTTCAGATTCTCAGAGTAGGAAACGACGATCGGGCAGTTGAAGTGATTCTGTGCGCCGGGGGTCTCCTGTCTCTCATAGAAAACGCAGGGGTGGAAGATGGTGCGTACACCCTCGTTTACCAGCCATTGAATATGACCGTGGGAGAGCTTGGCGGGATAGCACTCGGACTCGGACGGGATGGAGTCCATACCGAGCTCGTAGATCTTTCTCGTGGACTTGGGCGAGAGGACGACGCGGAAGCCGAGCTTCTTGAAGAAGGTCGCCCAGAAGGGATAGTTCTCGTACATATTCAGCACGCGCGGGATACCGATGGTGCCTCTGTACGCACGCTCGGGGGTCAGAGGCTCGTAGCCGAAGATACGGTCAAGCTTATAGGCAACGAGGTTCGGACCCTTCTCGCCCGTTTTGGCGCCGCCGAGGCCCTTCTCACAGCGGTTGCCCGTCACGTGCTTGCGTCCGCCCGGGAAGATATTGACCGTCAGCATACAGCGGTTGGAGCATCCGCCGCAACGCGCCGTGGAGGTCTTGTATTCGAGATTCAGGATATCGGAGATGGGGAGCATCGAGCTCTCCTCACCGCGATAGCGCTCCTTGGCGATCAGCGCCGCACCGAAGGCACCCATGATGCCCGAGATGTCGGGGCAGACTGCTGTCACACCCGAGATCTTCTCGAACGCACGCAGTACCGCCTGATTGTAGAAGGTACCGCCCTGTACGACGACGTGACGGCCGAGGTCCGCCGCATCGGAGAGCTTGATAACCTTAAAGAGCGCGTTCTTGATAACGGAGTACGCAAGACCTGCGGAGATATCCTGCACGGTCGCGCCCTCCTTCTGCGCCTGCTTGACGTTGGAGTTCATAAAGACGGTGCAACGCGTACCGAGGTCGATGGGGTTCTTGGCAAAGAGCGCCTCCTTGGCAAACTCCTTGGCGGTGAAGCCGAGAGAGTTTGCAAAGTTCTCAATAAACGAGCCACATCCCGAGGAGCAAGCCTCGTTCAACAGGATATTATCAACGGAGCCGTTTCTGAGCTTGATACACTTCATATCCTGACCGCCGATATCGAGCACACAGTTGATCTCGGGATCGAAGAAGGATGCCGCCGTGCAGTGCGCGATGGTCTCGACCTCACCCTCGTCGAGCGAGAATGCGGATTTCAGAAGAGACTCGCCGTAGCCCGTGGAGCAGGAGCGCGCGATCTTCGCCGTCGGCGGCAGAAGCTCGCCGACCTCACGCATGGCGCGCATGGCGGTCTGAATGGGAGAGCCCTGATTGTTTGCGTAGAAGGAGAAGAGAAGCTCGCCCTCCTCGCCGATCACGGCAAGCTTGGTCGTCGTGGAGCCTGCGTCGATACCGAGGAAGCAGTTGCCCTCGTAGGTGGCAAGGTCGCCCTTCTTCACCTGCGCCTTCGCGTGGCGTGCGCAGAACTCGTCGTACTCCTCACGGCTGGCAAAGAGCGGATCGAGACGCTTGAGCTCAAACGCCATCTGTACGCCGCTCTCCAGCTTTTTCGCAAGCTCGCCGAGGGCGATGGGGGCGGTATCCTTGGACTCCAGCGCCGCACCCATGGCGGCAAACAGATGAGAGTTTGCGGGGTCCACGATCTTGTCGGGGGTGAGCTTCAGCGTGCGGATAAACGCCTTTTTCAGCTCGGGGAGGAAGTGGAGCGGTCCGCCGAGGAAGGCGACACAGCCGCGAATGGGCTTGCCGCAGGCGAGACCCGAAATGGTCTGATTGACCACCGCCTGGAAGATGGAGGCGGCAAGATCCGCCTTGGTAGCGCCCTCGTTGATGAGGGGCTGGATATCCGTCTTGGCAAATACGCCGCAGCGCGCCGCGATCGGATAGATCTCTTTATAATTTGCCGCTTCACGGTTGAGGCCCTCTGCATCCGTCTGCAAGAGCGCCGCCATCTGGTCGATAAACGAGCCCGTACCGCCTGCGCAGATACCGTTCATTCTCTCCTCAAGACCGCCCGTGAAGTAGATGATCTTCGCATCCTCACCGCCAAGCTCGATCGCAACGTCGGTCTTGGGCGCGACGAACTGCAAAGCGGACGCCACGGCGACGACCTCCTGAACGAAGTCGATCCCCAGCGCCTTGCCAAGGTTGATCGAGCCCGAGCCCGTGATGCTGACCTTCAGCTCACAATCGCCGAGCTTCTCTCTTGCCTCCAGAAGAAGCTCTGCCAGCGTCTCCTGCGTGTGGGCGCAATGACGGCGGTATTCACCGAATACGATCTCGCCCTTTTCGTCGATCAATACGAGCTTGACCGTCGTTGAGCCGATGTCTATGCCTGCACGATAACATTTCATCTGCAATAACCTGTCCTTATCATTTATTTTGTTTACAATACAGTATACCATTATTTTTTGAATTTTTCAACACAAAATTGATGCAAGCGGTGCAAAAATCCTTTTTTCTGCAAGATATTCAAATTTCACCCTCTTTTTTTCGTGTTTTTTGTCAAGGATGTACTTGCCAAAGCGTTCGGTTTCCCTTATAATAAAAGATAACAGAAGCATAAAATACGGCACCATGTGTGCTATTACGGAGGACAGTATGAAGGTAAAGGAAATCGACTTCACCAATTACGAATACAAGCGCCTCTCCATCTACCACGTCAACAGCGACTACTTTCCGCAGGAATACAGCGGTCGCCTCGTCAAGATGTACGGTGAGGAGGAGGTCGAGCAGATCGAGGTCACGGAAACGGGTCTGCTCGTGATCTATACCACGATCAAGGAATAAATAGCAAAATCCGCCCGACGATAGACCATCGTCGGGCGGATCTTGCTATTGATTCCGATACAAAACGTTCTTCGTTATCACACGCCGAGCTCGACTCTCACGGTGTCTCTGCTCTGTGCGTAGGAGGGATTTTCGGGGTGGCTGTCGGCAAGCTGACTCCAGAGGTCGAGCGCGCGCTCAAGACAGCGTCTGCGCGTCTGCCATTTGGTCGCACCTGCGAGCTTGTAGTTTATGAGAGCGAGTGCATCGCAGACCTCGGGCGTTGCCGACTCGGCGGCAAATGCCTCGTGGATCGCAAGCGCCTGACGGTAGCACGCTCTTGCGCTCTGCAGCTTGCCCGCCATCACGTAGACGTCACCAAGCTTTTTATATCCGTTCGCCAGATCCTTTCGTGCCTCGGCGGCAAGCGTGCCGCCCGCCAGCGCCTCGTATACGTCAAGCGCCTTACGGCAGTAGACCTCCGCCTCGCGGAAGCGCTTGCGCGCCGCCACGATATCGCCGAGACCGCCGTAGGCGACCGCCAGCTCACGGCGCGCCTCTGCGGTATTGGTTCTCTGGGCGAGGAGCTCTCTGACCTCGATCGTCTTGCGATAATACGACTCTGCGATCTCATAGCGCGCGAGGCTCTTGTGGAAGTCACCGACGCGCTGATAGGATGCGGAGAGGATGCGCTTGGCGGATGCGGTCTTCGTCTCCCGCTCGATCGTCTCGTAGAGGTCGAGCGCACTGCGGTAGTAGGCCTCTGCCTCCGTGATCTTGCCGACGGCGGCGTGCATATCGCCCATGCGGTCGTAAACGGCGGCGAGCTCGCGGCGCGCCCTGACCGTTGCCTCCGTCTGTGCCAGCGTCTCGCGGATATCCAGCGCTCTGCGACAGAAGGACTGCATCTGCTCTCTGTTGCCCGTCGCCATGGAGACGCCGCCAAGCTTCTCGCAGATCACCGCCACCGCGCGGCAGGCGGAGACCGTCTCCACCTTCTGCAAAAGCGTCATGCGGATCGTAAGCGCCTTACGGTAATAATTGCTTGCGTTGTCGTATTTGCCCTCTACGCAAAGGCTGTCGCCGAAATCCTCGTACGAGATCGAGAGCTCATACTGCAGCTCTGCCGCCTCCGAGGACTCCGCGAG
Organism: Clostridia bacterium; assembly: GCA_017456965.1. Lineage (GTDB taxonomy): Bacteria > Bacillota > Clostridia > Oscillospirales > CAG-272 > QALR01. The sequence continues at coordinate 7,173 of JAFTIJ010000139.1, forward strand.
CATCTCACGGAGCTCCAGCGCCTTGCGTCTGTAGACCTGTGCATCCAGAAATTCCTTTGCCGCGGCACAGACGTCGCCCATCTTTTTATACGCGGTGCCGAGATCGCGCGCCGCGCGTGCGGCGTCCGTCTCGCGGGAGAGTGCGGTGCGAAGTGCCAACGCCTTCTCTGCGTAAAGCTTCGCCTCGGCAAGCTCGCCGTCGGCGCGTCTGAGCTCGGAGATCGCGGTATAGGAGGTAGCAAGATCGGCACGCGCCGCCGCCGTCTCCGTCTCACGCGCCAGCGCCTCCGAGAGCGCCATCTGCTTCAGGCAGTACATCTCCGCGTCGTCGCGGTTGCCCAGCGCCACGCAGATATTCACGAGTCTGCCGTAAACGCGTACGAGCTCACGGCGGGTCTCGGCCGTACCCGTCTTGACGGACAGGGCACGCGCCAAAGACAAAAGCTCGTCCATATAGACCTGCGTCTCGGCGGGCTTGTCCCGATCGGCAAAATAACGAGCGAGTCTCTCGTAGCAGTAGCCGAGACCGCTCTGGTCCACCGTTGCCTGCGTCTGCTCACACAGCGCCTTATCGTGTGCGAGCTTCTCCTCAAAGCACGCCTTCGCCTGTTCCGCTCTGCCCGTCTCCGCCATCAGCTCACCCAGCTTCTCAAGGCAAGCGGAGCGGACGCGGCTTGCGTACAGATCCTCTTTCATATCCAGGATCGCCTGTGCGACTGTATGCGTGCGCTCCACGTACTCCTCGGACGCCGTGAGATCGCCGAGTGCCTTGCGCAGGTCACCGAGCGCCTCGTAGCGCGCAAGCAGGTCGTAGAGGGCGTCGATCGCAGTGGACGTCCCCGCGATCTCCTCGGAGATCGCCGTTGCGCGCTCCTCGTAAGAGAGCGCCTCCTTCAGATTGCCGAGCACACGCTCCACGCCGCCAAGCTTCGCATACACGCGCGCAAGCTCGCGGAAGGCGTGCTCCGTATCCTTCTCCATCGCCAGCGCCTCGCAGACCGTGCGCGCACGCAGGTACTGCTGTCTTGCCGACGCGTTTTTATCCATTGCCGCATATACGTCGCCGAGGCTCACAAACGATCTTGCGAGTGCGCGCGGCGCATCGGGGATCCCGTCTGTGGGATCCAGCTTATCGAGGAGCATTTGCTCACGCTCAAAGCACTCTAAGGCGCTCTCGTAGCGACCGAGCGCAAGCTCCGCGCCGCCGAGTGCGCGATAGGAGACGGCGAGGTCGTAAAACGCCACCGCGTCCTTTTTCTCAAGCACGAGCTCCATATCCGTTGCCAGCGCCTTGCGATACTCGTCGGACGCCTCCTCCTTGCGGTCAAGCATCGCGTGGATCACGCCAAGACCCGTATGTGCGTCGGAGATGCCCTCCTTGAGCCATACCTCGGGGAGCGCGTCGTGAGCCGTCTCGCATATGCCGAGCATCTCGTCGTAAACGAGATACGCCTCATCCGCCTTCCCTCTTGCGGTGAGTCGGCGTGCATACGTCTCCAGCACCTTGACGTACTGACGGATATCCGCTTCACTGCCAAACGAGATATAGGCGGCGTGGCGGTAATCGACGAGCTTCTCCATCATATCAAACGCCTGTGTGGGGTCAAACGCCGTGCCCATTCCCGTACGGTAAATAAAGGAGAGCATCGACATCGCGCCCGCGTGCTCCGCCTCTGCGGCACAGCCGAGAAGCGTCAACGCAAGCTCTGCGTCCCGCTCCACGTCAATACCGTAAAGATATGCAAGGCCGAGTCTGTAATTCTGCTCCGCCTCATCGCGCTCTGCGGCATCCTTGCGATGCGTGAGCGCCTCGATCGCATCTGTCAGCGCCTCACCCGCAGAGAGCAGCTCGGGCAGCTCGAAATACTGCTCGGCGAGTTTCTCGCGGTCCGTTGCCTCAAGCTCTACGGCAAGCACCCTGAGCCCGAGGAATCTCGCTCTGTCGTAAAGCTCCGCAAGCGTTCCCTTCTCCTCCCCAAGCAGCTTCGGCGTCACGGCAAGCAGAAAGATGCCGCACCGTCTCAGCGTGTCGGAGTCGGGCGTCTCGTCGGGCATCAGCGGGTCGTCGGTCAGAATCGCGATATCGCGACATTTTTCGCATTTATGAATGAGGGGCATCAGCTCCTTTGCCCTGATCGCGTCCTCTCTGTGCGACGCGAGGAAGATGCGGTCGTCAAACGACGCGCGGATCTGCTCCGTCGAGAGCTCGCGTCCGAGTGCGTCGTCGAGATACTCGGAGAGCTCCCGCTCAAAGCCGTGCGCGAATTTATCCTGTCTGTAGGGATCCAGAAGCTCGATACCCGAAAACTTCTCGCGGAAGATAGACTCCGCCTCTGCGTCCATCAAAAGCGCCAGCACGGGAATGCGGTGCACGGCGGCAAAGCTGAGCTCCGCCTCCGCGGCACGGTTCTCCTCCGTTAAAAGCGCCGCTGTGACGGGCATCAGGAAAAGATCCATTTCGCCGAGCACGGAGAAAAGCTCTCGCTCCGTATATTCTCCGTCGGGCTCCTCGTCGTACCAGAGGGCGCAGTCCCGCTTACCGAGCAGCATCCGTGCGACGGCGTCCAGATAATTTTTATGATCCTTGGGATGCGCACAGAACCATACCCCGGGCTTACCCTTGGGGCTCGTCTGTTCACGCGTTTTGAAATTGAGCTTTGACATGTGGCTCTCCTTTATACGTAATCATTGCGGGTAACACCCGCAGGAACTTGCTCGCCTACCGTCGCTCTTCGCGTCCGAAAACACGGCTCAACGGCGAGGTCGATCGTTCTTATCTCCTCTTTTGTTTACATGCGGGCAACGCCCGCAGGAACTTGCTTATATAAATCAACAAATGGCGACCCGCGTTTTGCAGGTCGCCATGCGCGTCGCTCGCGACGCCGTCAATCGTTTTGTTTGATCTCGCTCGGCTCGTACTCCTGAAGCGGAGCAAGAAAGCCGTTTTCGCGCAGGCTCGTCTCAATAATGTCCAGAGTTTCTCTCTTCTCTGCGGTAACGGTATGATAGTGATACCCTGCGGTCACGTTTTTTAATAAGCTCGATTGCCCCGACGCGATATCCGCAAGGAAGCGCTGTACCTGCAGACGGTTCTTGATTCCCATCGGTGCACGTACGGTGCCGTACGCTTTATGATAAACGAAAATATCCTCTACGGTACCGCCCGCATCCACGATCAGGTGAAGCTCCCGCTCTACGTCCGCATCGTCGTGACGCACCTTGAATACGCGGGTGAAGCTCACAGACTCCCTCAGAACGTAGCCGCGCGCCATGGACGTGACGGCGTAGCCCGCCGCACGCAGAAGCGCGATATCCTGTACGATGACCTGACGGCTCACGCCGAACGCCTCGGCAAGTACACTTGCGGAGATCGGCTTCGACGCGCCCGACAGGCGATTGATGATCTCAGTTCTTCTCATTTCTCCGTTCATGAAATCCCGTTTCCTCCCAAACATGCATGGTATATATCAGTATATACCAAAAAATATGTCTTGTCAAGGCAATGCGGACGGTTTTATTGGGATTGCACGCGAAAAACAGATCATGTTCTGCTCCAGGTTTTTCTGTTGAAAAGAATGAAGACGGGCAGGATCTCCAGTCTGCCGATGATCATGGCAAGCGACAGCACGATCTTGGAAAACATACTGTAGCCTGCATAGCTTGCATACGGGCCAACCGCCTCGAATGCGGGACCAACGTTTGAGAGGCACGCAACGGCTGCCGAAAAATTACTGAAGAAGCCATGCTCCATGCGATACACCCCCGCATCCGATACGATCGTGACGAACGTACTGTTGATCGGGTCAAAGGATAACAGAAAAACGGTTATGATCAGCAAAAAGAAATATAGCGTAATGAAGGAGAAAACACCTCTCTCCGTGGGCGTATCCACAGGCTTGCCCTCAAACTTCGTCTTAACGACGGAGCGCGGATTGATCAGCTTACGCACGCTCGCACCCGTGCTCTTGACGGCGATAACGATACGGGAGAGCTTGATGCCTCCCGCCGTGGAGCCCGCCATACCGCCCGTAAACATTACGACCATAAGGATCATCATCGCCGTCGCAGGCCAGACGTTATAGTCCGTCGTGGTATAGCCCGCCGTGGTAAGCAGGGAGGCCACCTGAAAGAGCGAATGGCGGAACGCCTCCTCTGTCGAGTAGATCTGAGGATACGACTCAAAGCGCCCGACGAGGCAGACAAAGATCGCGGCAACGGCACATCCCACGATGAGAAAATACGCCTTGAACTCCTCGCTTCTCAGCACCTCTCGTACCTTGCCGAGCAAAAGCAGGTAATAGAGTCCGAAATTGCATCCAAACAAAATGAGGAAGATCGCCATGACGTATTGGGAGAAGGGATTGAAAAGCGCCATACTCTCGGGAATAAATCCGAAGCCGCCCGTGCCTGCGCACCCAAAGGTAGCAAGCAAGCTGAAAAAGAACTTATCGTTCTCATACCCCGGTATGGGCTTATCCAGCATCAGAATCGCAATCTCCAAAATCGTCATACCAAGATAGATCATATAAAGAATGCGCGTCGTAACCTTCATTTTGGAGACGAGCTTACCGACCTTGGGGCCCGGGCTCTCCGCGCGAAGCAGATGCATCGAGGAGCCGTCCTCACTCTCGGGGATGAAGATCAGGACGAAAACGAGCACACCCATGCCGCCGATCCAATGAGAGAGGCTACGCCAGAAGAGCACGGAGCGCGAGATCAGCGTGATATCCTTGATAATGCTTGCGCCTGTCGTGGTAAAGCCCGAGCAGATCTCGAAAAAGGCGTCGATATAATTCGGGACGTCCCCACTGATCACAAGCGGCAATGCGCCGAATAGCGGCAGGATAAACCACACCGCCGCCGTCAGGGCAAAGCCCTCCTTCTGGTAAAGCGTATTGCGCTTCGGTCTGAAAAGCTGGAACAAAAAGCCGATTCCAAGCAAAAGAACCGACGGCACGACAAATGCCATGATATGGACCGCACCCTCCCGATAAATGAGTGCAACAATCAGCGGAAGCAACAACAGCGTCCCCTCAAGAACCATGATCTTGCCTAAAATTTTCAAAAGATACTTATAATTCATCATGCCACCTCTTTACTGTGCGATGATGTCCGTCAGGTCGTCAAAATTCTTGTGCGTGGTAACCACGACAACGTTGTCACCCACACGGATGCACGTATTGCCGTTGGGGATAAGCACATCGTTTTTTCGGATGATGCAGGCGATCAGGCAATTCTCCTTGATATTCAGTTCCTTTAACGGGATATCGTATATCTTGGTATTTTTCTTGGCGAGGAACTCCAGCGCCTCGACGCGGTTATCTACCACGCGGTACAGCGTCAGGACGTTACTGCCTCGCTTGTTGGCGAGCGCACGGATATAGCTGATGATCCTGTCCGCAACGATATCCTTTGGGGAGACGGTATTGCGTATACCAAGCTCCCCGAGCATCCCGAAGAGATCGTCGTGACGGATCTGTGTAATGGTCTTTTTGACCTTCATTTTGTTGGCAAACATGGAAATGACCATATTCTCCTCATCCGTTTCCGTCAAGGCAACGAAGGCGTCCATCGCCTCCAGCCCCTCCTCAAGAAGCAACGAGTGCTGGGCACCGTTGCCGTGTATCACGTTCACGCGAGGGAGCAGATCCGCCAGTTCCTCGGCAATCGCCTCATCGTTTGCGATCAGCTTGATGTTGTATTTCTTTTTTGAGAGCTCACTTGCAAGATAATAGCTCGTTTTATTACCGCCGACGATCATAATATTTTTGAGCTGCATGGTTACGAGATTGATCTCTGACAAAAAATCGCGCAGCGTAGCGGCTTCGGCTGTAAAGTGAATGCGGTCGCCCTTTTTGATCATAAAATTACCCGAGGGAATAAAGACCTCCTCCCCTCTCTGCACCGCACAAATGAGCACCTTGGTCTTCAGCTTGCGACCAAGCTCAGCCAGCGTCTGCCCGATCAGCGCACAGCCCTTCTCCATGACGATCTCCACGAGAAGCGCGCGCCCCTTGGCAAAGCGGTCCATATTGGCAACAGGCGGCAGGTTGATCAGATAATACATTTCCGATGCCGTATCGCGCTCGGGGTTGACGATCATCGAGATACCGAGTTCATCCTTCATATCCACGATCTGCTGTCTGTATTCGGGATTTCGGACGCGAGCAATGGTATTCTCAACACCAAGCTTTCTTGCAACGAGGCACGCAAAGACGTTCAGCTCGTCGCTGCCCGTCAAGGCGAGCGCGAGATCCGCCTCCTCCATATGCGCCTCTCTCTGTATCGCCATACAGGCGCCGTTGCCCATCACACCAAAGACATCATACTGCTCGGTCAATCGCCCGACGCGCTCCTGATCCTCATCGATCACAGTAATCGTATGGCCCTCGTCCACAAGACTTTTCAGGATCGTCCTACCGATAGAGCCAACACCGATCATCACGATTTTCATAACATCACACCCCAATAAATTTCAATTTTTAGCAAAAAGTGGTTTACGTGATGTATTATAACAAAAATTCTCACCGATTTCAAGGGGATTCGTTCTTTTTTTTAATCTATAGGAAATTGCGCAAAATCGACCTCGCCGTTTTGCCGCGCTTGTCTGCACGGAAAAGCTACGATAGGCGAGCTGGGGGATGCGGGCACAGCCCGCTTTTTTATACCATAGGAAATTGCTCAGAATGGACCTCGCCGTCATGCCGTGCTTGTCTGCGCGGAAAGCTGAGATAGGCGAGCTGGGGGATGCGGGCACGGCCCGCTTTTTTACAGTAAGCAAAATTCTGTGCGATATTGTGTAAGGTCTCTGAAACATTACGTAAAAACCCCTTGTTTTTTTATTCTCCTTTATGATATAATGTAAAAGTAATATCAAATCGTAAAGGAGACGACTATGAAAGTTTGTATCATTCAACCGTATTATTCCATGAACGGTGCGGACAACGACACCTGCTTCGCGGAGATCTTAACGTATCTTGACCGATGCGACAACTCCATGGATCTCATCGTACTGCCCGAGTACAGCGACATCCCCTCCAACATCATCGAGAAGGAGCCCTTCGACGAGTCGATCCGCAAGTACAACAGCGTGATCCTTGAGAAGTGCAAGCAGACGGCGATCCGTTGCCACGCGATGGTATTCGTGAATGCGGCATACGAGACGGAGCTCGGCTTCCGCAACACGACCTACGCCTTTGACCGCGAGGGCAATCTCGTCGGCAAATACTTCAAGGCACATCCCGCGCCGAGCGAGGTACGCAAGGGCGAGGACGGCGGACACGGCATGGACGTCGCGTACAGCTACGAGACCCGCGAGCCCTACGTCCTGGAGATGGAGGGCATCCGCTTCGGCTTCATGACCTGCTACGACTTCTATTTCTATGAGAATTTTGCACAGGTTGCCCGTCAGAACGTGGACGTTATCATCGGCTGCTCGCTCCAGCGCTCCGACTCTCACGAGGCACTTGAGATCATCAACCGTTTCCTTTGCTACAATACCAATGCCTATCTCATCCGCGCTTCCGTCTCGCTCGGTCTCGACAGCAAGCTTTGCGGCAGCAGCTGCGTGATCACCCCCAAGGGCAACGTGCTCGTCAATATGAAGAGTGAGATCGGCATGGCGACGGCGGAGATCGATCCCCACGATAAATACTACAAGCCCGCAGGCTTTATGGGCAAGATGAAGTCCCACTACGAGTACATCGAGGAGGGCAGACGCCCCTGGCTCTATCGCAACGGCGGTGCCGCTATGGTTCCGTTTGACGACGTCATGCCCTACCCCCGTCTCTGCGCGCACAGAGGCTTCTCCACCGCGGCACCCGAGAACACCATGCCCGCCTTCGGCGCGGCGATCGCCCTCGGCGCACAGGAGATCGAGTTTGACGTATGGCAGACCAAGGACGGCGAGCTCGTCTCCTTCCACGATATGTGGACAAGACGCGTCACAGGCGTGCCGGGCAAGATCTTTGACAAGACCTACGACGAGCTGCTGAAGCTGGACTTCGGCGCCTATTTCAGCGAGAGCTTCCGCGGTCTGAAGATCGCAAGCGTCGAGGATATCCTCCGCAAATTCGCAGGTCAGACCGTCATGAACGTGCATATCAAGACCGAAACCGATGAGAGCGACGTACCCGAAAGCTTCGTCCACAAGCTCGTCGCCCTCTTTGATCGCTACGACTGCCGCAAGCACGTCTACCTCATGATCACCAACGACAAGCTCACCGCTATGGTAAAGCGCCTCTATCCCGATATCCGTATCTGCGTCGGCTTCGACGGCAACAAGGACCCGATGAGCATGGTTGAGAGAGCGCTCCGTCTCGGTGCACAGAAAGTTCAGTTCTTCAAGCCCTACTATGATGAGGAGGCGATCCGCAAGGCTCACGAGGCAGGCATCCTCGTCAACATCTTCTTCGCAGACGATCTCGACGAGGCAAAGCAGCTCCTCGAATGGGGTGCAGACACCATCCTCACAAACGACTACCTCAAGATCTCCGCGCTTTTTAACTGATCTCGGCGTATGATCTCCACAGGAGCAAGCCTCGGCTTGCTCCTGTTTTTTTGGGCGGCGTGTCCTCTTTGGGGAGCGTATCTTCTTTTCTTGGCCACCCAAGAAAAGAAGCAAAAGAAGCTGCAAGCGCAGGGCGCTTGACCCGTAGAATATAGAATGGGGAGAGGGACTTTTCGGTACATCCCCGCTTTGATATTCGGAGGTGAGCAAAAGGTGCTTTCCCGTAGGGACCGGCGTCCCCGACGGTCCAAAATACAAAGCCATATAGGTGTTTCCGCTCAACCAAACCACCCACAAATTTCAATTTGTCGGGGCATTTTATAACATAAGCGTAGGACATCGAGAGCCTCCCTGCGGAGGGAGCTCCCGACGGAAGTCGGGTGAGGGAGAGTGCGTGTAATAAGGGTGCAAGCTGAGATTGCGGGA
>JAFTIJ010000140.1 GCA_017456965.1 Clostridia bacterium
CCACTTCGTTTCGTTCGAGGATGGCAGCGCAGGGGATGCTTGAGGAAAACAAACAGCTCGCTAAATTGGGATCTGACGGATGTGTTTACGGTTTCCCTCAGCCAAGGCGCACCGAAAAAAATTCTCCCCCACGACGGGTCAAGCGCCGTGCGCTTGCCGTTTCTTTTGCTTCTTTTCTTGAGGGGTCAAGAAAAGAAGGTGTTTCCCACGGGTCAAGCGCCGTGCGCTTGCCGTTTCTTTTGCTTCTTTTCTTGGGGGACCAAGAAAAGAATACGTCCCCTCACGGGGCATCAAGCTCCGCGAGATAAGCGTCGAGCAGATCGGCGGCGTAGGCAACGAGCTCGGGGCAGGGGCGCTTGCGGTAGTAGTCCGCGCTTCTGGGCGTTGGGGTGGAGGCGTCCGAGAGCATCGCGTCGATCTGCGCGTCGCGTGCCGCCTTTTCCGCCTGTAGGCGGGCGGCGTGAGAGGCGAGCAGCTCACGGCAGACGATCGAGCCGTTGCCCTCGCGGAAGCGGCGGCAAAGCTCCTGCACGCGCGCGTAGTGCGTCGCCTTGTCCGCGCTTGCCGTCGGTGCGAAGGCATCATAGCCGTACAGAATGCCGAAAACCGTCAGCATCCCGCTGACTGCACCGCAGACCTCGCGCATCCGACCCATGCCGCCGCCAAAGGGCGCGGCAAGACGCATGGCGACGGACTCGTCGAGCCCCGTCCGATCGGAGAAGGCGAGCAGGACTGCCTGTGAGCAGTTGCAGCCCCTCGTAAAATATTCCTTGGCAAGTTCTCCTCGATTCATGATTTGCTCCTTTCTGTCAGATAAGAGACATCACGCATTCCGTCAGGAATACGGTCAGACACGCGGTGATCGCAACGAGTGTGAGGCTCTTGCTCTTAAAGGAGACGAGGATCGCCGCACCGAGTCCGATTGCCGCCGAGATCACGCTCCCCGTCGCGTAGAGCGCGGAGGGGAAGGTCATGGCGGAGAGCACCGCGTAGGGAATATAATATAAAAAAGAACGAATAAAGGTGTTTTTGATCTTTTTGCGCATGAGCGCAAAGGGAATGGCGCGGATCAGATACGTTGAGCCCGCCATCACGAGCAGGTATAAAAAGAATGAACGGTTATCCATCGTCCTCCTCCTTTCTCGGGAAAAGCCATGCGCCGAGTGCCGCCGCCGCAACCGCGCAGATGCTGACGGAGAGACCCGAGGAGACGCGATTCAGGTATGGCAGATAATAGAAGGCAAGGCTTGCCGCGATCGCTGTGCCGACGACGGCGAGTAAGCGGCGGTCCTCCTTTGCGGGCGGTACGACGATGGCGACGAACATTGCGTAGATCGCAATGCAGAGCGCACCCGTCAGGCTCTCGGGCAGGACGTTACCGAGCAGAGCGCCGAGGGTAGTACCAAGCGTCCAGCCGACGTAGGGCATCGCCGCGAGACCGAGAAAATAACTGCGGGAGACGGACTTCTCCGTGCTCGCCACGGCAAAGATCTCGTCGGTGATAAAGAAGCCGAGCAGCCAACGCCAGACGCCGCGGAGGGCGTCGTCAGCCTTTTGCGAGAGGGAGATGGACATAAAGGAGTAGCGTACGTTGATGGTCAACTGAGAGACGAGCATGGAGGCGTACTGCCCCGGGATCATCATCGTGCCGATGCCCGAGAGCTGACCCGCCGAGGTCAGCGTCGTCATCGAGATGAGGATCGCCTGCCAGACGTGGAGCCCCATGGAGACCGCCATGATGCCGAAGCTGAAGGAGACGGAGAGATAGCCGAGACCGATCGGCACACCCGCCTTGACGCCTTTTTTGTAGGATTGCAGGATACTCAAGATCAGACCTCGCCCATGTCCTCGGCAACCTTGCGCAGCATCTGACGGATGGGAAGCTCGTAGGGACATCTGCTCTCACAAGCGCCGCACTGTACGCAGTCCTTTGCGGTCGCGCTCATGGAAAAATAGCGGGAACGCGCCCAGTCGGCAAGACCGTAGTGGCGCAGATAGTTTGCAAAGAGGAGCGCGGAGGGCACGTTGATGCCCTTGGGGCAGGGCGCGCAGTAGCCGCAACGGCGGCAGAAGTTCTGCCCGAGGTCACGGACGATCGTCTCACAGGCACGCTTTTCCTCATCGGTCAGCGCACCGAGATCTGCGGCGGCGGCATTCTGGTAGACCTCACAGGTGTCACCCATGCCGGGGATCGCAACGGTGCAATCGGGGTTTGCAAGGATGTACTTCATGGCAAGCGTCGCGTCCTCGATGTTGCCGCCCGCCAAGGGCTTCATGGCGATGACGGCGATATTTTTCGCCGCGCTCTCGCGGATGAGCGCCGCACCCTGATTCTCTACGATATTGTAGGGGAACATGATCGTCTCGATCTTATCCTCAAACTCGGTGATCAGACGCTCGAATGCCTCCACGCCGTGCGCGGTCGCGCCGATGTGTCCGATCTTGCCCGCGTCTCTTGCCTCGGCAAGCGCGCGGTACGCACCGTTTTCCCCAAAGCAGGTGGAAAACTCCTCGTCACTCTTGATGTTGTGGATCTGGTACAGGTCGATGTAGTCGGTGCGAAGCAGACGGAGGCTCAGCTCGATATCCGCCTTCATTGCCTCGTACGTGCGCGCCATGGATTTGGTTGCGATCACGAATTTCTCGCGTCTGCCCTCCAGCGCTTGACCGATATAGTCCTCGGAGACCGTGTAGCCGCGCGCGGTGTCGATATAGTTGATGCCCGTCTCGATGCAGGCGTCGATGACGCGCTTTGCGCCCGCCGCGTCCGTGCGCTGGATCGGAATGCCGCCGAGACCTACGACGGATACGCGAAGTCCCGTTTTACCAAGTGTCGTATATTTCATTTCTCAAAACCTCTCTTTCATGAAATGGGAACACATCTATTATCCACCTTTTTCTCCCTTTTGTAAAGTCCCTTGCAGAAATTTTTTTCGGGTCGGGACGGAATCTTTTTTTGATACGAGAAAAGCGCGGTTTCCCTCTTGCGAAGTGTCGGTATCTGTGCTATAATGATGACAAGACAGCTTATATCCGATATGAAAGGAACGAAACGCTATGAAAGTTGTACTTCAGAATCTGACAAAAACATTTCCCGCGCGCGGAAAGAAGGGCGAGGTGGTGACCGCCGTCAACGATTTCAGCTTTGAGATCCCCGACGGTGAGCTGATCGGTCTGCTCGGCCCCTCGGGCTGCGGTAAGAGCACGACGCTCAATCTGATCTGCGGCCTTTTGAAGCCGAGCGGGGGTAAGATCTTTTTCGGTGAGGACGACGTGACCGACCTGCCGCCCGAGCATCGCGGCGTCGGACTTGTTTTCCAGAATTACGCACTGTATCCGCATTTGACTGTGATGCAGAATATTCTTTTCCCCTTGGAGAATCTGAGAGGGAAGAATAAGCTCCCCAAGGACGAGATGCGCAAGCGCGCCCGCGCCGCCGCGGACCTCGTGCAGATCGGCGAGCTTTTGGAGCGACGCCCCTCCGAGCTCTCGGGCGGTCAGCAGCAGCGCGTCGCGATCGCAAGAGCGCTGGTCAAGATGCCGCGCGTGCTCTTGCTCGACGAGCCGCTCTCCAATCTCGACGCGCGTCTGCGTCTGCAGACGAGAGAGGAGATCCGTCGCATCCAGAAGGAGACGGGTATCACGACCGTCTTCGTCACCCACGACCAGGATGAGGCGATGAGCATCTCCGACCGCATCGTCGTCATGAAGGACGGCGTTGTTCAGCAGATCGGTAAGCCGCAGGAGGTGTATGACGATCCCGTCAACCTCTTCGTGGCAAAATTCCTCGGTACGCCCCCCATTAACGTGTTCGACGGCACCGTGCATAACGGACGTCTGATGATCGGTCAGGACGCCGTGCTCGACGTGAAAAGCGTGCGCGACGGCGACGTTTACGTTGCGATCCGCCCCGAGGGCTTCGTCCCCGACGAGGGCGGCAGATTGCACTGCGCACTGCAGGGCGTAGAGGTCATGGGACGCGATATCAGCATCCTCGCCCGTCACGATGCGATGCAGAATCCCGTCGTGCGCGCCATCGTCGATGCCGATCACTCGTCGGCGCTTCGCGTGACGGATACCTCCGTTTCCTTCTCGCTCAAGCCGCATAAGGTATTTCTCTTTGACAAGGCAAGCGAGACGCGTATCCCGTTTGAAACCGTCTGATAAAGGAGTCTACTATGGATAAAAATCAATTCAAGGGCTGGCTCTATCTGCTCCCCGCGATCGCTTTTCTCGGGGTATTTATGGTCTATCCGCTGATCGACGTTTTCATCTACTCCTTTGAGGAGGGCTATAACTCGGCGTCACAGACCTATTTCGGTGTCGGTCTCTATAATTACTCGTACGTTCTCCACGATCCCTACTTTTTGCAGGCGATCAAAAATACGCTCATCCTCGTCCTGATCACCGTGCCCGTCTCGACGGCGCTGGCGCTTTTGATCTCGCTCGGTCTCAGCTCGATCAAGCCGCTGAGAGAGCTCTTCCAGACCGTGTATTTTCTCCCCTACGTGACGAATACCCTGGCGGTCGGCATGGTCTTTATGATCCTCTTTAAAAAGACGCCGTATACCGACGGTCTTGCCAATCTCATCCTCGGCTGGCTCGGGCAGAGCCCCATCGACTTTATCGAGGGACCGTATGCCGCCAAGATGCTCGTGCTCTGTATCTATACGATCTGGGTCGTCATGCCCTTTAAGATCCTCGTTCTGACGAGCGCGCTCGCCTCCGTCAACGACGACTACTATAACGCCGCAAGGATCGACGGCACCTCCCGCTTCCGCATCTTTTACAAGATCACCCTGCCGATGATCTCGCCCATGCTCTTTTACCTCGTCATTACTGGCTTTATCGGCGCCTTCAAGGCATACAGCGACGCCGTTGCGATCTTCGGCGTGAATCTGAACGCCGCGGAGATGAATACCATCGTCGGCTATATCTACGATATGCTCTACGGTGACAGCGGCGGTTACCCGTCCTACGCATCTGCCGCCGCCATCGTGCTTTTCGTGATCGTGCTGACGATCACCTGCATCAATCTCCTGATCCGCAAGCGCTACGTCTATCATAAGTAAGGAGGGGTGACCATGAATCGGAATGCTTATCAACGCATCGAAAAAAACGCGAGAGTGCGTAATGTGATCTTTAAGATCACCGTGTACTTTTTGCTTGCGCTCTGGGCGCTTATCGTTTTGTTCCCGTTTTATTGGATGGTGCTCACCTCCGTCAAGGGCTACGGCGCGTATAACTCGGAGTATATCCCGCAGTTCATCACCCTGAAGCCTACGTTTGAAAATTACGTTGATGCCTTCACCGCCGTACCGCTGGCGAAATATTTTGTCAATACCATCATCTTTACCGTCAGCACCACGGCGCTGATGCTCGTCGTGATCGTGCCCGCGGCGTTCGCCTTCGCAAGACTGGACTTCAAGGGCAAGAATCTCGTGTTCACCGTCTTTCTGGCGCTTATGATGATCCCGAGTGAGCTTGTGGTCATCACAAACTTTGTGACCGTGACCAATCTCAATATGAGAAATACGTTCTTGGGTCTGATCCTGCCGTCCGTGACCTCGGTGTTTTATATCTATCTGCTCAAGGAGAATTTCGAGCAGATTCCGAGTGAGCTGTATTACGCCGCCAAGGTGGACGGTACCACGGATTTCAAATATCTGTGGAAGGTCGCGCTCCCCATCTGCGGACCGACGGTCGTGACCGTCACGATCCTAAAGGTCATCGAGTGCTGGAACTCCTACGTCTGGCCGAGGCTCGTGACCGACGACCCCGCGTATTTCCTTGTTTCCAACGGTATACAGGAGATCCGTGAGAACGGCTTTGGCAGAGAGAATATTCCCGCCATGATGGCGGCGGTCGTCGTGATCTCCGTGCCGCTGATCGTGCTCTTCCTCGTTTTCCGCAAAAAGATCATGGCGGGTGTCGCCAGAGGAGGTATGAAGGGATGAAAAGAATGCTCTCTTTCTGTCTTGCGCTTGCCCTCATTCTCACGCTTTGTGCAGGATGCCACGGCGCGAAGCGCAAGGATGCCTTTGTGATCCCCGACAGCTTCGATACCTCAAAAACCTATGAGATCACCTTCTGGGCAAAAAACGATACCAATATCACGCAGACCAATATCTATAAAAAGGCAATCGCGGATTTCATGGCGCTTTACCCGAATATCCGCGTTGAACTGAAGCTCTATACCGACTACGGTAAGATCTACAACGACGTTATCACCAATATCCCGACCTCGACCACGCCGAACGTCTGCATCACCTATCCCGACCATATCGCCACCTACATGACGGGCGACAATACCGTCGTGCCGCTGGACAAGCTGTTTGCCGATCCCGCGTACGGTCTCGGCGGAAGCGAGCTTCGCTTCGACGGACCCGACGAAGGCGAGATCATCGAAAAATTCCTGTCGGAATGCAAGATCGGCGAAGATCACTACGCGATCCCCTTTATGCGCTCGACCGAGGCGTGCTATATCAACCGCGATTTCGTGGAGCGTCTCGGCTATACCGTGCCCGACGTGCTGACGTGGGATTTTATCTTTGAGGTCAGCGAAAAGGCAATGGAAAAGGATGCGGACGGCAATTTCCTCGTCAACGGGCAGAAGGTCATGATCCCCTTTATCTACAAATCCACAGATAATATGATGATCCAGATGCTGCGTCAGAAGGGTGCCGGCTACTCGACCGACGAGGGCGAGATCCTGATCTTCAACGAAACCACCGAGGAGCTGCTCGCCGCGATCGCACCGCACGCGGGAACGGGTGCCTTCTCTACCTTCAAGATCTCAAGCTATCCCGCAAATCTTTTGAACGCGGGACAGTGCATTTTCGCCATCGACTCGACCGCGGGCGCAACGTGGATGGGCTCGGACGCACCGCTCTGCGATATCAGCGAGGATAAGCTCGTGCGCTTTGAGACGGTGGTACGCATGATCCCGCAGTTTGAGACGGAGGCGCCGCAGATGATCTCGCAGGGACCGTCTGTCTGCGTTTTCAATAAGGACGACCCGCAGGAGGTGCTCGCCTCGTGGCTCTTTGCGCAGTATCTTCTGACAAACGAGGTGCAGATCGCTTACTCACAGACCGAGGGGTATGCCCCCGTGACCTCCAAGGCGCAGACGAGCGAAGCGTATCTTGACTATCTCTCCCGCGCAGGCGAGGACAGCGACCTTTATTACCGCGTTAAGCTGGACGCTACGCGACTCTTGCTCGACAATACGGAGAATACGTTCGTGACGCCCGTTTTCAACGGCTCGGCGTCGCTGCGTAACGCCGCGGGTCAGCTCATCGAGAACGTAACGAAATCCATGCGCCGCAAGGAGATCGTGGACGACGCCTACTTTGATAAGCTGTATGCGGATATCCGCGCGCTGTACCGCCTCGACCAGAGAAACGCGATGGCGGACGGCAGGGCAGAGCTCGGTGCGCTCCCGACGATGTCGAAGGTGCTCATCGGCGTTCTCGTCGGCACGTGGGTCCTGATCGGCGTTTACGTCGGCGTACAAGCGATGAAAAAAAGAAAAAAACAAGCGTGATGTCTTGACATATCTCTATTTTGGTGTATAATAGTATTATCACATTAAATATGAAAAGGAGAATACTCTCATGAAAAGAATGCTTCTTCTGGTTCTCTCCGCACTGCTCGTGCTCTCTTGCTTTGGCTGCGGCGAGACCGATATTCACAAGAAATCCGAGGGCGTTATGACCTACGCCGAGTATGCGGCTGCAGCCATTGAGGATGAGGTTGTCGTTGAGACCTTCGTTCAGGCTAAGCAGGGCTACTGGGAGGACGAGGGTCAGGGTAAGGTTACCCTCTACACCCAGGACAAGGACGGCGCGTACTTCATCTACAACATGAATACCACTCAGGCCGATTTCGACAAGATGACCGTCGGCACCAAGCTCAGAATCAAGGGCTACAAGGCTGAGTTCTCCGGTGAGGTTGAGATCATCGACGCAACCTACGAGATCCTTGACGGCTCCTATGTTGCCGAGCCCAAGGATATTACCGCGCTCCTCGCCTCCGACGACCTTATCAACAGCCAGAATCAGCGCGTCAGCTTCAAGGGCATGACCGTTGAGGCATCCAAGGATGCCGAGGGCAACGACGTTGCGTTCCTCTACAAGTGGAACGGCTCCGGTCAGGACGGCGACGACCTGTACTTCAACGTATCCGTTGACGGCAAGACCTATCAGTTCACCGTAGAGAGCTACCTCTGCGACAAGACCACCGACGTTTATGCGGCAGTCAAGGGTCTCAAGATCGGTGACAAGATCGATATGGAAGGCTTCCTCTACTGGTACGAGGGTGTAAACCCCCACATCACCTCCGTTAAGCCCGCCGCTTAACGCACCGTAAGGCGCTCACCCCGAGCCGCCGCTCATATCCGAACGTCAAGGGACTGTTTCTCTGCAAGTCAGAGTGACGGTCCCTTTTCTTTGTACCATAGGAAATTGCGCGAAATGGACTTCGCCGTTTTGCCGCGCCACGGGGCGCGGAAAGCTAAGATAGGCGAGCTGGGGGATGCGGGCACAGCCCGCTTTTGGCCGTATGTTTTTTGGGGTGGCGGGGACAATAGGGAGGAAGGAGACGTTTCCTTCAAATAAAATCCGCGTTTGCGGAAACGGAGGTTTACTATGTGTACGGCAATTTCGGTCATGAGCGGCCGCTTTTATTTCGGGCGCAATATGGACTATGACAGAAGCTTCGGAGAGCAGGTCGTGATCGCTCCCCGAGGCTTTCCTTTTTTCTTCTGCTGTGAGGAGGCGTGCTCACAGCACTATGCGATGATCGGCATGGCGTCGGTCATGGATGGGTATCCCCTGTACGCGGACGCCGTCAATGAGAAGGGGCTCTGTATGGCGGGTCTGCAATTTACGGAGAACGCGTGTTATTATGAGGAAAGAGAGGAGGGCTTCTATCACGTCTCCGCATACGAGCTGATTCCATGGGTGCTCTCACGGTGTGCGACCGCAGAGGAGGCGCGCGCCCTGCTTTTACGCACCCGCGTGACGTCCATCCCCTTTCGCGCGGATATCCCCGTCGCCTCGTTGCATTGGATGATAGCGGACGCGTGCGGTGCGATGGTATTGGAGGTCACGGAGGAGGGGACTGCGGTTCTGGAGGATCCCGTCGGGGTCCTTACGAATACCCCGCCGTTTTTGCATCATCTGATGCACCTGAGGCAGTACGCGGGGCTTGGTAACGAGGCGGGGCACGCGACCCTTGCCGAGGCGTACTCGTTGGAGCCTTTCAGCCTCGGGACGGGGGCGCTCGGACTTCCGGGGGACTACTCGTCGCCTTCGCGCTTTATCAAGGCGGCGTTTTTGCGCGCGCACCTCTTCGGGCATGAGGACGCCGCGGAGAATATCGCGGATATGTTCCACCTGCTTGCCGCCGTGGCGCCCATCGGAAGAAGCGTGCTGACGAAGGAGGGCAGGGCGCATATGACCACCTACTCCGCTTGTCTTGACGCGACGCGCGGGATCTACTATTACAACACCTGCTATAACTGTCAGCTCACCGCGGTCGATCTGCACGCGGTCAATCTCGACGATCGCAGGCTCGCCATCTTCCCGCTGAAAAAGAAGCAGCAGGTGCTGTGGGAGTGAGAATATGATGGGAAGAACAGAAAAACTCGCTACGTGGGCATTGACAGGATTTCGGCGTTGTTGTATAATGGAAGTAAAGAATTTGTCGAAAGGATGATGACGAGCATGAAAAAGATACTCTCTCTTCTCGTTTCTCTCGGGCTTGGCGCACTCTCCATGACGGGATGCGCGAATACGGGGATCTCTTATCAGTATGAGGACGCCGCGCGGTACACCCGCGGTGGCGCATCGCTTGCGCAGACGATCGAGGAGATCGAGATCGACTGGATCAGCGGCGCGGTCACCGTAGACTATCACGACGAGGCGACCGTCATCTTCTCGGAGACTTCTGCAGACGAGCTGACGGAGGATACCTCGCTTTATTACCGCGTGCATGGCAAGACGCTGGAGATCCGCTATATGCGCTCGGGTGCAACCACCGAGAGCACGCTGAAAAAGGAGCTGACCGTTTTCATTCCGCGTGGGACGGGGCTCCGTGCGCTCTCCTTGAATTCGGTCAGCGCCGAGCTTACCGTCGGTGCGCTGTCGCTTACGCACTTTGAAGCGGAAAGCGTGTCGGGAACGATCGACGCAAGCCTTGACGAGGTATCGGAGATTTCCGTGCAGACCGTCTCGGGTAACGCCGAGGTGTCGTTTGCGCGTGCCGATACGCTGAAGGCGGAGTCTGTCAGCGGCAATATCCTTGCCAAGGCGTATACCGAGGCGCCTCGCAGAGTGGATGCCGAGACCGTCTCGGGCTCCGTGACGCTCCGTATCCCCGAGAAGACGGGCTTTACGCTGGAGTATGAGACCGTCAGCGGTAATCTCTACTGTGATTTCCCGTTTGAGAAAAAGGGCAAGCTCTATCTCGTTGGCGGCGGGGCGCGTGCCTACGACGCGGAGACCGTGTCGGGAAATCTTAATATTCTTTATCTGTCGGAAGAGGAATAGTCAATTTACAATATCAGAGGAGGATTTCGTTATGTCTACCGTAAAAATCGTCACCTTTAACTCCCGCAATACGTGGATGTGGAGCAAGGAGGGTGTGAACTGCTTTATTTTCCGTGCGGGTCTGATCTATGAGAAGGTCAACAATGAGCAGCCCGACGTGATCGCCTTTCAGGAGATCTTGGAGAAAAATCTCGGACTTTTGCAGAAGATGCTCCCCGAGTATGAGTTCTACGGGCAGTTCCGCAATGCGGACTTCACGGGCGAGGGCCTTTACACCGCCGTCAAGAAGAGCGAGTGGTCCGTGATCGCCTATGAGACCTTCTGGATCAGCCCGACGCCCTACGTTCCCGGCTCGCGCTTTGAGGATCAGAGTGATTGCCCCCGTATCTGCGTTGTGACCCAGCTCCGCCACAAGAAGACGGGCAAGATGCTCAGACTCTATAATATCCATCTCGATCATGTTTCCGATCATGCGCGTATTGAGGGCATCAAGTGCGTGCTTGCCAAGATGGAGGAGTACAATGCGAAGGTGGCGCTCCCCTCGATGATCATGGGTGACTTCAACGCGCTCCCCGACAGCGAGACCATGCGCTTCTGCAATGAGCACAAAAACCCCGTGATCCGCGACGTGACGGGCGAGATCGAGATGACCTATCACGGCTACGGCACGGACTCCCAGAAGATCGACTATATCTACGTGACGGAGGACGTTCTCCCCGCCGTGGAAAAGACCGAGCTCTGGCCGACCAAATATAACGGCATCTATATCTCCGACCACTATCCCGTCTGCACCTACGTAGACTTGGATAAGCTCTGATTTTGTTTCAAAGGCGTCTGCTGTGATCCCGACGCAGACGCCTTTGATCTTACGAAAGCTGTATACGGTATAACAAATTGCAACCGAAAGTGGCGTGAAAAGCAACCGAATGTTGGTTGTCAAACGTCGGTTTTTCTGTTATACTGAAACTATCCGAAGGATATTGCCGTATATACGGCGTCACCGACAGCGAGTCATGGGATTTTCCATATCAAATTATTTCATTCGCCGCCGGTTTATAAGGAGGAATAACAAATGTCTCTTAACAATCACGATCTCTTTACATACGAGAAGGTCGTCAAGCCCGCCCCCGAGAAGCTCCACGAGTGGGAAACCTACTCCGAGCAGCTTTTCATTGAGTACGTACAGTGCAAGGAGGAGGGTCTCGACCTTGAGGCGTACCACGACGTCTTTTCTGCCGTTCGTAAAATGCCAAAGGGCAACGCCAAGGAGGCGATGGCAGACGTTCTCTACGGTCTGGTCATGAATGCCAAGCAGATCGAGGGCTATGCATACGACGAGCCCTCCGACCTTGAGGGCATCCGCGCACGCAGAAAGCCCCATCACTTTGCTCGCAAGGAAATCGCCGACAATGCGGCTTTGCGCGAGAAGATCTCGGGCGCATGGTACGGCAGAATCTGTGGCTGTCTGCTCGGTAAGCCCGTCGAGGGCATCCATCAGGACGAGCTGGTCCCCTTCCTGAAGGAAACGGGAAACTACCCGATGCACCGTTACATCATGGCAAGTGAGATCACGGAAGAGATCCGGAGTAAATATAAGTTTTCGTTTATGGAAAAGGCTTGCGCCGATAATATCAAGTGTGCACCCGTAGACGACGATACGAACTACGTGGCACTTGCCCAGCTTCTCATCAGACGCGCAGGCCGTGACTTCACGCCCGACGACGTTGCGAAGCTTTGGCTTGCAACCCAGCCGAAGTCTGCGTATTGCACCGCAGAGCGCGTTGCCTTCCGCAACTTTGTCATGGGCTACGAGCCCCCGTACAGCGCGGTATACAAGAACCCCTACAGAGAGTGGATCGGCGCACAGATCCGCGGTGACTACTTTGGCTATATCAACCCCGGTGATCCCGAGATGGCGGCAAAGATGGCGTGGAGAGATGCGTCCATTTCCCACGTCAAGAACGGTATCTACGGCGAGATGTTCGCCTCTGCCATGATCGCTTGCGCGGCCGTTACGGATAATATCAAGGATATCATCCTCGGCGGTCTTGCGGAGATCCCCGCGACCTCCCGACTCTATGAGCGCGTCATGGAGTTCATCGACCGTTATGAAAGCGGCGTGACCAAGGAGGAGGCGTTCGCCTACATTCACGAGCTCTACAACGATAAGGACGGACACGATTGGTGTCACACCATCTCCAATGCGCTCGTCGTCGTTTGCGCTCTGCTCTACGGCGAGGGCGACTACGCCAAGTCGATCTGCATGGCTGTCGAGACGGGCTTTGACACCGACTGCAACGGTGCGACCGTCGGCTCGATCATCGGCATGAGAAACGGCAAGGCCGGCATCGGCGAGTACTGGACTGCGCCCACCCGCGGTATCCTCGCCACCACCATTTTCGGCGTCGGCAAGGCCGAGATCGAAAATTTTGTGGACAGAACCATGAGACATATGCCCGACACGTATGATCACGAGGCAGAGCGGGCCGAGGATAAAAAGAAAGACTGATAACGGACCCTTGGGGCTGCCCGCTTTGGCGGTCGGCCCTTTCCCGCTTTGCGGCAGATATTTCCCGTGATTTCTCAGAATGTCAATAACGTATTTCGGAAAGAGAGGATTTTACAGCATGAAAATTTTTGTAGTAGGCAGTCTCAATATGGACCTTGTGATCAAGGCACCGTATATGCCCGAGAACGGCGTGACCATGCACGGCGAGGGCTTTATGACCAACCCCGGCGGCAAGGGCGCGAATCAGGCGGCGGCGATCGGTAAGCTCGGCGGCGAGGTCTACATGGTGGGCTGTGTCGGCGATGCCTTTGGCGACGAGCTGACGGCGACCCTTGGCAGCTACGGCGTACATACCGACTTTGTGGAGAAGATCCACGGCGTTTCCAGCGGTATTGCCGTGATCGTCGTCGTGGACGGCGACAACCGTATCATTCTGGACGCCGGTGCAAACGGCAAGGTGACGGAGGCGCTGATCGACCGCGCACTCGCACACGCCGAGGCGGGCGATTATCTCGTCACACAGCTTGAGATCGCACAGGATATGGTAGCGTACGCTTTGAAGCGTGCCAAGGAGAAGGGCATGGTGACCGTGCTGAATCCCGCACCTGCGGCAAAGGTCTCCGACGAGATCCTCGCAAACTGCGATTACTTTATTCCCAATCAGTCCGAGGCGGAATTCTATACGGGCATCTACCCGACGGATGAGGAGAGCGCGAAGCGCTGTGCAGAGCGCCTCGGCGCCGTAGGCGTCGGCAATATCGTGGTCACGCTCGGCGCGGATGGCTCCGCATCGGTCTGTGACGGCGTATACCGCAAGGTAAACAGCTTCCCCGCAGATGCCATCGACACGACGGCGGCAGGCGACACGTACGTCGGTGCGCTCGTCACAAAGCTCGCCGAGGGTGCAGAGATGGAGGCGGCGATGACCTTCGCCAGCAAGGCGTCCTCCATTACCGTAACGCGTCGCGGCGCACAGCAGGCGATCCCCTACAGAAACGAAGTAGACGAAAAATAACGGCAATCTATGGCAACGCTTCTGATCGCGGTTATATACGCCGCGTTTATCGGTCTCGGTATTCCCGACTCGCTGTTTGGCCCCGCGTGGCCCGCGATGTATCCCGAGTTTGGTCTGGACGTGTCCGTTGCGGGCTACGTGACGCCGTGCACCGTCTTCTTTACGATCATCTCCAGTCTCTTCAGCGCAAGGTTGATCGATCGCTTCGGCACGGCGCGGGTGACGGCGGTCAGCACGGTGATGACGGCGGTGGCGCTGTTCGGCTATTCGCTCTCGCCCAATATTTTCTGCATCATCCTGTTTTCCATCCCCTTGGGGCTGGGTGGCGGTGCGATCGATTCGGGCCTGAATAATTACGTGGCGCTCCATTATCCGACCGCCACCATGAGCTTTTTGCATTGCTTCTACGGCGTCGGCGTTTCGCTGAGCCCGTACCTGATGTCTCTTGCTTTGGCGCATCTTGGCGGCTGGCGCGACGGCTACCGTATGGCGGCGCTCGTACAGCTCGGCATCGCCCTTATCGTGGTTGCGACGGTCCCGATCTGGAAACGTGTGCATCACGAGACGCGTAGCGGGGAGCAGGCGACGGTGCGGACACTATCCCTGCCCGAGATCGTGAGAACGCGGGGCGTGGTTCTTGTCTGGATGATCTTCATCGCCTCCTGCTCGCTGGAGTACGTCTGCGGCGCGTGGGGGAGTACGTACCTCGTCCATTCCAAGGGCATGACGCCTGCCGACGCGGCAGGCGTGACCGTATTCTATTACGCCGGTATGGCGCTCGGCAGATTTTTGTCGGGGGTGCTCTCGTCAAAGCTCTCCTGCTGGCGCATCATCATCCTCGGTGAGGGGATCGTCGTGTGCGCGCTGTTTTTGCTTGCGCTCCCGCTTTCCGCGACGCTCTCGTCGTTCGCCCTGTTTCTGATCGGATTCGGCAACGGCCCCGTCTTTCCGAACCTCGTGCATCTGACGCCCGAGAATTTCGGAGAGGACGTCTCACAGTCCATTATGGGAACGCAGATGGCGTCGGCATATGCGGGCATCATGCTGATGCCGATGCTCTTCGGCTCGCTGATCTCCCGTTTTTCCACAGATATCTTCCCGGGCTTTTTACTGATCGTCTATGCGCTCGCCGTAGTCTTTACGGTGCTGGCTATGCGGTGCCTGCGGGCGCGTCGGCAGTGAGATGCTTTTCAAAATGTGAATTTCCGGATAAAACATCGCGGTAGCGAGGCATATCCCCTTGTCGTTTGCCGATCAAGTCGGTTTCAAATTTTGGCGTCGGCATTTTGCACAGAAAGTAGATTTCAGTAAGCCTTCCTCCGAGAGGAAGGTGGCACGCAAAGCGTGACGGAAGGAGCCTGCGGCGCTTAAAATTTTGATCAGACTTAATACTTACGCACTCTCCCCCGGTCTTTTGCTTCGCAAAATCCAGCTCCCTCCCGGAGACCAACTCTAAAAAGTCAATCGCAAAAATCGCATTATTCAGTACAAAAAGAGTTGTTTTTTTAGAGTGAAAAAATGACACGGATAAGCTTCTTAGCGACGTGAGAAGTGGCAACGTGAAAGTGATATCCTTCACCTATTTTCTTCTCTAACTCAGCCTCAATAGTGGAGGACTACCGCGGAACCAG
>JAFTIJ010000141.1 GCA_017456965.1 Clostridia bacterium
AGCGTTTCCGCTCCACCAAACTCACCGCTAAATTTCAATTTATCGCTTGGATTCAACAATCCAACCTCGCCGTTTTACCGCGCTCCGTCTCCGCATAACAAAACCGATAGGCGAGCACACGGAAGCGGGCACGGCCCGCAAATTTCAATTTAACGATTAGATTCAACAATCCAACCTCGCCGTTTTGCCGCACTTCGTTTCGATGTAACATGCGATAGGCGAGCACATGGGTGCGGGCACGGCCCGCAAATTTCAAAAAAGCACTTGACAGCAAACCGTATTAATGATATAATACAGTTGAACCGTATTACAGGCATAACACAGTTGGAAAAGAAAGGAGCGTGACCGCCATCGTCAGCTTTGAAACCTTCACCGCCACCGACGGGATCCCGATCTATCTCCAGATCCTGAGGCATATCAAAAGCGGCATCTGCTCCGGAGAGATCGTCAACGGAGACGAAATGCCATCCCGTCGTATCCTCTCCGCCCTGATCGGCGTCAATCCGAACACGATACAAAAGGCGTACCGTGTGCTGGAGGAGGAGGGACTGATCCTCTCCCACCCGGGTGCCAAAAGCTACGTCATGCTGACACAGGAGAAGCTCGACGAGATCCGCTCGGAGATGATCGCCGCAGATCTTCACACGTCGGTCGCCTCTCTCAAGCGGATGGGGCTCACCAAGGAAGAAGCACTCGCAAGACTCTCTTCCCTTTGGGATTCTGTCTGAGCCTTTACATTATCTTTTACGAAAGGACGGTTGTTTATGAAAAAATACACGTCGGTTTTCGGGCTGATCGCAAGGGGGTCTTTTTATAAGATCCTTGTCATCCTTTGCGCAACCTGCATCGCACAGCTTGCCGTCTACGGTGTAAGCCTTATGATGGCGCTCGATGCCTTTCAAGAGAATTCGCTTGCGGGCTACACCGTGCTCCCGCCGCAGATGGAGGACGGTACCCTGCTCCTGCCCTGGATCTTTGGGCTCGGTCTCGTGCTGACCGCACTCACGTTGATGCGCTTTGATGCGGAGAACGGCAGTAAGCCCTCCTACACGCTGATGCGATTACAGGTGACGGCACGTACCGTGCTTGTGACTCGCGTGATCTATCAGATCAGCGTTTTCTTTCTTTTCTGGATGGCAGAGATCGTCACGCTCTTTCTCGCGGGCATGATCTATCTCCATGTCATGCCACCTGTCTACATCGGAGATCAGCTTCTCCTGCTCACCTTTTACACCGATCCGTTCATGCACGGTACGCTCCCACTCGGGGATACCCTGCTCTGGTTACGCAATCTTATTCTGATCCTCTCGCTTGGGAGCTGCGCCATGCGCCCCAAGGCAAGCGAGAGCCGCCTGCCGATCTTCCCAATGCTCGTGACGTTGGGCGCCGCCTTCTGCTGGCGCTGTGATCTGTACGACATTTCCGAGGCGATCGTCGTTATTGTCAGCGGCACTTGCATCACCGCCTTTTATCTCGAATCGCATCTCGGTCTCCTGTCGGGAGACGGAAAGAAAGGAGAACGGAATGAAACGAACGAAACCGCATCCAACGCTTGACGAGTGGTGGGAGAACGCCATCCCACCCGGAGCGGACGCAACGCGGGAGCTCCGATTTGTTATCGTAGGGATGCTCCTCTCCCTTGTAATCTCCTGCTATTTCTTTTTAAATTACGCGGCGAGCTACCGCAAGCTCTTTGAGACGGTCGATGCCGTCAGGGTCCTGAAAGAGAACGCCATCATGACCGACTTCTCCGTATTGACAGAGGATATTTATCTCGGCTTCTACGTACTCGCGGCGTGTCAGCTCTTCGTTGCGATCTACCACGTGGCGTACTTTTATATGGGGCACAGTAAGAGCATCTATCTGATGCGCCGCTTGCCAAGCCCCACGGCGCTCCCGCGTCGTATCCTGACCGTACCGATCACCGTAGCCGCGATTTGCCTTGTCAGTGTCTTTATGCTCAATCTGATCTATTACGCCGTCTATTATTTTGTGACCCCGACGGTCTGTCTGCCGTAGCGGGTCCCCTCGGAGGAATCAATCATGATCGAAATTAAAAATCTATACAAATCCTATTTGTCCGAGCGCAACGCGCTCTCGGGCATCGACCTCACGCTCCCGCGCGGTGAGATCGTCGGTCTTTTCGGTGAGAACGGCGCGGGCAAGACGACGCTGATGAAATGCATCCTCGGCTTACTTCCCTATCACGGAGAGATCACGCTGGACGGCGAGCGGATCACCCATCGCAATATTGCATCCCTCTCCTTTGCCACAAGCGAGCACTCCTTTTTTCCAAGCCTTCACGCACAGGCGCACGCCGACTTCTACCGTGAGCACTTTCCCCGCTTCTCCGTCACACGCTTTCGCGGGCTCATGGACTTTTTCTCGCTCCCCTACGGCAAGCCGATCGGCAGGCTCTCGACGGGTCAAAAAAATCAGTTTGAGGTGATCCTTGCCCTCTCGCAGGGAGCGGACTATATCCTTATGGATGAGCCCTTTGCAGGTAACGACATTTTCAATCGTGAGGATTTTTACAAGGTACTGCTCGGTATTCTGGAGCCGAACGAGACCGTACTGCTCTCCACGCACCTAATCGAGGAGGTCTCCGACTTCATCGGGCGAGCCGTACTCATTCGCGAGGGCAAGATCATCGGCGACATCACCGCCTCCGCGCTGGAGGACGAGGGACTGAGTCTCACGCAATATATCAAGCAGCGCTATCAATATCGCGCAGACCGCGTCGCCAAGGCGCTCGGCGATATGGGCGCCAAGGACTGCGACTGACGAAAGGAGACGCCTATGAAACAGCTCCGCATCCTGATGATCTCCCTGCTTCTGATTCTGACAGTATCGGCGATCGTGATCACCGCCACCGTAGACGCCGAAAAGCACGACATCCGTTTTACGGAAACGATCATAAGCGGAGACCCCGCTTACGCAGACGGTCTTTCCGTATCGGTCAGGGCGCGGTACGGCTCCGCACTCCACTGGGATATCACGCACACAATCGATATAGCCGAACCGAAAACGGAATCGCACTTCTCTCTTTTTGCTACAGGGGATGAATATGAGATTCACAAGCGCTTTTATCTTTGCGTTGCGAGGGAGCTTCTCATTGCTACCGCATATCCCAACGGTGACAGACTTCCGTCCGCATGGTCCTCGGGTGTGATGTATCCTCTTCGCAACGAATTTGAGGCACTGTGGGATACCGCCAAGCAGCACGGCTCCGCGCATGAAACGATCCTGCTCTCCGATTATTACGAATACTATCCCGTAGAAAACTTTTTAAGCATATCGGGCATGGATCGAACGCAATACGACGCGATCAATGAATTTTTCCGCATTCCCGTCCTGACCCGCGAGCAACGCCGTCTCTCCGTGACCGTCGAGGACGGTACCACACGCTTCTCGATCCAGCCGTACGGCATTTATTTTGATTTCACCACACAGAGCGCATTTACGGACGACGCCTGCTATTTCGTCTTTGACAACAAGGCGATCGGCACGAGCGCCCGTGTGGACACGACCATGATCCCGGGCGGATACGGCATCTATCGCATCCCTCTCCACACTAACGGAGCACCCGAGACCGTCTATCCGCTTGCGGAAGAGACGAATATCCTCACGCTGGAGATCAGCGAGGACGGAGAGCTTCTGTATCTCATCACCGAGGAAAATGGCGAGGGACATCTCACCGTGATCGACGTCGCAACGATGACCGCCGTTTACGAATACAAAGCAACCGAAAAGCTCTATGACAAGATTCTCAAGGGAGAGAATTTTATTCTGCTTCATCTGAATGACGCCTACGAGCTGATCACAATCGAAAACGGCGTCTACCGCAAGGCATTTTCCTTCCAATACTGCTACAGTCACAGCCTCAACGACGCATCACTGTCCTATCGTGACGGCAAGCTTACGATCGCAGACCCGCTTCGGATCCATTCCGCCGAGCCCGTCGGCGTCGGCTTCTCCGTCGCCGTCTATGGCGATACGGGACTGCTCTTCCACGGAGAATACGACTGCAATCTCGATCATCCCTACGTTGATCTGACGCGTGAGCAAAGCGGATGGCTGACCTATCGCCTTGACCCGATCACAATCGGACAGCATCGCCGTTCCGACCAAGTCTCATAAGCCCTCTCAAACATGAAACTATTCTCGGGAGTATTCATATGAAAAAGAAATCCTACCTATTACGCCTGATTCCCATCCTGTTTGTCCTGACCGTCATCCTGTGGATCTTTTGCCCGCGCAATCTCGCGCAGCTTGCCCGCATCCAAGACGGCGAGATCGTAAGCGTCACACTCCACGGCTTTTTCCAAAGCACCGAGGAGCCGCACACGGTAAAGATACTGACCAAAGAGCAAGCCGAGGAGCTCTTCTCCATGCTGGAAAGCACCTACGTCTACCGCGCGCCGCTTGCGTCCGAGGTATCGAACGGCGGCGAGGACTACGTTGGCTACGCCTTTGAAATGCCTCGTGCCGCACCATTTCCCGATGACGTCCCACCGATGCTCTTTTATTTCACCAAGGACACCGTCTCTATCGACGGAGTCTCCTATCATCTCTACGGCAACGCCTTCGATGTATGGTTCACCACGCTGATCGGATCAGCATCTAAGTGACCGCACGCTTTGATGGACGTACTTTTCTTTGCTCTCAAAGAAAAGTACCAAAAGAAAAGACGAACGCAACGGCGTTCGATCCGCTGAAAATAGCATATACGATGAGCCCCCGAACCAAGACTACGGTTCGGGGGCTCCTTGATTTCATCATATGGTCAGGACACGGCATGCGCCCGTCGAGTGCGTCAGCACGGAGTGAAGGATGGCGGCGCAGAGAGTGCTTACACAAAACATCGACACCAACAAATTGAAATTTGCGGGCCGTGCCCGCTTCCGTGTGCTCGCCTATCGGTTTTGTTATGCGAAGACGGAGCGCGGTAAAACGGCGAGGTTGGATTGTTGAATCTAATCGTTAAATTGAAATTTAGCGGGGAGTTTGAATGAGCGGAAACGCTCGTTAGGCTCCTTCCGGGAGGGAGCTCCCGACGAAAGTCGGGTGAGGGAGAGCGCGTGTAATAAAGGTAAAAGCTGAGATTGCGGGATAAGTATATACGATAGACATGATTATCCAAGATGGTATACAGCCTGTATAATTTTATACACGCGCTCTCCTTCCGTCTCGCTGACGCGAGCCACCACGGGGTCCCCAAGCCGCCGTGCGCGGCTTGGGGTTCTCG
>JAFTIJ010000142.1 GCA_017456965.1 Clostridia bacterium
GCTCCCTTGTGCAAAGGGAGCTGGCGCGGTAGCGACTGAGGGATTGTTTGTCTGAAAGATTTATGTTATTTACAACCCCTCCGCCGCGTTCCGCGGCACCTCCCCTTACACAGGGGAGGCTTTTTTGTGCAATTTTCGTTAATAACTTTGATTACATAACCCGCTTGAATCAGTTGGTTCTGTCGAGCAGGTATTCGGCAAATGCGACCAGCGTCTCGCTACCCTCGTAGGCGCGGATACCGTCAATCGCCTTTGCGGTGATCTCCTCGGCGTATTTCTTCGCCTGCTCCACGGACATGAAGGTCAAAAACGTGGTCTTGCCCATCGCGTCGTCCGCATGAACCTTTTTACCGAGGGTCTGCTCGTCGCCCGTCACGTCGAGAACGTCGTCCACGATCTGGAAGGCAAGACCGATGCCGCTTGCGTATTCCACAGCCGCGCGGACACGTGCGTCATCGGGATCGGTAATCCCCGCCGCCAGGCACCCAAGCTCGGCAGATACGCGGATCAGCGCGCCCGTTTTCTTGGCGTGCATCTTTAAGAGCGTATCAAAGTCGATCTGCACGTTTTCGGATTTCAAGTCGATCTGCTGACCGCCCATCATACCGACCGCACCCGATGCGAAAAGGAGCTTTTGCGTAGCAAGGAGCGCCGTTTTGCTATCCACCTCGGTGTTGGTTGCCGCCAGCTCGTAGCCGCGCGTCATCAGCGCGTCACCCGCCAGCAGAGCGATATCCTCGCCGTATACGATATGATTGGTCGGCTTACCGCGGCGAAGCGTGTCGTCATCCATGCACGGCATATCGTCGTGGATCAAAGAGGATGCGTGTACGCACTCGATCGCGCAGGCAAAGGGCATCGCCGCCTCCGCCTTACCGCCGAACAGACGGCAAAACTCCATAACGAGGAAGGGGCGGATACGCTTACCGCCCGCAAGAGCGCTGTAACGCATGGCGTCGTAAAGCACGTCAAGTGCCGCCTCGGGGGTTGCCAGCATCACGGGAAGCGCCGCATCCACGGCGGCGGCGTTTGCTGTGATTCGTTCTTTCAGGGTCATACTTCTACTCCTTTCAATCGGCGTCATCCGCCGCTGTCGGCTCCTCCGTCTTTTGGAGGAGCTTTACCTTTTGCTCCGCGCCGTCAAGCGCAGTCTGACAATATTTCACGAGGCGTACACCCTCCTCAAACAGAGAGAGGGACTCATCCAGCATCGCACCGCCTGCCTCCATCGAGCGAACGATCTCATCCAGACGGGCGAGCGCCTCCTCAAAGGTCATTTTCTTCTTACCTGCCATATCACGTTGCTTCCTTTTCTATCGTTTCTTTTTCGATCGCGTTCACCGTAGCCGAGAGGCGTCCGTCAGAGAGCGCGAGCATCACCGTCTCACCGACGGCGGTATCGTCCACGCACTTGACGACCCGACCCCCCTCATCAAATACCGCGCCGTAGCCTCTTGCGAGCACCGCAAGCGGGTCGAGTGCGCTGAGCTTACCGCTTCGCTCACCAAGCTTTGCCCTTTTATCACGTAACAGCGCCTGCATCCGCTCTGTCAGCATCCGCTCCTCGTTTGCAAGCGCCATGCGCTTGTCGTCGATCACGTATTGCGGATTTTTCAGCACGCGGGACGCGCTGAGTCTGTCAAGCCGCTCGCGCATCAGAGAGAGCCGCCTCGTCATGGCACGGCTCAGTCTCAGCTCCGCCTCCTGTACCGTATAAACAAGATCCGCCGCATTCGGCACGGCAAGCTCCGCCGCCGCAGAGGGGGTGGGCGCACGGCGATCTGCCGCGAAATCGCAGAGTGTAAAATCGGTCTCGTGTCCCACGGCGGAAATGACGGGGATCTCCGACGCCGCCACCGCACGCACAAGGGGCTCCTCGTTAAACGCCCAGAGATCCTCGATCGAGCCGCCGCCGCGTCCGATGATGATCACGTCCACGCGTCGCTCCCGATTCATCCGTGCGAGACCCTTGACAAGGTCGGCGCACGCGTTCTCACCCTGCACAAGCGCGGGATAGAGCTCGACCTCCGCCATCGGGAAGCGTCTGCCCAGAATATTGAGGATATCGCGGATCGCCGCGCCCGTCGGAGAGGTGATGACACCGATCCGCATGGGCATATACGGCAGGGGCTTTTTGCGTCTCTCGTCAAAGAGGCCCTCCGCCGCAAGCTTTGCCTTGAG
The DNA here is from genome assembly GCA_017456965.1 of Clostridia bacterium. Classification (GTDB taxonomy): domain Bacteria; phylum Bacillota; class Clostridia; order Oscillospirales; family CAG-272; genus QALR01. The sequence goes on from JAFTIJ010000142.1 coordinate 2,182, forward strand.
CTGCTCAAAGGCAAGCGCCAATGCACCGATCCCGTCGGGCTCCATGCTCTCTGCATAGAGCTGATACTGTCCGTCTCGGGGAAATACACCGATGCGCCCCGACACCAGCACCTTCATGCCGTTCTCGGGCTTGAATTTCAGGCGGATCGCGTTGCCGCGGAACATCACGGTTTTCACCGCACCGCCCGCGTCCTTCAGAGAAAAATACAGGTGACCCGTTTTATAGTGATTGGTAAAATTGGAGATCTCGCCCTTGACGCAGATATTCATGAGAAGCTCGTCGTGCTCCAGGACGAGCTTGATATATTCGTTGAGCTCCGAAACGGAGATGATTCGTTTAGCCATGAGCCATCCCTTCCCTTTGTAAGCGCTCCAGCCCGAGGTACGCCGTACCGACGGCGTTGTCGCTGGAGAGCTCCGTATCGGCAAAGCAGATATTCGTAAGCGAACGGGAGAGCATCTCGCGGATGATGCGATTGCGCATCACGCCGCCCGCGTAAACGATGGGAAGCGTCGGATGCGTCTCCCTTGCCTTCTCGGACATCGCAAGGATCGTCCTGCCCGCAAACAAAATCGCAAAGCGCGCGACGTCTGCGTCGGGCGCGCCATTTGCCAGCATCTTTCTTGCCGTGTTTTCCGCACCCGAGAGGTTACAATCCGCGCCGCGCACAGAGACGCGCAGAGGTGGCTTTTTCATATCGCTCTTCTCTGCCAGACGCTCCAGCTCACCGCCGCACGGGAAGCCGAGCCCCAGCATCACGCCCACACGGTCGATGACCTGACCCACGGAGAGATCGAGCGTCCTACCGATGATCTCTGCGGAGAAGCCGATCGCGTCGTCGGGCGCGGCGTAGAGCATCTCCGTCGTGCCGCCCGAGGCGTGAAACGCCAAAAACGGCGACCCCCCGATCTCCTCACGACCGCAGGTCCTGACCGCCGCCATTAAATGCCCCGCCTGATGTGAGAAGCGATAGAGCGGCACGCCGAGTGCCGCCGCGGCGGTATGCGCCGCCGCCTGCCCCGCAAGGAAGCACGGCATATACGAGCCCTCGACGTCTCTCGGATACGCGCTGTACGCCACGGCGTCGATCGGTCCCATCGGCATCAGTGCATCCATCAGCTCCGGCAGATTGACGGTATGCAAAAAAAGTGCGTTGCTCTGACGAAGCCCGCACTCCCCCTTGCCCACCGTCAGAATCCTGCGGTTCTGACGGTAGCCGCCCTCCTCGGCGATCGCCACGGAGGTCGTATAATTGCTGGTATCAATGCCGAGAACTCTCATGCCTTTTTACCGCCGAGAGCAGTCGATACACTGTTCAGAATGCCGTTGATGAAGGACGGCGCTTTGTCCGTGTCGTATGCCTTGGCAAGCTCCACGGCCTCATTGATCGCAATGGGGTGAGGAACCTCCGTAAACATCAGCTCGTATACGCAAAGGCGCATGATCGCAAGCGACATTTTTGCGATACGCTCGGGCTTCCAGCCCTTGGCGTTCTCCATGATCTTTGCGTCGATCTCGGTTTTATGCTCCGCAACGCCGCAGAAAAGCGAAGCGGCAAAGTCGTTGGTCGGGATCTCGCCCTCCGCGCAAACGAGCGCGAAGTGGAGCGTGGGATCCTCGTCACGGTTGAATTCATAGCTATAGAGCGCCTTGAGCGCGCATTCTCTTGCGGCACGGCGAGTAATAGATGCCATAGTATCTCATACCTTTCAAAAAAATAATATAGTAAGTATCGTTTATATTATACCGCGCGACGGAAAAAAAGTCAATACGGCAAGCCCCAAAGCCGGGACAGAACTCATAAGAGCTTGCTTACCTGTCGCGGCAAAACGGCGAGTCAGATTCAGATCAAGCTCTCGCGGTTTTAAAAAAGCGGGCTGTGCCCGCATCCGTGAGCTCGCCTATCTTAGCTTTCCGCGCAGACGGGCACGGCAAAACGGCGAGGTCCATTTTGCGCAATTTCCTATAGGTTTAAAAAAGCGGGCTGTGCCCGCATCCGTGAGCTCGCCTGTCTTAGCTTTCCGCGCAGACGGGCACGGCAAAACGGCGAGGTCCATTTTGCGCAATTTCCTATAGGTTAAAAAAAGGATGCCGACGCATCCTTTTTACCCCGTTTCGGAATTACTGGTTATTCTCAAGATATCTTGCAACGTCGCCGACGGTCTTGAACGTCAAAATCGCCTCGTCGGGTACGACGATACCGTGCTCCTGCTCGATCGTCATCAGCATCTCCACTACGTCAAGCGAGTCTGCACCCAGATCGTCTACGATATTGGTATCCGTGTCGATGGTGTCAATATCCACTCTGAGCTGCTTGGAAAGAATATCCTTTACGGCCTCCAACATATCCATATCTGTAACCTCCAAAATAATTTGTTTTCTTGCCTTCATTATATACGATAGACGGCCGTTTTTCAAGTGGTATCGCAGAAATATTTTCAGTTTTTCTGATTTTCAAGCAAGCGGATCTGCTCGGCGATCGCCGCCGCCATCTTCTCATCGGGCTCAAAAACGATCTCCGCAACCTTTCCGTTGAAATCAAACAAAACGGAGTACGGACATCTCGGGTGCATGACCTGCGCATGATTGTAGCGGATGCCGATCTTGCCGTAATCACGCGCCATCGCGCGTCGCGCCTCACGTCCCGTCGGCGTCGGCAGGATCGCAATGGCGGTGCTCATCGCAAGATTGCAGACGTACTGCTCCTTTTTGCCAACCTTGCGGATGATCTTGAAATCCTGTCCGTCATAGAGATAGATCATCGTCGTCATCTCATAGCGATAAAAGAACTCAAAGCTGAAGATAAACAGAAAGAGCGCGGCAAGCTGAAAGAGCGCGGCGTAACGGATCTGCGCCGTCACCGACGCGATCAGCCCCGCGCCGCCGAGGAGCATCAGACAAAGAGATACGATCGCACCCTTTTTGTTTTTTTTCGGTATAAACTGCATAAACGGTCCCTTCTCTCAAAAAAATTTTATTTTCTGTGGCAAAACCGCCAAGGCGCGCATAGAATGGAACAAAACCCGAAACCGTCGGGAAACGAAAGGAAGCACACGATGGAAGTCACACAGGAAATGATACGTACACTGCTCGGACAAAACGACGCCGAGCTGCAAAAGAAATTTGCGGAGATCGCCGCGATCCTCGGCATGAACGAGCGCGCTGCCGCCAATACCGCGAAATTCCGCAATATGTTGGAAAATACCTCGCCCGAGGAGCTGAACCGTCTGCTCTCGGCGATCGGCACGGAGCGCGCATCGGAGATCATACACACCATAGGCGGTGACGCAACTTGAACGGGGACCTCGGAGAAAAGCTCGATCAGATCCTGGCAAATCCCGCCATGCTCGCGCAGATCAAGACGCTGGCAGACACCATGACGGCAAGCGGCGGCGCCTCCGTCGGTGAGAGCGCAGAGGATAAAAAGCAAGACCCACCCCCTGCGCTGCCGTCGCTCCCCACGCCGTCACCCGCCATGGAGCGGAATTTAAAAAATACGAGGAATCTGCTCATAGCGCTCAAGCCGTTTCTGGATGAGAAGCGATGCACCAAGGTAGACAAGATGCTCTCGATGATGCGCCTTGCCGAGATGGCGGGGCAATTCAGCAGCTTTATCGGGTAGGAGGGGGTATTGATGTACAGCCGAAGCTACGGAACGATCGAGTCGGACGATAAAGGTCAAGGCGGCTTATCCGTCCCCAAGGACTATCACGGGAGCTTCTACCGCAGACCCGAGGCAGAGCCCATCCAACCGCCGACAAAGGCACCGAGCGAGGCGACAGAGTCGCCCGCAGAGGCGCTCCCCACACAAAAAAGGCCGACGGCAGGCTCTGCCCTCGGCTTTTTGGAAAGGCTGTCGGCAGAGGATATCCTGCTTTTCGTCTTTCTGTTCTCGCTTCTTCGTACGGAGGAGGGAGACGAGAGCAGCATCCTCGGTCTCATCCTTGCGCTCCTATTTTTACAGAGCGATCAGTCGACCGCAAACATATAGTCGCTGAAAACGAAATCCACGTCTGCCGTGATGACGTTGACGGACATCAGCGTCTGCTCATCCAGACGGCGCCTGTAGCTGAGCAGAAGCCCCGTATCGGAGTAAACGTCGATCTCCTCGATCTCACCCGACAGAGGGTACTCGTAGGTAAAGATCCGACGGTTGTCGATGCGCTCGTGGCTGACCAGCCTGTGCGTCTGACGGGAGAAGCTCTCCTCAAAATCGGGAAAGGGCGCAACGCGTCGGAAGGCAAGCGTCGGGGAGTACGGCTCGTAGTCGACCGTCATCTCGTCAAAATTGGTGATGCGCACGCGCTCACCGTCCGAGAGCATGATGCTCACCGCCTCGCCGTTTATGCGGTAATGATTGATGCGGTACTTCTCACCGTAGCGCCAGATCTCGTAGAGCCCCGTGGCATAGCGCCCCGTCGCGCTTGGAGAGTCCACCTGCACCTTCATATAATACGCGTCGGTAAAGGGCATCGCGGCAAGAAGCCTGTCGCTTGCATGGATATCCGCGCCGACCTCCGACAGGGTGACGTCCGTGCCCGCACCGATCGGAAGCTCACCGATGCCGTCGTGCTCCTCATTCGGGATCAAGATCTCCGAGTCGTCCGTCGGGAGCTTCACAATCCCCCACGCGTGCAGAAGCGCAAGCGTCCCACCGCACAAAAGCGCAAATATCAACAAAACGGAGAGGACCGAGACCGCGGTCAAAAAGCTTTTGGAAGTCAAAAATCTTTTCATATCCGTATCCCTCCTCTCCGAATGAATTTCATATTTCTCACGATCTCCATGTATGAATATCACAGGAGATCCTTACTGTTATGAACGGTGCCGCTCGGTACCGTTTTCTTTTTGAAGCGCGTGATCAGCTTTTTGTCAAATCGGAGCACGGCGAGAAAGAGCGCGCCGAGCAAGAAAAGACCGATGGAAACAAGTCGGAATCTGACATATATGACAGATGCCACACAGAAGATCCCTGCAGCCACCGTCAGCGCAAGCACAGACTGTGCGGGTAAAAAGCCGTTTTCCAAAAGAATATAATGCAGGTGCTTATGATCTGCCGCAAAGGGACTGCTCCCCGTCAGCAGACGGCGGAAGAAGGAGTCCACCACGTCAAGCACAGGCAGCGCAAAGATCATCGCAGGCACGACGATGGAGAAGAGCGCCTGCGCCTTGAAGAGCCCGAGCACAGAGATACACGCCATCACGTATCCGATCAGCATCGCGCCCGCATCCCCCATAAAGATCGTCGCCTTGCCGAAGTTAAAGGGCAAGAAGCCGAGCACAGCGCCGCACAGCGCCGCCGAGGCAATCGCGCACACGGGATTGCCCATCAAGATCGCCGTAATCAAAAGGGCAAAGGACTCCAGCGCCGTGATGCCGCCCGCCAGCCCGTCAAGCCCGTCGATGAGATTCACGGCGTTGACGATCACCACGATCCACATCGCCGTCAGCGGTACGGCGAGCGAGCCGAGACGCAACGTATGACCGAACAGCGTAATATACTCGATCGTAAAGCCGTAGTACGCCGTAAAGAGTGCGATCGCAACCTGACAGAGAAGCTTCGCGATCGGGCGCATATCATAGATATCGTCGATCAGACCGACAAGGCAGATCATAAAGCCGCCCGCACCCATCATCACGATCTCTGCGGGGATCCGCCCCGTCAGCGTGTACGTGAAAAGAAAGAGCGCCGCCGTCAATCCCGCAAGGATCGCAAGCCCGCCGAAATACGGCACGGGCGCGTCGTGGAGCTTACGGTCGCCGTCGGGGCTGTCAAAGCAGCCGCAAAGCACAGCGAGCCGACGCACAAGCGGCGTCCCGTAATAAGCAAGGAGAAAAGCAAACGCCAACGCCGCGATGGCATAAAGCACCTCGGGCGAAGAAAAATTACGAAGCATAGTAAAAATCAATCCATTTCCCGTTATTTTGCGAGGAAACCGATCTTGCGATAAACCTTGGAGAGTGTCTTGGACGCGATGTAGGACGCTTTATCGGCATTTTCACGGAGCATACCCTCAAGATAGCCCTTATCTGCCATGAGTCGAGCGTACTCCGCCTGAATGGGAGCGAGGCCGTCGGCACACGCCTCACCGACCGCAAGCTTGAAGTCGCCGTAGCCCTTACCCTCAAACTCACGCTCAATCTCCTCGTAGGTCTTACCCGTGAAGCAGGAGTAGATCGACATGAGGTTGTTGATGCCGTCCTTGCCCTCTGCGTAGCGCACGCAGGTGTCGCTGTCCGTTACGGCACGCTTGAATTTGCGGACGATATCGTCCTTCTTGTCAAACATGAGAACGCAGGCGTTGGGATTTTCGTCGGACTTACTCATCTTCTTCGTGGGCTCCTGGAGAGAGCAGATCTTGGTGCCCGTCTTGGTCATATAGGGCTCGGGAATCACGAAGGTATTGCCGTAGATCTGATTGAAGCGCTCCGCGATGTCACGCGTGATCTCGATGTGCTGCTTCTGGTCCAGACCGACGGGCACGAGGTCCGCCTGATAGAGCAGGATATCCGCCGCCATCAGCGCAGGATAGGTGAAAAGCCCCGCATTGATATTCTGCGCATTTTTCGCACTTTTATCCTTAAACTGGGTCATACGGGAGAGCTCGCCGAACATCGTGTAGCAGTCGAGCACCCAGCCGAGCTGTGCGTGGGCGGGAACGTGGCTCTGTACGAAGAGCAGGCTCTTCTCGGGGTCGATACCGCAGGCCATATAGATCGCTACCGTCTCCAGCGTTCTGCGGCGAAGCTCCGCAGGCACCTGACGGACCGTGATCGCGTGCATATCCATGACGCAGTAGAGGAAGTTGTGTGTTTCAAAGGAGTCATTCTGCAGGGCGACCCAGTTACGGATCGCGCCGAGATAGTTACCGATCGTCAGATTGCCGCTGGGCTGGACACCCGAGAGGATCGTCTTTTTTTCTTTGGAAAATTCCATGATTTATTTTTCCTTTCTCAAAATTTCTATATCGTATCGTAGGATGGAGAAACTTCTGTTATGGGGTAAAAAAATACCCTTTTCTGTCTATTATAACACAGATTCCGATTATTTCAAGAGGAAGGGGGAAAATCCTTCTGCGAAAATACCAGAAATTTGCGTATGGATTTTTTCCGCGACTGCGCGTATAATAGAAGTAACGAAACCTTGAGGACGGTGATGATCTTGGAACTGCATCTCATCGGAGAAGAGAAGCTGAAGGTGCTGCTCACTCCCTTTGATATGATGAAATACAATCTGACCTGCGAAAAGCTGGATTACGAAAATACGGAAACGCGGAAGGCACTGTGGAATATCCTTGATCGCGCAAAGCACGAGACGGGCTTCGACGCGGCGCAGGGGCGCATCTGCATCGAGGTCTTCCCCGAGAAAAACGGCGGTTGTGCCATCTACATAACCAAGCTGAAAAAGAGCGACGCCGCGTCCTCCGAGGGCATCGATCTCGGGCGCGACGCGGCGCACAGGGGAGAGACGCGCGCGCTTTACCGCTTTGAGGATGCCGAGGCACTGCTCCGCGTCTGCGGTCTGCTCTCGACACAGGGCTACGCACTCCCCAGCCGTGCCTTTTTTGAGGAGAGAACGGGCACGGGCGCGAGGTATTATCTGGAGCTCTGCGAGCGTCCGCTTGCCGTCGGCGGCAAAAAGGCAAGGTACCTTCGTGAGCATCTCTTTATCTCGGAGTTCGGCACGCGGCTCGACGGCGATACCGCCCCCGCCTTTTTACACGAGCACTGCACGGTGCTGTGCGAGGAGAACGCCGTCGGTACGCTCTCCCCGCTCGCATAACGCCCGAAAAAAATACACGAAAATCAAAAATATAATTGAAACACCACGCTGTTTGTGATACAATGATAAAAAGACGTATCACAAAACGCGCGGTGATTTTCTTTTGGGAAAAAGCCGCAAAGGATCGCGCCCCCTCGCGCCGAGCAAACGGCGACGTCGGTCGGGCGACCTTACGATACAAAAGAAAGGCAATCTTATGGAAACGAAAACACTCGGAGAGATCCGTGCCATCTGCGAGCAATGCACGAAATGCGAGCTCTGCAAGACGAGGACGAACGTCGTCTTCGGCACGGGCAACGAAAACGCTACGCTTATGTTCATCGGCGAGGCGCCGGGACAGAAGGAGGACGAGTCGGGCATCCCCTTCGTCGGTGCGGCAGGCAAGCTGCTGAATAAATATCTTGACGCGGTCGGCATCAGCCGCGACGAGGTCTATATCGCCAATATCCTAAAATGTCGCCCCCCGAATAACCGCGACCCCAAGCCCGAGGAGGAGGATCTTTGCATCGGATATCTGCGCGAGCAGGTGCTCGCCATCCGCCCGAAGGTCATCGTATGCCTCGGACGCATCTCCGCCATGCGCATCATCAAGCCCGATTTCAAGATCACCGCCGAGCACGGCAAGTGGTTTGATAAGGGCGGCTTCTCCGTATGCGCGGTCTATCACCCCGCGGCGCTTCTCCGCGACCCGCGCAAGAAGGACGAGATGCTCGCCGACATGATCGCCATCAAAGAGAGATTGGACGGCATCTCATGACAGTCGGCATCGGCGCGCTGATCCCAACGGCGCTTTGTCTCTTTCTCTTAATCGTCACGGGCTTCTCGGCGCGCAAGCTCCGCCTCGTGGACGACACGGTCACAAAAGGGCTCTCCGTGATCGTTGCCAAGGTCGCACAGCCCTTCCTCATCATCTACTCCATCGTCAAGCTCGACTACTCTGCCCTGAATTTAAAAAACGGGCTGATCGTGCTCGGCTTCGGCATCCTCCTGCACGCCCTGATGGCGCTCGTCGGTATGCTCGTCTTCTCAAGAGTGCGCGATATTGACGAGAAGAAGATCTACGTTTTTGCCCTGACCTTCTGCAACTGCGCCTTCGTCGGCTTCCCCATCATCGAGTCCCTCTTCGGACAGATCGGTCTTTTCTACGGTGCCTTCTACGTCGTGTCGTATAATATCGGCGCGTGGAGCTTCGGCGTGTGGCTCATGTCACGCGGCAAACAGGGTGCTCGCGTGACCGCGAGGCGCATTCTTGTAAACGCGGGAACCGTGCCCTGTGCGATCGGGCTTTTACTCTACGTTTTGCAGATCCCGCTCCCCGATTTTCTGATGACGGCGATGAATACGCTCGGCTCACTCTGCACACCCCTGTCGCTGATCGTAACGGGCTCGCTGATCGCCGCCATGCCCTTAAAGCATCTTTTCTTTAACGGTAAATTCTACGCCTACCTCAGCCTAAAGCTCGTGGCACTGCCCCTTGCTTGCGCCTGCCTCTTCCGTGTATGCGGCATCGGCGCGCTGATCGGCGATATCCACCTCGGCATCTTTCTGACGGTCATGACGGCGCTCCCGCCTGCGGCACTCACCACGCTCTTTGCCAATATCCACGACGTGAAGCCCAGCTACGCGGCACAGCTCGTCAGCCTCGGCACCTTCCTCTCACCTATGACCATCCTCTTGGTCATGAAGCTCTCAGAGCTCATTTTCTGATCACAAACGGATCATACAAATCATAAAAGGAGATCAATTATTATGGAAAAACTCTACGGTAACGCGATCGTCGGTCAGTCCGGCGGTCCTACGGCGGCAATCAACGCAACGCTTGCGGGCGTCATCCGCGGTGCGATCGAAAGCGACGCCATCGGCACGGTATACGGCGCGAAAAACGGCATCGAGGGCGTACTGAAAAAGACGCTGATCGACCTGAGCCATATGACGGAGGAGGAGCTCTCTCTGCTTGAGCACACCCCCGCCGCCGCACTCGGCTCCTGCCGCAAGAAGCTCCCCAAGAACTTTGATGGCGAGAACCGCAAGATCTTTGAGGAGATCGTCGCGGTCTTCCGTGAATATAATATCCGTTACTTCTTCTACATCGGCGGCAACGACTCCATGGATACCGTTGCCAAGCTCTCCCGCTTTACGGCAAGCATCGGCTACGAGATGCGCGTAATGGGCGTGCCGAAGACCATCGACAACGACCTCGCGGGCACGGACCACACCCCCGGCTACGGCTCTGCGGCAAAATATATCGCCACCACCATGCAGGAGATCCTGCGTGATACCGCCGTATACACCGTCAAGGCGGTCACGATCGTCGAGATCATGGGTCGCGACGCAGGCTGGCTGACGGCGGCCGCCGCCCTTCCCGCCCTCTATACGAACGTCGCCCCCGACCTCGTATATCTGCCCGAGGTTCCCTTTGACTTTGATAACTTCTACGCCGATCTCGAAAAGGCGTTTGAGAAGCATCCAAACGTGGTCGTCGCCGTCTCTGAGGGCGTGCGCACCGCAGACGGCGTCTACGTCGGCGAGGGCACGCAGAGCGGCGCGACCGACGCCTTCGGTCACAAATATCTCTCCGGCACGGGCAAGGCGCTGGAGCTTGCCGTCAAGGACAAGTTCGGCTGTAAGGTCCGCTCGATCGAGCTCAACCTCCCTCAGCGCTGTGCCTCTCACCTCGCATCCCTGACCGACCTTACGGAGTCCGTCGCCATCGGTAAAGCCGCCGCCGCATACGCCACCGAGGGCGCGACGGGCAAGATGATGACCTTCGTACGCGGCGAGGGCGCAAGCTATGAGATCGGGATCGACGCCTCCGATATCTCGGGCATTGCCAACGCCGTGCGCAGTGTACCGCGCGAGTATATCAACGAAAGAGGCAATGGCGTCACCCGTGAGTGCCTCTCCTATATCGCCCCCCTGATCGTCGGCGAGCCCACGCTCGTTTACGAGGGCGGCCTTCCCAAGCACTTTTCATTCTGATCACACTTACGATCGTGAGGTAAACGTATGACAGGACTTTTCGTAACGAAGCGCTTTTTTAACGTGGACGCCGTATATCACAGGGACCTGCAGACAAAGCTGAAAAACGAAATGGAGTTTCTCGCCCCCATCAAGAGTGAGGGCGAGCTGGAGGCAAGACGGGATGAGCTTCGTCGCGTCGATTACATCTTCTCCACGTGGGGTATGCTCCCGCTCACAAAAGAGCAGATCAAAACGTATTTTCCGAGCTTAAAATCCGTCTTCTACGCCGCAGGCACGGTGCAGTATTTCGCCCGCCCCTTTTTGGAGTGCGGCGTCTCCGTCCACTCCGCGTGGCGTGCCAACGGTATCCCCGTCGCAGAGGTCACCGTCTCCCAGATCATCCTTGCCAATAAGGGCTTCTACCGCAGACGCGTGCGCGCGAGAGACGCATGGACAAACCGTGACCCCGCCTGCCGCTTCCCCGGCAACTACGGCACGCGCGTCGGCATCCTCGGCGCGGGCATGATCGGCTCGCGCGTCATCGAGCTCCTCCGTGCTTACGACCTGGAGGTATTGGTATACGATCCCTTCCTCTCCGAGGAGAGAGCACAGGCGCTCGGCGCAAAAAAGACCTCGATCGAGGAGATCTTCGAGAGCTGTCACGTGATCTCCAATCATATCGCCAACCTCCCCGAGACCGTCGGCATCATCAGCGCCGACCTCCTCTCCCGCATGGGTGAGGACGCGGTCTTTATCAATACGGGCCGCGCCGCGCAGGTGGATATGAAGGCACTCGTCGAGGAGTTAGAAAAGCACCCCGACCGCCTTGCTCTGCTCGACGTGACCGACCCCGAGGAGCCCCCGAGAGAGGACAGCCCTCTCTATACCCTCGATAACGTTTTTCTCTCCCCCCACATCGCAGGCAGTATCGGTCACGAGACCTACCGTCTTGCAGACTTCATGTACGAGGAGTACCGTGCCGTGCGCGAGGGCAGAGAGCCGCGCCACGCCGTTTCCCTTGCCATGCTGGAAACCATGGCGTAATTTTCCCGATCCACGGGATCAACGATAAGGAGAGCAATCATGTACGCTTTTGATAAAAAAGATCAATACACCTTCTCTTTTTCAAGCCCCGATCAGCTTCGTCTCTATCTCTCAAGACAGGGCTATAACATTCCGTTTACCAAGGATATCAGCCCCCTTGCCGCAAAGCCCACCGTCCGTACGCAGGGCGGCGGCACGGTCACGCTGAAAAACGCGCTGGCAACGCACCCGATGGAGGGCTGTGACGCCGAGACCGACGGCTCCCCCTCTGCGCTTACGCGTCGCAGATACGATCGCTTCTCGGGCTCGGGCGCGGCGCTCGTCTGGATGGAGGCGCTCTCCGTCGTCCCCGAGGCGCGCACCTCCGACCACCAGATGATGCTCTGCGACAAGACCGCCGACGCCTTCAAGTCCCTCGTCGCGGATATCAAGAAAAACGACGTTTTCGTCGTAGCCCAGCTCACCCACTCGGGTCGCTTCGCCAAGAACAGCGATACGCCCCATCCCCTTTTCGCCACGAGAAGCGCCCCCTTTGAGCGCAGACGCCCCACCGACCGCGACGTCCCCGTGCTGACAGACGACTATCTTGACGCACTGCCCGAGAAGTTTGCCAAGGCGGCAAAGATCGCCGAGGACGCGGGCTTTGACGCCATCGACGTCAAGGCGTGCCATCAGTACCTGCTCGACGAGCTCCTCTCCGCACATACCCGCTCGGGTAAATACGGCGGATGCTTTGAAAATCGCTCGCGTCTGATGATCGACGTCTTTGACGCGGTGCGCTCGGTCCTGCGCCCCGAGACGGTCCTCGCCTCCCGCCTCTCCTTCTCGGATATGATCGAGTACCCCTACGGCTTCGGCGTCACGCCGTGTGAGCCGACCGAGCCCGACCTCACCGAGACCAAGCAGCTCTTGAAGATCCTCACCGACAAGGGGCTCTCCCTCGTCGATATGACCATGGGCTCGCCCTATTTCAATCCGCACGTCAACCGCCCCTACAATCGCGGCAGCTACACGCCCCCCGAGCATCCCCTCAAGGGTCTGGAGCGTCTGATCGGCGGCACGCGCGAGATCATCGCGAGCTTCCCCTCGCTCACCGTGATCGGCACGGGCTACAGCTATCTCAGAGAATTTGCCCCCTACGTTGCCGCAGGCGCCCTGAAAACGGGCGCGGCAAGCATGGTCGGCTTCGGACGCATGGCGTTCGCCTACGACACCTTTGCCACCGACATGATCGAGGGCAGGATGGACCCCTCCAAGGTCTGCATCGCCTGCAGCAAATGCGCCGAGATCAAGCGCCTCAGCGGTCACACGGGATGCCCGATCCGCGATCAGGAGATCTATCTGCCCATCTATCGCGAGCTCTGCATGAATCAATAAGAGGTAGCCTATGACCGAACAGTATCAGACCCTCGCCGCCTACTACGACCGTATCATGGCGGATATCGACTACCCTGCGTGGGCGGATTTCTACCGCACCTGCTTTGATAAATACGACTGCACCGTACGCCGCATCCTCGACCTCGCCTGCGGCACGGGCAGTATCACCGTCCCGCTCGCCTGTGCGGGCTACGACGTGACGGGGCTCGACCTCTCCGCTGAGATGCTCACGCTTGCCGAGGAGAAGGCAGAGCGCGCCCACGTCCGTATCCGTCTCTCCGAGCAGAATATCGCGCTCTTTGACGCGGGGCGCGGCTACGACGCCGCCATCTGCTCCTTTGACGGCTACAACTATCTGACCAAGGCGTCGGACGTCACCTCCTCCTTTGCCCGCGTTTACGAATCCTTAAACGACGGCGGGCTCTTTATCTTTGACGTCAGCACACCCTACAAATACGAGAATATTCTCTCGGACAACGCGTACGTCTACGAGTACGACGATCTCTTTCTCTCCTGGCAGAATTATTTCAACAGAAAATCGGGGCTGTGCGACTTTTATCTGACCTTCTTCCTGAAAAACGGAGCCGTGTGGCATCGCGTGGACGAGTATCAGCGTCAGCGCCGCTACCCGCTCCCAAGGCTCAGAAAAATGGCGGAGGCGGCAGGCTTCACCGTGCTTGAGACCGTATCCGATCTCAATTTCGCTCCCGTGGACAAGACCTCGGAGCGCGCCTTCTTCCTTTGCAAAAAATAAAACCTCAATAAAAAAGCGGGCTGTGCCCGCATCCCCCATCTCGCCTATCGCAGCTTTCCGTGCAGACAAGCGCGGCAAAACGGCGAGGTCGATTTTGCGCAATTTCCTATAGATTAAAAAATCGGAGACCATCCTATGAAACAGAATAATGTGATCCGCGCGATGACGCGCGACGGCGCGGCGCGGATCTTAGTCATCAATTCCACCGAAATGGTGAATGAAGCCATTCGCTTCCACAAGACCGCCCCCACCGCGACGGCGGCACTCGGCCGCGTCATGACGGCCGCGTCTCTCATGGGCACGATGCTCAAGGAGAAAAATGACAAGCTGACCCTCAAATTCAAGGGCGACGGCATCGCAGGCTCGATCATCGCCGTATCCGATTACATGGGCAACACCAAGGGCTATATCCAGAACCCCGAGGCGGATCTGCCCCTGAAGGCAAACGGTAAGCTCGACGTCGGCGGCATCGTCGGCGCGGGCGACCTCTGCGTCATCCGCGACGAGGGCATCGGCGACCCGCAGACGGGCTTCTCCCGGATCGTAACGGGCGAGATCGCAGAGGACCTTTGCGCCTACTTTGCGCAGAGCGAACAGATCCCCACGGTCTGCTCCCTCGGCGTGCTCGTGGATACCGATCTCAGCTGCCGTGCGGCGGGCGGCATTCTGCTCCAGCTCCTCCCCTTTGCGGATGAGGAGACGGTCGTCAAGATCGAAGAGAATCTGCCCCTTATGAATAACGTCTCGGGCATGATCGACGGCGGCATGACGCCCGAGGATATCCTTGCGCGCATCATGACGGGTATCGAGTACGACGTTTTTGACGATTTCCGTGCCGAGTACCGTTGCGACTGCAGTCGCGACCGCATCCTCGACGCGCTCTCCTGCTTCTCGGACGCAGAGCTCGACGACACCTTTGCCGACAAGGACACGATCGAGGTCTGCTGTCACTTCTGCGACCAAAAATATATCTTCACCCGCGAGGATATCGTAAGCAACAGACGCTGAGTGGGCAATGCCCAAAGGTGGTTGCTCGCCTATCGTTTAAAATAACGCGTAGTGTCCCTCGGGGCGCTACGCGTTATTTACTCCCGATTTTGAAATTTTTTTCAAAATCACTGAGAAAATTGCAGAACGTATCCGACAAAATCTATATGATCGAACCGCCTTATGCTTGGCGGTATACAAATGCAAGAAACAGAAAACGGGTGAGAAAAATCCCCTCCCCGACCGACAAATCTGTAAAAGGAGAACTCAGCATGGAAACGGATCTCGGTGCTCTACATTATCGCCGCTTTCTTGACGGCGACGAGCGCGGCTTCGAGGAGATCCTGAGGCTATATCACGACAGTCTCATCTTCTTTATCAATCGCCTCGTCAATAATTACACGACCGCAGAGGATCTCGCTGCGGATACCTTCATGGAGCTGCTGGTACATAAAAAGCGCTACGCCTTCAAGAGCTCCTTCAAGACCTATCTTTTCTCCATCGCGCGTCACAAGGCGATCGACTACATCCGACGTGAGAGCCGATATACCATGCTGTCTCACGATGCACCCGAGGCCGCCGAGCTTGCGGATATCGAAACGCTGGAGGAGACGGTGCTCAAAAACGACGAGCGCCGCCGACTGCGCCGACTGATCGGGACGCTGAACGAGGACTACGCAACGTATCTCCATCTTTTTTACTTTGAGGATCTCGGATGCGACGAGGTCGCAAGGATCATGCACAAAACGAAAAAGCAGATGGCAAATATCGCGTACCGCGCCAAGCAGGCGCTGGAGGAAGCCATGCGAAAGGAGGGAATGTCGTTATGAAAAATGAAAAGGAATTTCGTGACGCCGTCTATGAAAAGGCACGGCTTTACGAGAAAAAAAGAAAGGCAAGACAACGACGCATTACGGAGTCCGTCGCCCTCCTTGCCCTTTGCGTAGCGATCGGTCTCTCCGCGCGCTGGCTCTTACCGAATATGATCGCCATGGACGGAGAAACCTCCATTACCACGGAGGACAAGGCAGGACATAACGGCCCCACCTCAGTCGAGGACGGCGGCAATCACGCGCAGGAGAGCATCGGCACCGAAACGACGGGCGCACCCCTTGGGACCACGACCGAGGCGCCCATGTGGACCACCACGACAGGAGCCCCCATGTGGATCGAAACGACGGGCGTAAGCACGACGACGGTCGTCGCGTCCACCTCCGCGACCCCCATCGAAACGACGGCGAGAGACGCGTGCTCCCCGAACAGCACGGAGTTTCTCATCGAGAGCGTCGAGACCTCCGGCAAAACGGTCCATCACGTACCGTGTGACCTGCAGTTCCTACTATCGGATTCTCTTTACTTAAAGCCGCAATTTGCCGTAGTCAAGAGCACGGCGGCGCTTGCCGCAGAGCTTGACGGCTACGGGGATCGCCTCTCCGAGTTTGACCGCAGAGAGATCGAGAATACCTACGACGACGCCTTCTTTGAAGAAAATATCCTGATTCTCGTGCCGCAACATATGACACACGACGGCTATACGGTCCTCTTCCAAAGCGGCGGCGCGACGAAGATCGTACCGTTTGGCGAGGAGCTTGCCTTCAAGCCCTATACGCTCCACACCTACGTGATCCCGCAATATCACTACGACGATTGGAACGTGATCCGATTTTCCTATCAGGAAATCCAACCGTAACACAGTTTTGTAAAGTTAAATCCTCTCTGTGAAATCGTTCACAGAGAGGATTTTTGCTTATTGTTTCAATGCAGACGCATCCAAGGCGCCCTCTGACGAGGGAGGCAAAGAAAGCCCGATCTTTGACTGAATACGCGTGAAAGCGAAAAGCCGGGCGGCTCCCTCTGACGAGGGAGCTGTCAGCGAAGCTGACTGAGGGAGAGAATGTTGCACCAACGCCTTTGTGTAGTAACCGCCTCCGTCAAGCTCGATGACCAATCTTACTTTTGCATAATAAAAATCTGCAATGTAAAGCGTGATGTTCTTAGCGGATAAATTACAATATTACAGCTTTGCTCTGCAGTAAACAAATAATTAGCCCCGACAGTTTTTAAGTCTGTCGGGGCTAACAATTCAATAAATTGGAAATTAGAATACTCCCTTATTGTACTTTTTTTGTACTACAACA
>JAFTIJ010000143.1 GCA_017456965.1 Clostridia bacterium
AGTATATACTATAGGCATGGCTATCCATGATCATATACAGCCTGCATGATTTTATACACGCGCTCTCCTTCCGTCTCGCTAACGCGAGCCACCACGGGGTCCCCAAGCCGCCGTGCGCGGCTTGGGGTTCTCGACATCCCTCCGCAGGGAGGCTATCGGTGTCCTGCGCTTTTGTTATCAATCGCATTGCGCCTACACTCCCTGCGCTTGTCATCCGTAAGCGGAGTGCTTTGCACGGAGTGAAGGATCTGCGCACGGCAGGAGTTATAAATCTAATTTTCGTTATGCAAAAGTAACTTTTCAAAAAAGATATACATCAGGTCGGGCGGTTGGTGCTTGCGCAAGATCCTTCACTACGCTTACGCTCCGTTCGAGGATGACAGCGCAGGTAGCGTTTTCGCAAAAGATTGATACCGATTGGAATTTACCTTAAAAAGTAACGTGAATTCACTTCTGTCTGATTTCCCCAAAAAATGACTTTCGGCGTATTGACATCCATGTATAAATATGATATAATATTTTGTAAAATTATTTTTCACTATGCGAGGAAAAGAAAATGCAAGATAAATTAGACGCTTTGCTCCGTGAAGGAGCGGCAAAGATCCAGGCGGCGCAGACCGAAGCAGAGCTTCAGGAGGTCAAGGGTGCGCTTCTCGGCAAGCAGGGAAGCATCACCGCGCTGATGAAGGAGATCCCGAAGCTTGACGTTTCTCTCCGTCCTGCCATGGGTAAGGCAGTAAACAACGTAAAGACCCTGCTCACCGAGCAGATCGAGGGTCGCCGTGAGGAGCTCAAGCTCAAGGCCTCTGAGATCTCCCCCGACTTCGACTGCACCATCCCCGGCATCGAGCCCAAGATCGGCGGTCTGCATCCCATCACGCAGATGTGCTACGACCTGAACGACGCTTTCCGTTCGATGGGCTTTGAGGTATTCGGCGGTCCCGAGATCACCAGCGAATACTATGCCTTTGATAACCTGAACTTCCCCCCCAACCATCCTGCCCGCGAGAGCATGGATACCTATTGGCTGGAGGGTCACGACAGCGGCGAGGCAAACGAGAAGCTCTGCCTCCGTCCTCATCTGACGGGTGACAGCGTTCGCTATATGCAGACGCACAAGCCCCCCTACCGCTTCGTTTACCCCGGCAGAGTTTACAGAAATGAGACCACCGACGCCCGTCACGAGCGTGCCTTCTTCCAGTATGAGGCGCTGATCGTGGATAAGGACTTCACCTACACCGCAGGTAAGGTCATGATCAAGAGCATCCTCTCCAAGGTATTCGGTCAGGACGTTCCCGTTCGTATGCGTGCGGGCTTCTTCCCCTTCGTTGAGCCCGGCTTTGAAATCGATATGGGCTGTCTCGTCTGCGGCGGTAAGGGCTGCAGCGTATGTAAGCACGTTGGCTGGATCGAGATCATGCCCGGCGGCACGCCCCACCCCAACGTACTCCGTGCGGCAGGCCTTGACCCCGACGAGTACACGGGCTTCTACGTTAACATCGGTCTCGACAGACTCGTTATGATGCGCTACGGCGTTGACGACGTCCGTCTCTTCCACAGCACCGACCTGCGCTTCCTGAAGCAGTTCCGTTAAGGAGGATCAGAAACATGAAAGTATCACTGAATTGGATCAAAGATTACGTTAAGCTCCCCGAGGATATGGACCTCTCCCGTCTTGCGTACGACCTCACGATGTCTACCGTCGAGGTTGAGGGCGCCGAGAGCCTCGCCGAGAGCTTTGATAAGATCATCGTCGGCGAGATCCGCGAGGTTCTCCCCCACCCCAATGCGGACAAGCTCCGCATCTGCAAGGTCGATATCGGCGAGGGTGAGATCAAGGATATCGTCTGCGGCGGCTCCAACCTTGAGGTTGGCATGAAGGTCGTCGTTGCCTGCCCCAGTGCCATGGTTCGTTGGCACGGTGAGGGCGAGCCCGTGGAGATCAAGAATGCAAAGCTCCGCGGCGTACCGAGCTTCGGTATGATCTGCGCCTCCGTAGAGGTCGGCCTCGCCGATCTTTTCCCCGCAAACGAGGAGCATGAGATCATGGACGTCTCCGCATTCGACGCGCCCGCAGGCACGCCGCTTGCCACCGCGCTCGATCTCGACGATATCATCCTTGAGATCGACAACAAGTCCATGACCAACCGCCCCGACCTCTGGGGTCACTACGGTATCGCAAGAGAGCTTGCTGCTCTCTACGATCTCCCTCTGGTTGCGTTTGAAAAGTACGTGCCCGAGGTTGATGAGACCTATGACGTCAGAATCCTCGACGAGGAGAGATGCCCCCGCTACATCGGCACGCGCATCGAGGGCCTCGGCGTAAAGCCCTCCCCCTTCAAAATGCAGAGCCGTATCTGGAGAGTCGGTATGCGCCCCATCAACGCGCTCGTTGATATCACCAACTACGTCATGCTGGCAACCGGTCAGCCGACGCACGTATTCGACTCCACCCATATCATCGACCATATCGAGGTCAGACGTGCCGCAGAGGGTGAGAAGCTTCAGCTTCTGAACGATAAGGATATCGCACTCTCCACCGACGATCTCGTCATTGCCGACGCAGAGGGCGCCGTTGCGCTCGCAGGCGTCATGGGCGGCGCAAAGGACTCCGTTCTGCCCGAGACCGAGAGCGTTATCCTTGAGGTTGCAAACTTTGAGTCCCGCGGCGTGCGCAGAACCGCACTCCGTTACGATAACCGCACCGAGTCCTCCTCCCGCTATGAGAAGGCTGTAGACCCCGAGCGTTGCGATCAGGCTCTCTCTCTTGCGATGCAGCTCTTTGCAGAGCTCTATCCCGAGATGAAGGTGACGGCATTCAACGACCTCTATCCCAACAAGCTTGTCAGAAAAGAGATCGACGTCGATTTCGACTGGCTCGACAGACGTCTCGGCAAGCGCATCCCTCAGGAGATCGTCGCAAAGAAGCTCGGCACGATGGGCTTTGACGTGACCTTCACCGAGACGGGTATGCACATCGTCGTTCCTACGTGGCGCTCCACGGGTGACGTCTCTATCAAGGCGGACATCATGGAGGAGGTAGCCCGTATGTATGGCTACGAGAACTTCGAGGCAACGACGATCACGACCTCCTTTGACGGTGCGATCAACCAGCTGGAGATCGACCTCGTCCGTAAGGTCAAGGAGTATCTCGCATTCCGTTGCAATATGCAGGAGATCTTCACCTATCCGTGGATGAGCGACGAGTTCGTTCATGCGCTCCTGCCCAATACCGACGGCATCCTCTCTCTCGCAACGCCCCCCTCTCCGAGCGAAAAATACGTCCGTTCCTCTCTCCTGCCCAACATCTGCAAGGCGATCGTCAAGAACGAGCGTAACTTCGACGAGTTTGATATCTTCGAGGAGGCACAGATCTTCCTTGATTCCGACTACACCTCCGCATATGCGGGTGAAAAGCTCCCCTGCCAGAAGAAGCACCTCGGCTGTGCCTTCGTCGGCGGCTCCGATCAGATCGCAGAGCTCTTCCGTCGCGCCAAGGGCGTGATCGGCATGATGCCTCGCTATACACATATGGAGGGCTTTACCTTCGAGAAGCGCGAGAAGCCCTATTGGGCAGACGAGACCGTATGGCTCAACGTATGCCTGAACGGCAAGAAGATCGGTGATATCGCACTCCTCGCCAAGAAGGCGGCTCTCGCTTGCGGCATCAAGGTTCTCTCCGCCGTGCTCGTTGAGCTCGATATGGACGCCTTCGTTCCCTTCAAGTCCAGAACGAACCGCTTTGTCCGTATGCCTGAGTTCCCGATGAACGACTACGACCTCTCCTTCCTCGTTGACTCCATGGTCAAGTGGGATGAGATCTATGCTTGCGTCATGGGCAAGAAGAACGAGCTGCTCAAGGACGTCGTCTTCGTTGACGAGTACAAGGGCAAGCAGATCCCCGCAGGTAAGAAGTCCGTTACCATCCGCCTTGTGATCGGCTCGGGTGAGAAGACCCTCACGAGCGCCGAGATCGAGACCGTGGCAAAGAGCGTCGTTAAGAAGCTCACCAAGGCCTTCAGCGCGGACATCCGTACTGTTTGATCGAAATTCAATTATATACAAACAGAGATCCCCGTACAGCGTACGGGGATCTCTGTTCGGTTGTGATCGGAAGCCGAATGGGGCTATCAGGAAATTGCATTCAGCCAATGAAGCTCGGAAATATATCCGTTTTCATCCGGCGTCCCGATATACCAACCGTCGGCATAAAGCTTTTTCTCACCGTTGAAGCTTCCTTCCTTTTGTGCGTAGAGCAAGAGTTTGTTTTCCGAAACGATCATTTGATACGGGCAAAGGCGAACGGTGTCTTCTTGATAGACTGTTTTTACGTCACTTCCGTCACGGGCTACGTAATACAGTGTGCCGCGATGCAGAGCGTCAAGACAATAAAAGCCGTTTTCGTCTGCGTACAGTACAGCGGATATGCGGTGACCGATCGTGTCGGCATTCAGGCAGACGAGCGCGCCTGTTTTCAGATCAAATGTCACGAGGGATGTCGAGCCATTTTCGTAAAGTATACCGACAAGCGCCGTGTGGTCGGTCAGATGTATGCGGAAATCACGCTCGGTAAAGAGTGCTTTGATCTCCTTCGGGACGTTGCCCCTTTCACGGAGAGAGAGGTCGTATTTGATGAAATCCGAGCGATCCTCTGAGAAGCCGTACAGCTCTCCGTCGTAGATGAATTCATAATCAAGATAGTTGCCCGTCTGTGCAGTCAGATCGATCATGGTGTTGGTTGTTGTATCGTATTGCAGGATGTGTGCTGCGCCCTTTTTGTCGTTTGCCGTGATGTAAATACAGGAGCCGTAGGGCAGGATATTTCGCCAGCCTCCTGCGTATAACGGCACACCGGGGACGCCTCCGATCATGACGGCACTGCCGTCGGTGCTCCACTCGATCCGCCGGTCACTGCCATCGGGGGCGGTAGAGATGATGGAGCCGCTCGTGATCTGATAGATCCTGCCGTTTACGGAGAAGATGCTTGAGCTGACCGTGCGGGCATTGCAGCTTTCGTGTGTGCAATCTGCGGTCGGACAATTCAGATAGCACGCGTTTTCGCCCTTGGTATATCGGTAGATGCCGTAGTTCTCACCCAATAAATATTGATCTCCGAAAATGGGGTCCTGCGTAAGACAGCCCTCGCCGCCGTGGATGAGTACAACCTCGTCTGTCTGAGAGGTGAGCGTGTGCTTTTGATACGCTTGTGCGCGGAGAGCAGCGAGCATATCGCTTTCCCACGTGATCTGCGGAACAGAGGGCTTTATGGGTGTGGGGACGGGAGTCGTGGCTTCGGTCATGACGGTGGACGTCGTGACGTCGGGAGCCTTTTGCCTATGCCACGTTTTCACGTCCTCAAAGGGAATGCGGTCGGGCTCACCGATGCCCGATACCGTATAAACAACACGGCAACGATACGTCCCCTCGTTCTCCAAAGGATACGTATAGGTTTGATAATAGTAGGCGCCGTTTGCGGTGTAGGTTTTGTTTTGAACGATATTCCATTCGCCGCTTTCGGTTTGTTTTTCAAGCGTTACGGAAATGACGGCGCCCGATGTCAGATTCTTGTACCCCAAGTAGTCAACGTAGACGTATGCCGTGCCGTCCTGTGCGATGGAAAATGCCGTGTTGGTCTGCAGTGTATTCTGATTTACCAACACGACGGCATCCTCTGTTGCATCTGTCGGTGATACGATCGTGTCCTGCGTTTGGGCTGACGGGAATAACGTCATGGCAAGTGCGAGCATCATGCTGAGTATTTTTTTCATTTGGAACCAATCCTTTCTTCGTTTGTGGTCACAGATTCGATAATGGTGCGTGCTTTTGCTTTGGAAACGGCATGGGTCGGCAGATTGAGTGTGAAAATATAGTCTTCCGTTTGCCAATAGAAGCAACAGATACCATGCTTCTCGTAGTAGGTGATTTTTGTCGCTCCAATATAAAATGCTTGGATGTGAACCTCCTCATGATCGAGGGTGGATTTTGCGTGAAGAGGAAGCTGTGTGAAAACAAGGAGGTCGTCCGAGTCATTTTTCCAGATTTGCTTGACCTCGTATTCTCCAACGTTACTTCGGTATGGCTCAAAGCCCGATGGAACGTAGGAGAGCGTATAAACGGTTTCGATGGACGTCGGCGGATCAACGAGATCCTGTTGGTCGGCAAAGAGCTCGACGAAGGCGTCGTAGACTCTGACGATCAGCCTGGCCGCCGATTCCCGTACGGCAGAGACGCTGAGTGCGCTCCCGAAAAGGATCAACGTCGCGGCAAGGAGCGCGAGCCCTCTTCGAAGCGGTATGTGCGCTGACTTCGGCCTTGAGCGTTCATAAGATCGCCCAAGCGGAGGATGTCGCTTGAGATAAATGGCGTCGTATTGCCGAAGCGCCTCCTCCAAGCGAGTGAGTCCTGTCCATTCTTTGTTATCCATGTAAACCCCTCCCGATTAATAGCTTGATCAATTTCTCTCGTCCACGTGCGATGCGGTTGCGGATCGTGTGCTCGTTCATATTCAGAAGCGCGGCGATCTCCTTTGCGCTATGATGATGTAAATAGTGCAGACTCAATACGTCGCTGTACTTTTCATCCAGCGCGGCGATGCATGAAACGATTACAGAGATATCGCTTTCGTCTAAGGTGCGGATCAGCTCCGCATTGTCGGAGAGCGTCGCGATATCCGTGTCGCATATCCTTTCTTCCTCCCGTTTTCGTTGACGGTAGATTGATATGGCTTGATTCTTTGCAATACGTAAAATGTATGCTTTGATCGATGTTTCACTCAATCCTTGATAAAATTCAATATTTTTTGTGATTACGAGCCACGTGTTTTGCATGGCATCCTCCGCATCCTCCTTGCTTTTCAAAAAGCGTCGGATCCGTCGGGAAATGTCGGGCGCGTAGTGCTTATAGATGTGCTCAAACGTTTGCCGATCCGTTTCCCGATCGATCATGGCAAGGCAGGTCATCAGCATGGGATCTTCTCCTTTCGTCCGTTTTTGTTTTGCGCTTCTGTTTGATAACTCGCAAACGACGTCTGCAATTACTCAAATCTCCTTGATTGTTTACACTTTGTTAACAAATAGAGAGCCCCGCCACATCAAATCGGCGGGGCTCTTGCGATGTCCGTTTTATATCATATGCGATAGGTAGGAAAAGGAGGGGGAGAACCTTATTGCACGGTTGTTTGGGGTGTGATGTCAGATCGCACTTGTCGTTTTATTGTGCTTGTGCAAGAAACAGGTCAATGCGGTCGGTGATCGTTTTGAGGCTCTTTCTCCAGAAGTCGGGCTCGGTCAGGTCGATGCCCGCGATGCTCGCGACGTTTTCGACGGTATCGACGGTGGTTGCCTTCAAAAGCGCACGGTATTTCGGCAGGAACGCCTCGCCCTCCTCCAGATATTTGGCGTAAAGTCCGTAGGAGAAGAGACCGCCGAAGGCGTAGGGGAAGTTATAATAGCTGAGCCCCGCGCGGTAGTAGTGGCTCTTACAGCACCACATATAGGGATGCAGACAGTCGGGGTCAAGTCCGTCACCGAACGCCTCCTTCTGTGCATCGAGCATGATGCGATTCAGCTCGTCGGGGAATAAGAAGGTATCCTTTCTGCGGCGGAATACCTCGTCCTCAAAGAGGAAGCGTGAGTAGATATCCACGAGGATCTGCGTCAGATCCTGCAGCTGTCCCTCGATCAGGCGGAGCTTCTCCTCGCCCTCTGCGTGCTCGATGGCGTCGTTTACGACGATCAGCTCGTTGAAATTGGAGGCGGTCTCCGCGACGGGCATGGTATACATCATGTTGAGCGGACGGTGCGTCTCGATCTGCTTGCCGTGATAGGCGTGACCGAGCTCGTGCGCGAGGGTCACGACGGAGCCGAAGGTGCCCGAGAAATTGGTCAGGATACGGCTCTGCCCCATAAAGGGAAGATTGGAGCAGAAGGCACCGCCGACCTTGCCGCGACGGGGATAAAAGTCGATCCACTCGTCACGGAAGGCCGTGTCTACCATCTCCGCGAGATCGGGTGCGAAGCTTGAAAACCGTTCAACAAGATAATGATGTGCGTCCTCCACGGTGTAGACCGTGCCGTCTGCCTTGCCCATCGGGGCGAGAATGTCGTACCACGGCAGACCGTTTTTGTGTCCGAGGAGCTTTGCCTTGTGTTTTAAATATGCGCGGAATTTCGGCATGGCCTCGCGCATGGCACAGAGCATGGCGTCCAGCGTTTCCTTTTTCATGCGGGATTGATCCAGCGTCATCATGAGCGCATTCTCGTATCCGCGGAGTTCTGCCTCTAAATTGACCTGCGCCTTGATGCTGTTCAGCGCGTAGGCGACGGCGTCACGGATCTTATCGTAGCAGGCAAGCTCTGCCTCATACGCCGCCTTTCGTTCCTCGGCGTCGTCACTGTCGGCAAGCCCGCGGATAGCAGAGAGCGATGTCTTGCCGCCCTTATAATCGACCGCGACCGTTGCGGTCAGATGGGCAACGAGATCGCCCCATGCACCGCCGCCCGAGAGATTCATGCGGGCAAAGAGCGACTCCTCCGCCTCGGTCATCTTGTGGGAAACGGCGTTTTGGATCCTGTGAAAATAGAAGGCGTACTCGGAGAGCACGGGATCGGATGCGATGATCGCATCGAGACCGTCAAGAGACGCGATATATTTCTGGAAGGTGACAGCGGCGCCCGTCCTGCTTGCCGCGATATTGCGGATCTGCGTCGCGTAGCCCGCGCCCTCGGCATCCGCACTGTTTACGGAGCGGCGAAGATGAAAATAGCCGTTCAGCTTGCGGACGAGCACGGAGATCTTCTCGTCCGTCTCCAATACGTGTCTGATATATGCGGCGATCCCATCCGCGGGCGGGGTTATCGCGATCGTTTTATATTCCTCCGTCAGCGCCCTCAGCGCCGCAAGGTCCTCTTCGATCGCGGGGTCGTCGGTGCCGCGATAGAGCGCGTCCAGAGACCATTCGTTATACATATCGTTACCTCCTCAGTTTTTTGCCAGAATATGCGAGATCTTGGCTTTGACGATGTCCAGCGCCGCCTCGTTCATACCGCCGTTTACGATGATATCGGCATAGCGTTTGGTGGGCTCGACGTATTTTTCATGCATGGGCTTGACCGTTGCGATATATTGCGCCATTACGTCGGTAAGCGTTCTGCCTCTGCTCTCGATATCGCGCGCGGCGCGTCTCAGAATACGCAGATCGGCGTCGGTATCGACGTAGATCTTCAGATCAAAGCTGTCTCTGAGCTCGGGATGCGAGAAGATGAGGATACCGTCGACGATAATGACGGGCTTGGGGCAGATTGGCGCGGTTTCTGCTCTGCGTGTGTGCGTGACGAAATCGTAGACGGGGATCTCGACGCATTGCCCTGCCTTGAGTGCGCGGATGTGCCTTACCATCAGGTCGAGCTCCAGCGCCTCGGGCGCGTCGAAGTTTAACTTCCGTCTTTCCTCCGGGGAGAGATGGTCCATTGCGCGATAGTAATTATCACAGCCGATGAGCGCAACGTCATCACGAAAATGCTCTGCAATGCGGTTGGCAAATGTGGATTTTCCCGAGCCGCTCCCGCCCGCGATGCCAATGATAAAAGCGTCCTTCATGAAGTACCTCCTGCAGAATATCGTATCATATCGGTCATTACGTATATTGTACCATCCAAGGCATCTGCCGTCAATGGAGATTTGGATAAATTCAATGAAAAAACTTTACATTTTGTTCTGTTTATGGTATACTGTGCTCGAAAATCAATTTAGGGGGAACCGTATGTATCGAACGAGATTGTGCCTTGGAACCAATATCGGTTACGGTGTCAGCACCGAGGAACAGATCCGAATGTTTCGCAAGGTGGGCTTTGAGGCGTTTTTTACTCCGTGGGATGAGGATCTGAAGCGCTATCGCGCCGTTGCGGACGAGGTGGGGATGATCTATCAATCCATCCACGCACCGTTTATCGATATGACGGCACTGTGGCGGACGTGTGAGGAGACGGAAAAAAATATCGGGATATTGCTTACCTGCGTGGATGATTGCGCGGAGCTCGGTGTACCGATCCTCGTCGTGCATCCGTGGGGCGGTGCCGACGTCGATGGGTGCCCAAACGACGCAGGTATCGCCAATTTCCGCCGTATCGTGGCGTATGCAAAGCAAAAGAACGTCCGGATCGCCTTGGAAAATACGGAGGGCGAGCCCTTTCTTGTCACGCTGATGGACGCCTTTCGTGAGGAAACGAACGTTGGCTTTTGTTGGGACTCGGGGCACGAGCTCTGCTATAACCGCGGGCGGGATATGCTTGCGCTTTACGGTGACCGACTGATCGCGACCCATATCAACGACAATACGGGTGTCAGTGACTTTGAGGGGCGCACACATTGGCGAGACGATCTTCACCTCATGCCGTTTGACGGTGCGTGCGACTGGCGTCGCGCGGCCGCTCGTCTTGCCGCCTGCGGATACGACGGGATCCTGACCCTTGAGGTGAATAAGCAAAACGCGCCCGGCAGATTCGAGGGCCGGCACTACAAGACGATGCCGCTTGAGATCTATCTGACGGAGCTGTACGTCCGTGCGTGCCGCTTGGCACATATGATACAGTATGAACGAAATTCAATGACGTAAGGAGAAATAGCATGAAGATCACTGTAAAAGAAACGAAAATTATTTGCTCTAATCCCGACAATCCCAAGCACGCCTATTTTGCATGGCCCTCCGTTGCACGTCTGCACGACGGCAGGCTTGCAATGGTCGCCTCGGGCTTCCGCAGGAGACACGTCTGCCCATTCGGTAAGGTCGTCATGTGTCAGAGCGACGATGAGGGTGCAACGTGGTCGCGTCCCGCCGTCGTGATCGACACCCCGCTTGATGACAGAGACGCGGGGATCCTGACCTTCGGAGAGCACGATGTGATCGTGACGAGCTTCAACAACAGCCGCGAGATGCAGCGCCGCTGGAATCGGAAAACGCGTGACCCGTACGTGGAGGCGTATCTGGACGCCATGGATGCCGAGCGCGCGGAGGAGAGATATCTCGGCTCGACCTTCGTCATTAGCCACGACGACGGACGCACCTTTTCCGAGGTGAAGCGTATCCCCGTGACTGCGCCGCACGGACCTGCGCGGATGCCCGACGGCTCGCTTCTTTACGTAGGCAGACTCTTTCACACGGGGCCTGAGGTACAGAATAACGGCGGCATCGCGGCGTACCGTCTGGAGGCGGACGGAAGCTACGAGCTGCTTGGTATGATCGAGGGGAGCGATCCCGCGCTCTACGACTGTGAGCCGCACGCGATCGTTTTGGACGACGGCAAGATCCTCGTTCATATCCGCGTGCAGGGCGAGGGCTATTTCACGACCTATCAGAGCGAATCCACCGACGGCGGCAGAAGCTTTACAAAGCCCCGCAGACTCCTCTCCGTCAAGGGCGGCGCACCCGCGCACCTGCTGACGCTCGCGGACGGTACGCTGATCTCCGTTTTCGGT
The DNA here is from genome assembly GCA_017456965.1 of Clostridia bacterium. Lineage (GTDB taxonomy): Bacteria > Bacillota > Clostridia > Oscillospirales > CAG-272 > QALR01. Next base: position 11,473 of record JAFTIJ010000143.1, read on the forward strand.
TATCGCGAGGAGCCCTACGGCATCCGCGTGATGATAAGCCGCGATCACGGTGACACGTGGACGGAGGGGGGCTTCCTCTATATCAACGGCCTCAATCCCGATCTCGGCTACCCCGCGTCCGTACAGTTAAAAAACGGCGACATTCTGACCGTGTACTACGCGAAGCCCGAAAAGAATTCTCCCGCTGTCATCATGCAGACGGTATGGCATCTTGACCTTGACGCAAAAGAGGAGACTGTATGATGAAAAGAACATATACGGCGTCTCTTCTGATCCATCCCGAGGAGCTTGATCGCCAATGGATCGACCGATGCGTGACGCTTGGCATCCCGACGCTTGCCCTGCATCCCGTGGGCGGATGGCGCTCGCCGTTTACGATGGCGGCGATGCTCGACGCGCTGGAGACACCGGGATATCGCGCGCTGATCGACGAGGCGATCGACAGGGGGCTGACGGTCGAATACGAAATGCACGCGGCAAGATTCTTTTTGCCGAAGTCCATGTTTGAGACGCATCCCACGTGGTTTCGCATGAACGAGCAGGGAGAGCGCACGCCCGATATGAACTGCTGTGCCACGAATGCGGAGGCGCTCGACTATATTGCCACCCGTGCGGCGGAGGCGGCAAGACGCCTCTATCGCTCCTCGCATCGTTATTTCTTCTGGATGGACGACGCACACGACGCCTTTTGTCATTGTGAAAAGTGTTCAAAATACTCGTCGTCTGACCAGCAGATGATCATTATGAATCGAATTTTAACGGAACTCAAAAAACATGATCCCGACGCCAGGCTTGCGTACCTCGCGTATTACGGCACGCTGACGCCGCCCTCAAGGGTGATGCCCGACGAGGGGATCTTCCTTGAGTATGCACCCATCGACCGCGACCATCACGCCGCGCTCTCCGATGAGACGAGTGAAAAAAACGTATCGCAGAACCGACATCTGCCCGCGCTCCTCGATTTCTTTGGCAAGGAGGATGCCAAGGTGCTGGATTATTGGCTCGATAACTCCCTTTTTTCTGACTGGAAGAAGCCGCCAAAGCCCTTCACACCCGATACGGCCGTGATCGGTATGGATTTTGAATATTATTCAAACCTTGGCTTCCGCGATCTTTCGACCTTTGCCTGCTATCTCGGCGAGGATTATATCGCGCTCCACGGCGAGCCGAATATCGCCCCCTTTGCCGATGCCTATCATCAACTGAAACGTACGGAGGAATAAACCATGCAGATCATCAGAACAGAATTGCATATCGGTATTGACAAGCCGTTTTCCGTGATCCATATGACGGATACGCATCTGACGCGCGCGGACGCGCGTGACGACGAGAGAAAGAACGTGCTGGCAAGAAAGCGCCTGCGCGTTTTCCCCGAGGCGGAAACCGTGCTCGCCGAGGCGGAGAGACTATCGCGCGAGACGGGCTATCCGATCGTTCATACGGGCGATATCATCGACTTCGTTTCCGAAGCCAATCTTGACCGCGCCCGCGAGTTTATCGACGGTCACGACTGTTTTTTTGCGGCGGGCAATCATGAGTTCAGCCTTTACGTCGGCGAGGCGTGGGAGGACGAGGCGTACCGCAACAAGAGTCTTGCCAAGGTACAGTCGGTCTTCAAAAACGATATCCGTATGTCCTCGCGCGTGATCGGCGGCGTCAATTTCATCGCGCTCGATAACGGCTATTATCTTTTTGAGGAAAAGCAGCTCGACTTTTTGAAGCAGGAGGCGAAAAAGGGACTGCCCATGATCTTATTGATGCATACGCCCCTGTATGAGCCGACGCTCTACGATATCCGCGTCAATCGTCGCGAGGAGTACGGTCTGCCGCCGCAGAATCCGCCCTGCGCGTATCTGCTCGCCGTGCCCGAGGAGCTGATGGGAGACTACGATGCCCATCGTTTCCGTCAGCAAAAGGCGGATGAGATCACGAAACGAACCTTCGATTATATCCATAACGAGCCCATGATCAAGGCGCTCATCACGGGACATCTGCATAGCAACTATGAGGGCGCGCTTGCAAACGGCATCCCCCAGATTATAACCTCCGATACCGATCTGCGCATCATTACCATAACCTAAACGATATTCAAAGGAGAAACGACATGAATGCATCGGAAACCTATCGCGCGATCAAGTCCAATATGCAAAAAACCATTGCGGGCAAGGACGACGTGCTCGATCTCGTGATCATATCCTTATTTTGCGGCGGTCACGTTCTGATCGAGGATGTGCCCGGTACGGGCAAGACGATGATCGCGCGTGCGCTGGCGGCGAGCATCGACGGCGTATGCCGTCGGATCCAGTTTACCCCCGACCTTCTGCCCTCCGATATTACGGGCATCAATTATTTTAATATGAAGCGCTCCGAGTTTGAATTTCTGCGCGGTCCGATCTTCTCGCATATTCTGTTGGCGGATGAGATCAACCGTGCCACGCCCAAAACGCAGGCGGGTCTTTTGGAGTGTATGGAGGAGCGATGCGCGACAGTGGACGGCGTGACGTATCCGTTAGAGACGCCCTTTATGGTCATCGCCACGCAAAATCCGCTGGAGAGCATGGGTACCTATCCGCTCCCCGAGGCACAGCTTGACCGCTTTCTGATCAAGACGAGCGTCGGTTATCCCGATTTTGACAGCGGGGTCGAGATCCTGCGCCGTTTCGGTGAGAAGCGGGGGGTGAAAAACGAGAAGCCCGTCGTGAGTCTGCAGGACGTCCGGGACGCCATGGACGAGACCGCACGGGTCTACTGCCATGACGATCTTCTGAAATATATCACGGGAATCGTGGAGGCGACGAGAAACGCACCCGGTGTGGTGCTCGGTGCAAGCCCGAGATCGGGGCTTTCGCTTCTGATGGCGGCAAAGGGCTTTGCGATCCTTTATGGCAGAGGCTACGTTTTGCCCGACGATATCAAGCGCGCCGCGCTCCCTGTGCTCTCGCACAGACTCATCCTTACCAACTCCGAGATGCTGAAAAAGAATGCGGCAGAGCGCATTTTGAACGATATTCTTTCTCGTGTGCCCGTCCCCACGGAAGCCGTCTTTGACGGGAGTAAGTGACGATGACGGCAGAGCTGTTTTTTAATATTGCGACGACGCTGATCAACGTGATCTTCATTCTTGCGGTCACCGCCCTCGTCGGATTCGGCATCTTTATGCTCGGGCGAGCGCTCCGCCGCTTTACGGTGGACCGTCTGGTTTACGGCAGGCGCTTTTCCGAGGAGTGTGTCTACGAGGGCGATACGGCGGAGCTTGTGGAGACGCTCTGGAATCCGACGGTCCTGCCCGTCTTTTTGGTTGACGTCGAGAGCTATTTTTATGAGGGACTGCAGATCGGCGGCTACGAGGCAGCACGTGGGGAGATGCGGTATTTTGTCAGCCGCTATCATCTGATGCCCTTTGAGAAGGTGACGCGGCGTATTGAGGTCAAGTGCATCCGACGCGGATATTATAAGCTGACGACAGCGTCGATCTTTCGCGGCGGTGACGACCGCTGTATCGAGTCGGAGGCGGTGCTCTACGTCTATCCGCGCGTGGACGCTCTGCGCGAAAATATGGAGAGCGTTTACGGGCTCGGGGACGCGCTCTCACGCAATCGCCTGATCTACGATCCCTTTTCGGTCAGCGGGATCCGCGAGTACCGACAGGGAGACCCCTTCCACACCATCAACTTCAAGGCGAGTGCGCGTCTGGTCTCGGGTGGGCATCCCCGCTTTGCGGTCAACCGCTACGATTACTGCGCGAGCAATCGCTACTATATCTATCAGAATTTCCATTTGCCGAAGGGCAGGGAGCTTCTCTTTGATGCCTATGAGCAGCTTGTGGAGGACGGTCTCAGGATCTCCGCGTCTCTTGTGGTCAAGGCGATCGACAGCGGCGGCGTGTGCGCCTTTGCCGCCAACTGCGGCACGGTGGACGGCAGACGGCAGATCGGCTTTCCCCTGCTTGGCGGTGAGCTTCATAAGCAGGATATCTTAAAGGAGATGTCGCTGACGAGGGCGATGGACGGCGTTTCGTTTGCCAGCATCCTTGCCGCGGACGTAAAGCGCGGTGTCACGGGTAGCGAGATCTTTATTGTGACGCCCTACGTGGACGGACTGGTCTCCGAGCAGATCGCGCTTTTTGAGTATCTTGGCAATACGGTCAAGGTCATCACGCTGAAGGAGGGCTTGTCATGAAGAAAAAGAGGCTTCCTGTTTGGTTGCAAAAGCTCCTGCTTGCGGCGTATTTCGTCTTTGGCGGGACGTTCACCTTTTATCTGACGGTGGACCGCGTTCGGGACGATCCGTATCTCTACGCAGGTTGCGCGGCGGCAGCGATCGCGCTGGACACGCTCTTTTTTAAAAATCTCTTTTCTCTGATGCACCGTCGGGAGCTCCCGAACGTATTCTCGGGACTCGGCAAGCTTTTTTCCGCGGTATTCCGCGGCGTGGCACGGCTGGCGGAGCGCATCAGCGACGCGGTGCATAAGGAGAAGACCATCGTGGAGGGCAAGAGCGAGAGGACCTTCGTTTTTGAGACGCACACAGGCGGTGCGGAGCGCCGACGCCGACGGCTCCCGAAGCTTGCAAGGGACGCAAACGAGCGCGAACGCATCCGATACGAGTATACGGTCTACGTTTTCAAAAGGGACAAAAATATTCCCGCTTCTCTGACGCCGAACGAGGTTGAACGGCGTCTGGATGAAACGGGAGAGGATCACGCCGTATTTGAGCGCTACAACGGCGCGCGCTACGACGCATAGAGACGAATAACGAAACGGGTACTGCCGACGGCGATCTGTCGTCAGTACCCGTTTTGTATGTCATAGGAAATCGCGGCAAAAGATCTTACCGCCTCGCTGTAATCGGTGTAGCACATGGTAAGGCGATCAGTCGTCGTCGTTCTTTCTGCGGAACAGGAGCCTCAGCTCCGCTTTGAAATGATCTCGCTTTTGCTTGGTGAAGAGCACGAGCCAGACCTTGTGCATCCAACAAAACGGAAGCAGGAGAGGGCATTTCTTCAGAAACGGATAGATCGAGACCATCTGGTCGTAGGGGATGAAGATCCGTTCTCTCAGATACGTAAGGCGTCCGACGGAGGCAATCTTGCTTGTGATCTTCTGCTCCAGAGAGCCGAAGGCGCCACCGGAAAAGAACTGCCCCAGCTGATTTGGGTCAGCCCCATCAAGGTCACCCGAGAACAGGCTGTCGGCACATGTGACGCAGAGCGTATGGAACTCGCGGAGATACATTTTGTTGAGCATCCTCTCAATATAAGCGATATCGGCGTCGCCTGTGTCGATCCACGCGCGGCGCATGAGATGGATATCTGCCAGAAAGCGGATGCCGATGCCCGCAGAGGCGTAGTGCTTATGCGCGTGCGCGAGGGTGTAGAGATAAAAATCCTCTACGGAGAGCCGATGCTCGTATTTTCCCTCGGCGACGGGCGTAGCCCGTTTCCACATATCCGAAAAATAGCGGTGGAGAGGATTTTTCTTGACAAAAAGGACCTTGTGAAACTCAAAATGATACACGGGCTTTTTTTGGAAGATATCATGCGTGGCGCCGGATTCCATTTCATAGCCGCGCTCTTGCATGATGGTGAGAAGCTCGCTTCGCTTTGCGGTATCGTAAAGCAGATCGTTGTCCGTGAATTCGCGCATACCCTTGCGGGGGTAGAGCTCCTTGATCAGGATGCCCTTGAGGGGGATCGTGGCGATGCCGTGTTCCTCCAAGAGCTTCATCAGCGCGCATCGCTCGGCGTCAAAGAGGATCTCTTTTCGGAGCGTCATATCGGCGTGCTGCTTCCAATGCTTTTTGATCCCCTCGGGGCAGTCGGTGTCCTTGACGAGAGGATAGAGCATGGCGGCGACCTTTTGGTGTACGGCAAGACGGTAGAGCGACTCCCAGCTTCCCGCAAAGTCGTATGGCTCTGACATGGGCAGGGCACATACGGCGTGACGGAAAAGATGCGCGAGATAGCGGTGCTCGGCGGTGAGACGAAGAGGCTTTTTCAGCTTCTCGCGTTTTCTGACGGGTGTTTTGCAGTATTCCTCGACCTTTCCAAGATACGCGGGATCGTCGCAGGGGATATACGTGCCGTCCGTATAGTATCCCTCGGCGACGGCAAGCACCTTGTCAAAGGGGACCTTCTCGTAATAGGCGTTGTTATCGCCTGCGATGAGATAATAATTTTTTTTGACCTCCAGAACGCGGTGGAGAATGAAGCCCTTATTTTGCGAGGGATAGAGGGCGATATCAAAGCGGCGGAGTCGCTCCTTCGGTACGACGAGGCGCACGAGATCGGTGTCCTCGTTTAGAAAGGGGAGCATACTCGTCCCCTTGATCTTATGAATGATAAAGCCGTGGGTGGCGAGCACCTGCGGTATCGTGCCGGTTTCGATGTCGTTCATTTTGCGATCAGTCCCGCGCGCTCAAATTGCGCGATGACCTTTCTTACGTTGTCCTCGGCGATCTCGGGGGTGACCTCGTATTTTTCGCATAGACGCGCGGTGATCGCCTCGACCGTGGTCTCCTCTGAGAGTGCCTCGGCGATAAAGGCAGCGGTCTTGTTCATGCGGATCATGCCGTTAAAGGAGCCGTCTGCGGTAACGGCGACGTATTCGCCGTTGGCTTCTGTGATGATAACGTCTTTTAATTTCATTTTGTTGCCTCTTTCATGGTTTGATAGGATAGCGCGGATGCCTCCGCAGAGATGTTACAGCCCATATGGAAGACGGGTACTGCGGCGGATAGTGCGACGACAAGCGGCATGAGCCTTTGCATGAGCTCGCGCTTTTGCGGACGGTAGGTCTGTGAGAGGAGCGTGGGAAGTGCCTCGCTCGGTGTGATACGGCGGATGCTGTTCTCCTTTGCCTGTGAGAGAATGCAGATACCTGCGATGGGTGCGTGTGTTTTCGTGCTGAGATGCTCCTTGCCGTCGTAGGGGGTGCCGTAGACGGTGGCGATTCCGTTTTGGATGCGGATAAGCGGCTTATCGTCGTTGATCATGACGGCGGCATTGCCGAGCATCTCACGCCAGAGACGGGCGTGCGTGCTCTTGCCCGTGCCCGACGGCGCGGTGAAGAGATACGCCTTGCCGTCTACCATGATCGCCGAGCTGTGGAAGAGAATGATATCGTCGCATAGGATCGCCTCGCTGATCTTGCGATAGGCGGCGAGCGACTCTAAGTAGCCTTGGTGGAAGTGGGGGGAGAGAAGTGAGCGCTCTTTTTCGGCGTCCTCTCTTGTGACGGTCAGCGAGTAGCGCGGGGGCTCGTCGGTGACGTAGTCCTTACAGAGCGTATGAAGATAGGATGTTTCCGAGGTGATCCCGATGGGGATATCGGCAAAGAGATAGGTATTGTGATAGGGCACGGCTTGCTCCTCCTGTCCGATGCGGTTTTGGAATGGTACAATTTCATTATATCATACAATATCAAAAAATCAAGATTTTGCCATGAAAAAGCGGGCTGTGCCCGCCTCCGTGTGCTCGCCTATCATAGCTTCCCGTGCAGACAAGCACGGCACAACGGCGAGGTCGTTTTGTCGGCGCTTGAACTGATGAAAAAGCGGGTTGTACCCGCCTCCGTGTGCTCGCCTGCGGGCTGTGCCCGCCTCCCCCAGCTCGCCTATCGCAGCTTTCCGCACCACCGCGCACGGTTTAACGGCGAGGTTGGTTTGTTGCATTTGCCTATAACATAATTTTTCAAAGGCAAAAAGCGATCGGAAACGATATCGCAG
>JAFTIJ010000144.1 GCA_017456965.1 Clostridia bacterium
GAAGAAAAGCGGCTTTGCGCCACAGCAGATGATATCGTTGACACACATGGCAACGGCATCAATACCGATGGTATCGTGCTTGTCCATGAGGATGGCAAGCTTTACCTTGGTGCCGCAGCCGTCCGTACCGGAAACGAGCACGGGCTCCTCCATACCGAGGGGCAGACCGAAGCAGCCGCCAAAGCCGCCGACGTCGTCAAGACAGCCCTCGTTGCGGGTGCGGGCGATGTGTGCCTTCATGAGTTCAACAGCCTTGTAGCCCGCGGTAATATCCACGCCGGCTGCTGCGTAGCTTTCAGATTTAGAATTGTTATGCATGATCGTTTATTCCTTTCCGTTCCAACAATATGTGCAGAGCTTGCAGGGGTCGATGCCGATGGCCTTGATCACACCCTCGATGGTCTGGAAGTCCAGCGACGCAAACTTGAATTTCTCACTGATGGTCTGTCTGAGCTTCTTTCCGCGCTCGGTGTTGCCGTCGATATACTCGTCGATGTGCTCAAAGCCCTCCTCGCCCTCCAGCTCCATGATGACGCGTCTGGCGAGCAGCTCCATATCGCTTCCGCCTCTGGAGAAGTTCAGATACTTACAGCTGTACATGATGGGGGGGCAAGCGGAGCGCATATGCACCGCCTTCGCGCCGTTCTCGTAAAGGAACTCGACGGTCTCGCGAAGCTGTGTGCCGCGGACGATGGAATCGTCCACAAAAAGCAAGCTCTTGCCCTGGATCAGCTCGTGTACGGGGATCTGCTTCATCTTGGCGATCTTATTACGATCAACCTGCTTGGAGGGGGTAAAGCTACGGGGCCACGTGGGGGTATACTTGATAAAGGGTCGCGCAAAGGGAATACTGCTTGCGTTGGCATAGCCGATCGCGTGGGGCGTACCCGAGTCGGGGACACCGCCGATATAGTCAACACCCTCGGCACTGCCGTTTTTCTTATCCGCCTCAGCGAGGATCGCGCCGTTGCGGTAGCGCATCGCCTCGACGTTGACGCCCTCGTAATTGGCGTTGGAGTAGCCGTAATAGGTCCACAGGAAGGAGCAGATGCGCATTTTGTTACCGGGGGGAGAGAGCTGGGTAATGGCATCGGGCGTGATCTCCACGATCTCGCCGGGGCCGAGCTCGCGCTCGTCCTCATAGCCGAGCTTCTTATAGGCAAAGGACTCAAAGGTCACGGCATAGCCGTCCTCGTTCTTGCCGATCAGGATGGGGAGTCTGCCGACTTTGTCGCGCGCGGCGATCAGCTTGCCCTCGTCCGTGAGGATCAGGATCGAGGCGGTGCCCTCGATGACGTCCTGTGCGAAGCGGATGCCCTCAACAAAGCTGCTTCGCTGATTGATGATGGCGGCAACCAGCTCCGTGGCGTTGACCGAGCCGCCCGTCATCGCGTTGAAGTGACCGCCGCTCCACGAGAAGAGGTGATCCATCAGCTGATCGGCATTGTTGATAATGCCGATGATGCAGATCGCATAGGTACCGAGCTTGGAGCGGATGAGGAGCGGCTGGGGATCACTGTCGCTGATACAGCCGATCGCAGAGGTACCCCTCATGCTTTCAAAAACGTGCTCAAACTTGGTGCGAAACGGAGAGTTCTCAATATTATGGATCTCTCTCTGCAGGCCTATCGTTTTGTCATACGCCGCAAGGCCACCGCGGCGCGTACCGAGATGAGAGTGATAGTCTGTGCCGAAAAAGACGTCGGCAAGGCAATCGTTTCTTGATGTGATTCCAAAAAACCACCCATGTGATATCGTCCTCTTTCCTTGATTTTTCCATCCGAGCGGCTCGTGTGCCTTTGGATACGGCCCCTGCCGCGTCGTCATACGTTACGGGGGAGTCGGTGGAAAATATTTATACGTAATTTGGTTATCTGTACTTCTGCTCGATGGCGCGGTTCTTCTGCAGGACCTTGGCTGCGCCCTCCGCTCTTGCCTGAGCGAGCTTCGCGGCGAGCTCCTTATCCTCGATGGCAAGCATCTGGATGCAGAGGATCGCGGCGTTTGCCGCACCGTCGATGGCGACGGTCGCTACGGGAATGCCCGTGGGCATCTGTACGGTGGAGAGCAGTGCGTCGAGACCGTCGAGATTGGTCGATTTTACGGGGACACCGACGACAGGAAGCGTGGTGTTTGCGGCAATGGCACCTGCCAGATGTGCCGCCATGCCCGCAAGCGCGATGATCGCACCAAAGCCGTTCTCACGTGCCGTCTCGGAAAAGGCCTTTGCCTCAACGGGCGTTCTGTGCGCGGAAAATACGTGGACCTCATAGGGCACACCGTAAGTGGCAAGCGTATTGATCGCTTTCTCGGCTACGGGAAGGTCACTGTCACTACCCATGATAATTGCAATTTTCTTCATTTTGTTTTCCTTTCGTTTCATAAAATCCAAAAAGGGCAATCCTATCCCTTGGTTAAGGAAGGATTGCCCAGACGGTCGGCTCTCATGCTTGTCGTATTCGATTTTGACGACAATGATTCGCGCTTTTCAAATCGGAAAGCACAAGGCGCTGTCGTAAGCCACAGCGCTTCTATAATCTCCCGTTCCCTTGTGGTTTGCCACGATCCGTCAGTTGCGGGAAATCCTCTTTGGTTAAAATAACAACCATATATTATAATTATATCTTTTTTGCCGTTCCTTGTCAAGAGTATCCTTGACGATATTGTTGTGTTTCTCTCCGCTTTTTTGTGTTATTTTACCTAATCCGCCCGATTTTTCAAAATATCGCGGATCCTCAGCGAGGCGTAGCCGTCGCCGTACGGATTTTTGGCACGTGCCATGCGGGCGTACGCCGCGGGGTCGCAAAGGAGCGTCTCCACGCCCGCAAGGACCGTCTCCGTACGCGTCCCGACGAGCATCGCCGTCCCCGCGTCAAGTCCCTCGGGGCGCTCCGTGGTGTCACGCATCACGAGCACGGGCACGCCGAAAAACGGCGCCTCCTCCTGCGCCCCTCCGCTATCCGTCAGCACAAGCGTCGCACGGGAAAGGAAATTATGAAAATCGAAAACGTCCATCGGTGCCGTCAGCGCGATATTCCGAACGTCCGAGAGCATCCGCTCGGCAAGCAGACGGATCTCGGGATTCGGATGGACGGGGTAAACGACAAAGACGTCACTGTGCGCCTTCGCAAGCGTTCTGACCGCCGAAAAGATGCGTTCCATCGGTCTGCCGAGATTCTCTCTGCGGTGCGCCGTCATGAGGATCAGCCGACGCCCCGCCGCACGTGTGAGCAGAGGATGTGAGAAATCGGCTCTCACCGTCGTTCTCAGCGCGTCGATGACCGTATTGCCCGTGACGAAAATACGCGCGGGGTCCTTACCCTCACGCAAAAGATTTTCTCTTGCACGCTCGGTCGGTGAAAAATGGAGCGCGGCAAGATCGCCGACCGCCACGCGGTTGAATTCCTCGGGGTACGGCGCATAGAGATCGCCCGTGCGAAGTCCCGCCTCCACGTGCGCCACGGGGATACGCGCGTAATACGCCGCAAGCGCCGCCGCAAACGCGGTCGTCGTGTCACCGTGCACCAGTACGAGCTCGGGGCGCGCCTCCAAAAGCACACGAGCCATCCCCGACAGCACGCCGCAGGTAATATCCGACAGCGTCTGCCCCGGGCGCATAATGCCGAGGTCATACTCTGCCGTGACGGAAAATGCGTCGAGAACGCCGTCGAGCAGCTCTCTGTGCTGACCCGTCACGCACACGCGAACGTCAAACGCCTCATCCTCCTTCAGCGCCCGCACGAGCGGACACATTTTGATCGCCTCGGGTCTCGTCCCGAAAACAGGCATCACTCTCACGCGATCACCACCTTTCGTTTTTCCTACATTGTACCACAGAGCCCGTTGTTTTGCAATGAATCGGGAGCATATTTTCCGTATCTTTTTCGGTATTGGGAAAATATCCGTACCATATTATTATATATAAGTATTCTGTCATGGCATTCTCCTCCGATATTCGCTGTAAGCAAATAAAGTCGGCGTTGTGTCCGAGGGGACACAACGCCGACTTACGGGAGCCTCCCGCCGCGGAAACCGTAAGCTCAGCGAACCTCGCCCGTGATCTCCTCGGGCTCTCTCTCGCGGAAAAGCAAAGAGATGCACCATACCGCGGAGAGCGCGACTACGGTATATATGATGCGGCTGACAAGGGCGTCCTGACCGCCGAAAAGCCACGCGACGATATCAAAGCGAAAAAGTCCGATACTGCCCCAGTTGAGACCGCCGATGATGGCGAGAATGAGTGCGATTCTGTCAAGCATAAAAAAACCTTCCTTTCTTGTCTTTGGACAATGCTATTGTGTCCCGTACGCCGCGATTTATGCAAAAAGTTCTTTTTTCTGTTGAAATTGTGCGCGAATTGTGTTAAGATACAGATACAGAACGAATTTTTTGAAATTTTAAAAATGGAAAGGATCCATATGAGAGTCAGAAAGAGAAAAAACGGTGATGCCCGCCGCGCCGCCTGCGCGGACCTGATCATCCCCGTCGATAAAGAAAATCTCTCGGAAATCCCGCTTTCCGAGATCTACCCCGAGCACAAGAGCTTTCGCATCGAGATCGGATGCGGCAAGGGCGCATTCATCACGGGCATGGCGGCAAGAGAGCCCGACATTGCCTTTTTCGCGGTCGAGCGCGTCGGTGACGTCATCGTCGTCGCCGCCGAAAAAACGAAGGCTGCCGAGCTTCACAACGTCCGCTTCCTGAATTGCGACGCCGCGTGGCTCCCCTCGCTCTTCCCCGCGCATTGCTTCGACCGCATTTACTTGAACTTCAGCGACCCGTGGCCCAAGGACAGACACGCCAAGCGACGCCTCACCTACCGTAAGATGCTGGAGCTTTTTGCGGGTCTGCTTACCCCCGACGGCAGGATCGAATTCAAGACCGACAACCGTCCCCTCTTCGATTTTTCGCTCGAAGAATTCCGCGCGGCAGGCTACACACTCGAAAACGTAACCTACGATCTCCACGCCAGTGAGTGGGCGGAGAACAATATCGTCACCGAATATGAGGCGAATTTCTCGGCAAAAGGCTTCAAAATCAACCGCCTTGAGGCTTTTTTGGCCAAATAATTTGAAAAATACCGTGATTTTTCAATAAAAAAATCAAAAAACTATTGATTTTTCAAAAACTTTATGGTAGAATAAAAAGCGCTGTATAATATGATGAACTCAGGAGAAATAATCACTCCGATTCTGATAGTTCAAAAAATCGAGGGAGGTGCAGGATATGGCAAAATGTATGTGCTGCGGCAAGGGCGTAACGTTCGGTAACAACGTTTCTCACTCCAACCGTAAAACAAGCAGAACATGGAAGGCCAACATCAGAAAGGTAAGTGCTGTCGTTGACGGTACTCACAAAACTGTAACGGTTTGCTCTCGTTGTCTGCGTGCAGGCAAGGTTGAGAAGGCTTAATTCTTTTCGGATTTGCTTTTTTTAAATTGCTTTTTGAAACCCTTTCCGCTTCGGCGGAAAGGGTTTTTGCTTTATCCCGACGGGATTCTCCTTGCCCCTCCCCCACTCACCTCACGGAATCCGCGAGGCGTGGTGTCATGCTTACCGCAAGGGCAAATATTGTTTCGCCGAGCCGATGATCGCCGGTGCGTTTTTCAAATTTCGTCGTCTTTAAGGGTGAAACCACGCAGGAAAGGAGAATGGAACGATGAATGACAACGATATCCTCGCGCTTTATTTCGAGAGAAACGAGCGCGCCATCGCAGAGAGTGCGAAAAAATACGGCGCGTACTGCCAAAGCATCGCGGACAATATCTTAAAATGCCGTGAGGATACGGAGGAGTGTGTCAATGACACTTGGCTCCGGGCATGGAATTGCATCCCTCCCGAGCGTCCGAGATATCTTTACGCGTTCTTCGGGCGGATCACACGCCATCTTGCGCTCGATCGCTACCGCGCGGCGCATCGGAGCAAGCGCATTCCCGAGCATGCGCGTCTTGCCACGGAGGAGCTTGACGCGCTCTTTGCGGATCACGAAACGCCGCAGGACCTGCTTGAGGCAAAAGCACTCGGCGAGGCGCTCGACTGCTTTCTCGGTACGCTGAAAAAGCGTGAGCGCGATATTTTTCTCTGCCGCTATTATTTTCTGTGGCAAACGGAGGAGATCGCCGCACGGCACGGCATCCGCGAGAACTACGTCAGAAATTTACTGTCGCGGACGAGAAGGAAGCTGAAGCTGTATCTGGAGCAGGAGGGATTTGGCATATGAGAAACGAGATCTTTTTGCACGCCGCAGATCACATCCGCGACGAGTATCTGGAGAGCGCCGCCCGCAGTATGATGGCACACCGCGGGCGAGCGCCGTGGCAAAGGGCGGTCGCGGCGCTTGCCGCGTGTCTGATCCTTTGCGTCGGCATCCTGATCCCCGTGCTGACGGGAGACGCGACACTGCCGATAACCGAGCACCGCGCCGTCGGTGAGGCGCTCGGGGGACCCATCCGTCTGACAAAAGGCGAGCGCACCCTGCTCGACCTCTCCTTCGGCGGGAAATACGCGGGGCTTTTTGAGAGGGAGGCAAGCTACGTCTGGTATCTCACCGTCGAGGCAAGCGTCGGCGAGCTTCTGCCCGACGTCTACGAGGAGCCGAAAACGGGCGAGCGCTTTCGCGTCCTGAGGATGGAGACGGCGGAGGTCATCTCGGGCGAGGGCTTCCCCGAGGTCTTTTATTTCCGCATTGACGAGACAGCGCTCGGGACGCTGACGGACGCCTCACGCCTCATCCTCGGCACAAGGCAGGTCGGCGTAGAGCGCTATCCCATGCTCAATACCGAAAATAAGCAGATGGAGACCTTCTCCTTGCTCTTTGAGAGCGCCGATCGCATGGACCACGAAACGCTCCTTCCCTTCCATGCGGACGGGACGGGCACGGGCTCTGCCAAGGGCAAGACGCTTGACGCCGTCAAAAAGACGCTCCGTGCGGAATGTGAAGCACGCCTCTCCGTCCCCGCGCGCGTTTTCACGCTTGCAGACTTTTACGGCGAGGAAACGAGGGAGGCGCTGACGCGCATGACCGAAACCAAAGACGCCGTCTACGTGCAATCCGTCAGCACGGATGCCTTCGGCGGGAAATACATATCCTTTACGCGGTATCTGAACGGCTTTGAGACCTCGGAGCAGATCGCCGTTTTCGTCGGGCGGGACGCAGAGCCGACGCTTGAGCATCTCTCGCCCGCGCTGACGCGCGAGCAGATCGGATGCGCCTCCGCGCTGGCGCCCCTGATCGCGGCGCTTGGGCAAGAGGAGGCGACGCCGCCGCATACCGTGGGACCCGCGCGCTTTGAGACCGTATACTTCTCCGTCTGCGGCTGGTACACCGTCTCCGAGGGCGGCGAGCTTCACGCCGTCGTCAAGCTCCTCTGGCATCTCTCAGACGGGCGCTTTCTGTATCTTGACGATCTGTATCTGCTCGTCGGGGAGGACGGCTCGACGACCCGCATCGAGCGCGAGGCGCTGACGGCGCTCATCGGCCGTGACCGCCATATCGAAAACGCCGAGTACAATACCCCGCTGACAAGGCTCACGCCGACCGACCCCACCATGCCCATCACCCTTACGTAAGCGGAACGCCAAAGGCGTGAGGTGAAGGCTCTTCGCATGGCAGAGTTAAAATTGCGATTTTCTGTTTGCATACGATATTTTTTGAAAAGAACGCACATCAGATCGGGGACTCCCCGCGTGCGCAGATCCTTCACTCCGCTACGCTTCGTTCGAGGATGACAGCGCAGGGAGTGTTTACGGGATACATTCACCCAAGCGCCCCCAATCACGGCA
>JAFTIJ010000145.1 GCA_017456965.1 Clostridia bacterium
CCCGAGGGCGTCGGCGAGCCTTGGTTTGACACCGTGGAGAGCGTACTCTCCCACGCACTCTTCTCGATCCCCGCCGTCAAGGGTGTGGAATTCGGCGACGGCTTCGCGCTTGCGGATATGCGAGGGAGCGAGGCAAACGATCCCCTTCGCATCAAGGATGGTCGCGTCGTTACCGCAAGCAACCACAACGGCGGCATCCTCGGCGGTATCACGAGCGGAATGCCGATCGTATTCCGTTGCGCGATCAAGCCGACCCCTTCTATTTATAAAGAACAGCAGACCGTGGATTTCATCAAAAAGGAAGATACCGACCTGCAAATTCACGGCAGACACGACCCCGCCATCGTACACCGTGCGCGCGTGGTCGTGGACAGCGTCACAGCGCTCGTGCTGGCGGATATGCTCGCCCTGCGCTTCGGCACGGACTATCTCAGCAAAGGAGAGGCAACATGAAATACGGACTTATCGGAGAGCATCTGCCCCATAGCTTCTCCAAGGAGGTACACGCGAAAATCGCCCCCTACTCCTACGAGCTCTGCGAGCTGGAGCGGGACGAGGTCGATGCCTTCATGAGAGCGCGCGACTTCGAGGGCATCAACGTCACGATCCCCTATAAGCAGACCGTGATCCCCTATCTCACGGAGATCGACGAGGCGGCAAGGCTGATCGGCGCGGTCAATACGATCGTCAACCGAGATGGCAAGCTCTACGGCTACAATACGGATTTCTACGGCATGAAATCCCTCATTCTGCGTCTCGGTCTCAATTATGAGGGCGCCAAGGTCCTGATCCTCGGCACGGGCGGCACGTCCAAGACCGCCGTCGCCGTTGCCCGCCATCTCGGCGCCGCCGACGTCATCGTCGTCGGCAGAAAAGCGGGCGAGGGTGTCATCACCTACGAGGACGCCTACCGTCTGCATACCGATGCCGATCAGATCATCAACACCACCCCCTGCGGTATGTACCCTTACCCTGACGGCAAGGAGGGCATGGCGGGAACACCGATCGACCTTGACCGCTTTCCCAAGGTCGCAGGCGTGATCGACGCCGTTTACAATCCCATCCGCACCAATCTCGTCATGGATGCAATAGAAAGAAATATTCCCGCGGTGGGAGGGCTGTATATGCTTGTCGCACAGGCAGTCAAGGCGGCTGAATATTTTATGGGCACAAAGCTCCCCGACGAGCTCTACGAATCGGTATACCGTGACATTCTCGCCTCCAAGGAGAATATCGTGCTGACGGGAATGCCCGGAAGCGGGAAAAGCACCATCGGTAAGATGCTCTCCGAGTCTCTCGGTCGCCCGTTTTGCGACACGGATGCCGAGATCGTAAAAAACGCAGGCATGAGTATCCCCGAGATCTTCGAGCGTGACGGAAACGACGGCTTCCGACGTATCGAGTCGGAGGCGGTCATCGCCTGCGCCAACCGTCTGCAGGGCGCGGTGATCGCCACGGGCGGCGGCGCGATCCTTCGGGACGACAACGTACGCGCACTCAAGCGCACGGGACGCCTCTACTTCTTAAACCGTTCCCTTTCCAAGATCCTGCCGACCGACGACCGTCCGCTCTCCCGTGACAGAGAGGCGCTGGAGGCAAGATTCCGCGAGAGATATCCGCGCTATCTTGCGACCTGCGACAAGGAGATCGTCATGGACGAGATTCCCGAGAACACCGTCAAAGCCATCACGGAGGATATGCTACAATGAAAATACTCGTTATCAACGGACCGAATCTCAATATGCTCGGCATCCGTGAGCCCGCCTACTACGGACGGGAAACCTATCAGGATCTCTTGAACAAGATCCGTGCACACGCAGATGCAAAAAAGATCACGGTTGAATTCCGCCAATCCAACCACGAGGGCGATCTGGTCGACTACATCCAGTCCGCCTACGAAGCCTTTGACGGTATCGTGATCAATCCCGGTGCATACACGCACACGAGCATCGCCATTCTCGACGCAGTCAAATCCGTCGGCGTTCCCACCTGTGAGGTACACATCTCCGATGTCAACGCCAGAGAGGATTTCCGCAAAACGAGCTATATCCGCGCGGCATGCGTGCTGACCGTATCGGGACACGGCACAAACGGATATCTCGAAGCGATCGACTATCTGATCGAACACTACAATTAACGTAAGGATATTTTAAATATATTATGAAAGCAACAATCAAGCCCGCACAGCTCTCGGGCACGGTCAAGGCACCGCCCTCCAAGAGCATGGCGCACAGAATGCTGATCGGCAGCGGTCTTGCAACCGACGGTGTGAGCGTGATCCACGGCATTTCGGGCTCGGACGACGTTACGGCAACACTCGCCTGTCTCTCGGCCCTCGGCGTGAAGACGGAAAAGCACGGTGATACCGTTACCGTATACGGCACGGACGCCCGCACCGCCTCGGCAAACGGCGCATTACATTGCCACGAGAGCGGCAGTACGCTCCGCTTCTTCATCCCGATCTGTATGCTCGGTGAGACGGAGACCACCCTGACGGGAACCGAGAAGCTGCTCTCCCGTCCGCTCAGCGTCTACGAGAATATCTGCCGTGAGCAAGGGCTTCCGTACCGTCAGACAGAGGACGCCGTTACCGTCCGAGGAAGACTGAAGGCAGGGGAATATCGTATCCCCGGCAATATCAGCAGCCAATTCATCAGCGGTCTGCTCTTTGCGCTCCCCCTCTGCGACGGAGACAGCACCATTGCCATTCTGCCGCCCGTCGAGAGCCGCTCATATCTGAATCTGACCGTGGAGGCGCTCGCGGATTTCGGCGTCGTCATCCGTTGGCTCGACGACAAGACGCTCTTTATCAAAGGAAATCAGCACTATCACGCGTCCGAGGTCAGCGTC
>JAFTIJ010000014.1 GCA_017456965.1 Clostridia bacterium
CAAGGACGGTACTCCTACTTCCCTCACGACGGATCGAACGCCGGGCGTTCTGCGGGGTCCTCAGACCGCCGTGTGCGGTCTGGGGTGCTCGGTCTTTCTTTTGCTTCTTTTCTTGGAGGGCCTAGAAAAGAAGGGAAGCCGCACCCTCAGCGGAAATATACGTAATAGGCAATGACGGTGCGCACGGTGCCCCCGCTCTCAAGGTCGGGGGCGGTGATGATCGCGCCCTCTAGACTGAGGAGCTCCGATGCCTGCATCTCCGCGACGCGGCAACGGAAAACAACGTGATTGTCCGCAGAGATGATAAACTCACCATCGCGGATATTGAAGCCGCCGTCACGCCCGATGATGAGATCCGTCTCACCCTCTCGCTCGGTGATGTAGCGCAAGCGGTGCGCGGCGATCTTCTTCGCCATCTTCTCACGGAAGGCAAGGCTGTCCTCCGATTTTTTCTTTTTGAAAAGTCCCATAAAAAATTCCTCCGTTCGGCGAGAATACGGCGCGTCGCCATCGACAAAGCATCTGCACCGCATCCGTCTCGTTGATCTATTTGTATTTTAACATAAAACCGCTCTGAATTCTACATTTTTCATAAAAAATAAATAATTTACAAATTATCTGTTCACAAAGGCGATTTTTGGTGTTATACTATAAGCAAGTTCAAAACGAAAGAAAGGATTCTCCACTATGAATCAAAACAATCAGGAAAACATCCGTCCCGCGACGGACGTGACCGAGGCACCCGCCTCGCCTCCCAAAAAAAGACTCCGTCTCCCAAAAAGGACGAAGGCAGCCTCTTCGGACAAGCCCGAGAGCAACGCCTTTTGCTATCTGACGGCGTTTCTGCTCCCCTTTATCATCATGCTCGGCGTGTACGCCGCGCTCGGCAAGCACCCCTTCGGCGACGGCTCCGTGCTGACGCTGGACCTGCAGGCGCAGTACGTATACTACTTTGAGGCGATCCGACGTCTGCTCACGGAGGGCGGAAGCTGGCTCTACTCCTTCGAGCGTACGCTCGGCGGTGAGTTCATGGGCATCGTCGCCTATTACACCGCCAGCCCCTTTAACCTGCTCTTCGTCGTCTTCCCCAAGGATATGATGGCGGACGCCGTCATGTTCGTTCAGCTCGCCAAGGTCGGCGCGATGGGCCTTACCTTTGCGTATTATCTCAAGCGCACCCGCAATACCTCCGACATGATCACAGTATCGCTCTCGCTGATGTACGCGCTCTGTGCATACTCCGTCGTAGAGCTGATGAATCCGATGTGGCTTGACGCCATGGTCTTCCTCCCCCTGCTCGTGCTCGGCATCGAGGCGATGATCCGTCAGAAAAAATTCATCCTCTACACGGTATCTCTCGTCACGATCTTCGTCACGAACTATTACATCGGCTATATGTGCGCGATCTTTACCTTCGCGTATTACCTCTATTACTACTTCCTCGTATGCGACGAGCTCCCGCAGAACGAGAGCGCGAAAACGGGCAACCCCGTCAAGCGCATCCTCTGCTCCCGCGGCTTTGAGACGCTGATGCGCTTCGGCGTTTTCTCGATCCTCGCCGCCGTCATCTCCGCCTTTATGCTCTGGAGCGCATGGCACTCGTTGAGCTTCGGCAAGACGGACTTCTCCAACCCCAACTTCGGCTTCAGCTTCCGCTTCGACTTCCTCGATATCTTCGTCAAGCTCCTGCCGGGCTCCTACGATACCGTCCGTCCCAACGGCTTGCCCATGATCTATTGCGGCACGCTCGCGCTGATCACGGCACCGCTCTATTTCATGTCGAAGACGATCTCGACGAAAAAGAAGGCGCTCACGGCACTGCTTTTACTCTTCTTCGTGATCTCCTTCTCCGTCAACACCGTTGACCTCGTATGGCACGGCTTCTCCGCACCCAACTGGCTCAACTACCGCTACTCCTTCCTCTTCTCCTTCGTCTTCGTCGTCATGGCGTGCGACGCCATTCGCGCGATCAAGGCGATCCCCTTCCGTCATATCGCCACGGTCGGCACGATGATCGCCGTGCTCGTGCTCATCGTGCAGAAGCTCGATTATACCTTCGCACAGGCAGAAAACAAAACGAACGACCTCGACGACGCCAAGTGCATCGTGATCTCGCTCTTGCTCATCGCCGTCTACGTTTTCATCATGCGCTGTATGCAATACAAAAACATGGAGAAAACGAGCGCGCTGGCGCTGGCGCTGATCGTCTGCGTCGAGATGTTCGCAACCTCCTTAATCACCATCGGCGAGGTACAGGAGGACGTCGGCACGGTCCGCTACGATAACTATCTCTCCGCCGACGGCAAGACCGAAAACTATTCGGGCTACCACGGCGCGATCCGACGCATCGAAAACGTCGTAAACGAGGTCTTGGAAAAGGATACCTCACTCTACCGTATGGAGTCTCTCGTATACCGCAGAGAGGGCGGCGTCAACGAGCCGATGGCATTTGGCTTCAACGGCATCTCCCACTCGACCTCCACGCTGAATACCTCCGTCATCAACTTCATGAAGGCGCTGGGCTACGCTTCACAGTCCCACTGGACGAAATATATCGGCGGCACGCCGATCTCCGACGCCCTGCTCGGCATCAAGTACGTGATCACCAAAAACGATACGCTCGACCCGAACTTCTACACCGTAGCGGCAAAGGGTCCCGAGCAGTATAAGTTCATCCCCACGGAAAACACCATCTACGCCATGCAGAATACCAAGGCGCTCTCGCTGGTCTACGGCGTCAGCCCCGATCTCATGACCACGATGAACGACTTCAACAATCCCCCCTACCGCTCCGCGCTGGATATGCAGAACCGTCTGCTCAACGCCATGCTCTCGGGCGTGGGAAGCACCCCCAACGCCATCCGCGGTATCTATGCCGCCCCCGGCGTCGAGGATTGCCGCCACACCTACTACTCTCATTCTCACGACTACATCGACGAGAACGGTGAGAAGCAGTACGCCCCCACCAAGTACCACGTATTCACCCCCACCGACGGCGTGACCGAGGCGTCCGTACGCTACAACTTCGAGGCGAAGGCGGACGGTCCGATCTACTTCCACGTTGCGGGCGTTACCTTCTCGGGTATGTCCACGGACTGCCAGATCTACGTCAACGGCAATCGCGTATGCAACTATTTCACCAATGAGACCTGGGTCATCCAGAATCTCGGCACCTTTGAAAAGGGTGACGAGGTCGAGGTTGAGATCGTCTTCAAAAACGGCATCATGTATTTCGCACGTGAGTCCGATTATATGTTCTATTACCTCGACTACAGCGCGATGAACGACGCGCTCTCTCAGCTGGAGTACGCCTCCATGTACGTTGAGGAGCACGGCAACGATTACCTGAGGGGCACGATCGACCTGCCCGAGGGACAGGAGCTGATCTTCACCACCATCCCCTACGACGAGGGCTGGAAGGTCACGGTCGACGGTAAGGAGGCGGAGACCGTCAAGGTTCTCGGCACGCTGCTCGCCGTCCCGTCCACGGAGGGTCTGCACGAGATCGAGTTCGTCTACCGTCCCGACTGCGCCGTCTACGGCGGTCTGCTCTCCGTGATCGGCATCGTGATCTTCGCGGCGCTGGTCCTCTGGAGCATCCTGTGGCGCGGCGGCAAGCGCACCACGGCAAACGGCGGCACCGTACACTTCTTCTTCCACAAGGGTGACGAGTGCGACGGCTGGAAGCTGGAGATGGCAGAGCTTGACGCAGTCAACGCCGAAACGGCAGACGAGGACGCCAAAGCAGCCGCACCTGCGGACGCCCCCGTAAACGAAAGCACCGATGTCGTCGAGGAAACAGCCGACGGCGCATCCGCTCCCGCAGACGAGGAGACGGCATCCCCGACCAAGGACGCCGAGTAATCGGAAGCCCCGACAACAGCTGATCTTATCCATGTGCCGTCAGCCGTCAGGCTGGCGGCACTCTTTTTCGGAGGAAACAATTTGAAAACCGTGCTTTTTGCACTCAACGGCTCTTATTCTCACACATCGCTCGCCGTACGCGCCATCGGCGCTTGCCTGCAGGACGCGGGCGTGGAGACGCGCATCGTCGAGCACAGCCTCAAGGACACGCGTCTCCGCGTATTGGAGGCACTCTGTAAGGAGCGCGCAGACGTGTACGGCTTCTCCGTTTATATCTGGAACGTCACTGAGATGCTCCAATATGCGTCCGAGCTGAAGGCACTCTTACCGCATTGCGTGACCGTCTTCGGCGGACCCGAGGTAAGCTTTGAAAACGAGAGCTTTTTTGAGCGATATCCCTTTGTGGATCATATTATCGCGGGCGAGGGCGAGGACGCCTTCCCCGCCCTTTGCAAGGATCTTGCCGCAGGCAAGAAGATCCCCAAGATCATCATGGCAGAGCCGTATCGCCGCTTTACGGAGAGCGGCATCTACTACGATACGGTCGGCGCGACGCCGCACGGTCTCGTTTACTACGAGTCCGTACGCGGCTGTCCCTTCTCCTGTGCGTATTGCCTCTCGTCCGTGACGCAGGGCATCCGTGCAAAAGCCGTTCAAAGGACGCTTGACGATCTCAAGCGTTTTGAAGCGTTCGACGACATCCGAACGGTAAAATTGGTTGATCGCACCTTCAATTTTGACAGGGAGCGCGCAAAAGAGATCTGGCGCGCCCTCTTGGGTGACGGCTACACCAAGGAGTATCACTTTGAGGTCTCGGCGGCACTCTTGGACGAGGAGTCCTTTCTTCTGCTTGAAAACGTGCCGAAGGGCAAATTCCGTCTGGAGATCGGGGTACAAAGCACCAATCCCGATACGGTCAGCGCGATCTCCCGCAGGCTCGATACGGAAAAGACGCTCTTGGCGCTCCGACGCCTGAACGAAAAAAAGAATCTGCATCTGCACGCCGATCTCATCGCAGGGCTCCCCTTGGAGGATTACGCCTCCTTTGCCCGCTCCTTTGACGACGTGTACGGTATCTGTGACGTGCTCCAGCTCGGCTTTTTAAAGCTCCTGCGCGGCTCGCGTATGCGCGCGGAGGCGGAGCGCTACGGCATCCGTTACTCCCCCGCACCGCCCTACACGGTGCTTGCGACCGATCATATCTCCTTTGAAGAGCTGATGCGCCTGCACGAAATCGACGAGCTGAACGACCGCTTCTCCAACAGCGGTAAATTCGGATATACCTTCCCGTGGCTTGCCAAGATCAGCGGCTCCCCCTTCCGCTTTTTTGAGGGACTGTCGGACTTTGCCAAGTCACATTTCGGCGTAAGGGAGATCGCACGGCTTGCGCAGGCAGATGCCTTCCGTCTGCTGTGGGAATACGCATCTTCGCTCGACACAGTCCCGACGGAGGAGCTCCGCGAGCGTCTGGCGCTCGATTTTCTCCTCGGCGAAACGCGGCGTCTGCCGCCGTTTCTCCACACAGATACCGTGCGCGACGAGGAGAGTCGCGCGTATCTCTCCCGCATCCCCGCCGCAGAGCGCGCCGCCTGTACGGTCGTGCGCTTCCCGTGGCTCTCGGAGAATCCCGTAACCTTAAACAGGATCCGACGGGAGATCCTGTATC
>JAFTIJ010000146.1 GCA_017456965.1 Clostridia bacterium
CGTGTCGATCGCGGGCAGTGACAGCACCTTGAGCTGGGTAAAGCACGAGCCGCTGAACATTAACTGGAAGTAAGGGCTCTCCTCCCCCTTCAAGTGACCCGTAAAGAGCTTACCGTGCCGCTCACACCACGCCTGGTACGGCTCGTAGAAGTTGCGCGCGATCAAGTCCCCCGCCGTCTCCCAAAATCGGATCTTGAAGTCGGGGTGCTCCTTCTCTGTATCAAAAAGCTTCCAGAGCTCCGCACACGGAGACACACCGTACTTCTCGGTATAGTACGCCTCAAAATCGTCGCACCACGGAACGGCGCCCTCCGAAAAGAGATGCCCCGGGAAGTAATCCACCTCGTCGCAGAAAAAGCCCGTCACATAGTCAAACGCCTCGTGCGGCAGTTCTTTAAAGTACCGCTCGTGCGTCAGGGCGAGGAAGGTCTCCGTCGTCGCACGGCAAAGAGGGCTGACGCCCCGCTCACCGCGTGCGACGATCAGTCTGTCATCATGACGGCAGAGTACGCGATCCTCGGGGCGCACCTCCCCCTCTCCGACCGTCGCAAGCCCCCAGCGACGGGAATCGGGATGCGCCGCGAGCACCTGACCGTCAGCCGAGCCTGAGGGCCATCCGTTCTCGTCGTAGATCCAGAACTCCATGCCGATGGATTTTGCGTAGAGGATCACCTTCCCCACGACGTCAAGAAATTCACTCGTCATATAATTCGGCGAGCCGGGATAAAAACGGGGATGAAATACGACGCCCTCGATGCCGTGCCGGTGCATTTCCAGCATTTGCTGACACAGGGGCTCCGCACACACGCCGTCGTTGATCGACCAGAAGCTCAAAAATTTCATTCTCCGTTGCATAAGTCACGATTCCTTTCTATCACTTGATGCGGGCTACGATATGCCCGTTTCATTCATCGCAGTCGCTCGTCCAAAGCTCCTCCTCGGAGGCAAGCAAGGTCATATCGTAGCCGAGCTTATACCGACCGCCGTCCTTATGCGTCTCGGTATAGATCTCAAGCTCCGCGGGATAGCGCCCGAAGACGGGAGCGTAATAACGCAGGGTATAGAGAAGCTTGGTCAGATTCAAAACGATGCCGTACTGCTCCGCACAGCCCGTACCCGTCGTCTGTGCAAAAAGCTTGAAAACACCCGCATCCGAGAGATCGTAGAAGAACTCGTCGATCGACTCGCGGAAGCGTATGGTCTCCTCCGTAACGTCCGCCGTGATATCATAGGGCACGTCCGTAAAGCGGATGCGCGCGATGGGTAAGGAGAGCGCGGTGATCGTCCCGCAATTCTCCCAGATATTGCCCGGGACGCCGTGAACGTGAAGAGACGCGACCACGCGGTCAAAGAGATACGGACTGCGGAAGGAATGGAAGCGTCCCGTAGCCTCCATCTCCTCCTCGGAAAGCTCCTCTGCCTCCACATTCGGTGCGAGAAAGACCGTATGCGCCGCAGGCGCGATCAGCTCGCCCTCACCGATCATCATGCAAAGCTCCTCAAACACGTCCGTAAGCTCCTCCGCATCCACGGCGTCCGTCGGCAGCTCGCTCTCGTCGGCGATCTCCTCCATATTGAAGATGGGCGCAAATTTCTGAAACTCGCACTCACCGAGCAGACCGCAAAGCCAGAGATAAGTCTCGTCCGCATAGCCCTCCTTGGCGTAGACCGTCAGCTCCAGGGACGGCTCGTCGCTGTCGGCAGGCAGGAATTTCACGCCGAGCGGACACGTCATATCCTCAAGCACCGTCCCCTTCGGAATGTAATTATAGAAATCCCAAGTATCCTCGTACTGCTCACGGAGCGTCTTGACGATACGCTCCACGATCAAGCCGTCGTGATCCTCATTGAAGGTGGTGCAGATCATCTCGTATTTTCCGTTTTCCTGCTTACGGAACCAGACGGGCGGAACGGGACAGTTGACTGCGCCGCTGAGCGCTACGGAAAACGTCTCTGCCGCCATCGCGTGCTCGCCCTTGTCGATCATGACCTCAAGGCCGAGCGTGCCGAATTGCCATGAAAAATAATCGATCCACTCATCCACGTGGAAGTAGGGCCAGCCCGTCTCCTCCTCTCGCTCTGCCTCTGCGCGGTTAAAGCAGACGCGCTCCAGCGAGATCTCCTCGTGGTGTCCGTCAAGTGAGGCGTCCGTTTTGTCGATGCCGCCGAAATTCGGGCAACCGACGCAATACGGCGGGATGATCTCACGCAGACGCGCATTGTATTCCTTCATCGTATACATAAAGACCTCACACGGATACACCACGTACCTCTCATCCAGAGCGATCTCCGTTTTCTTTGCGTGTTTGCGGATAAAGTGCGGCGCCATGCATTTATTTTCGATAAGCTCCGTCACCGTTATCGTTTGCCCGCCGTATTTCTCCGTCAGCTCCTCAGTATCAAGGCAATCCTCGGGGAGCAGAAAATAACGGGACCTATAGAAAAAACCTTT
Organism: Clostridia bacterium; assembly: GCA_017456965.1. Lineage (GTDB taxonomy): Bacteria > Bacillota > Clostridia > Oscillospirales > CAG-272 > QALR01. Next base: position 2,453 of record JAFTIJ010000146.1, read on the forward strand.
CATCTTACTGTATATATTCCTTTCAGGCAATCAGATTTGTGATCTCCCCCGCCGTAAGCGTTACCGTTACCTCCCGATCCGGCATGGACACGGTCACGCGCTGTGTATGCGGGCTAAAAAGCGTGCACGACGTAAGCGTACCGTCACACCAAGTCATCGAGACCGTAACATCCCCCTTTGCCTTCAGTCCCGAGACCGAACCGCAGGCAAGCTCACGGGGGAGCGCGGGCAAAAGGCGGATCTTGCCGTCCTCACATTGTAATAGCATCTGTGCGATGCCCGCGCAAACGCCGAAGTTGCCGTCGATCTGGAACGGAGGATGGGCATCAAAGAGATTCGGGTAGGTACCGCCACCGCGCCACGAACGGCGCTCCACGGGGGACACGGGCGTGATCTGACGCTTGACGAGCGCGAGTGCATGGTCACCGTCCTTGAGCTTTGCCCAAAGGTTGATCTTCCACCCGATGCTCCAACCCGTGCCCGCGTCTCCGCGTCGGATCAGAGACTGTCTGCACGCCTCGGCAAGCGCGGGCGTCGCCCCCGTCGTGATGCTCTCACCGGGGTAAAGCCCATAAAGGTGCGAGACGTGTCGATGGTGGCGCTCGGGCTCCTCATACTCCTCGTCATACTCCAAAAGCTGACCCTCCGTGCCGATGGCATAGGTATTCAGCCTCGGGAGCCGCTCGCGGATCTCCCGAAGGAGCGCATCTTCCTCGCCGAGGATCTCTGCGGCGCGAAGGAGATTGGTAAACAGATCCATCACGATCGCCTGTGACATCGTCGTATAGCGAGCGATCGCCAGCTTCTCGTGATTTTTATCGTAATACGCATTTTCGGGAGAGGTCGAGGGGCAAAGAATATCATGCTCTCCGTCGGAGATCAGCACGGAGTGATAGAATTCCGCCGCGCCGCGCATCAGCGGATACGCCGCATCACGCAGATAATCGCGATCCAACGTATACTCGTAATGCTCCCACGCATGACGGCAAAGCCACCCCGAGGACATCGGCCAATAAGCGTAGCAAAGACAGCCCTTGCCGCCCGCACCGACAGGTGTGGCAAGTCCCCAGATATCCACGTTATGGTGCGCACAATAGCCCTCTGCACCGTAGAAATTCCGCGCGGCGTCACGACCCGTCACGCTGATCTTCCTCAAGAGTCCGATCAGCGGCAAATTCATTTCCGCATAGCCACACATCAGCGTGGGCCAATAATTCATCTCCGTATTGATATTCACGGTATAATTGGAGGACCACGGCGGGAATACGGATTCATTCCAGATTCCCTGCAGATTGGACGCCTCCGAGCTCGTTCCGTGAGAGGCGATCATGAGATAGCGCCCGAAATGGAAGAGCAGCTCCACAAGACCAAGGTCCCCCGTCTCGGCAAAGCGAAGAAGTCTCTCGTCGGTCATCATCGTATTCTCGCCAAAGCCGAGATCCAGCGTGACCCTATTATATAAGGAAGCAAAGCGCTCCGTATGCCTTGCCCGTAGCGTCGCAAACGGCACACCGCGAAGGGCGTCCGCACACGCTTGGCACGGCTCTTTGTACGCGCCCGTCGGCATGGCATCAAAATGAGTATAGCTCGTCCTCGCGCAAAGGCGCAGGCAAAGCGTCGTTGCATTCTCCGCAATGACGGCATCGCCGTCGGTGCGCGAGGTGCCGTCCGTCTCCACCGTAACCGTCGCGGCAAAGTGGATGCCCTCGCCGTTATAGGTCGTCTCCACAAGATCTCTTGCGTACTCGGGCGCGATCGCGGACGGGCACTCGCCGAGCAGCGTCAGTCGGTCGCTTTCCGCAGACACCGTGTAGCGGAGCTGACAGTGAAACGCGATACGAAAGCTCGACGGCGTCCCGCAAGTGAAGCGCACAACGAGACAGTCGTCCGTATAGGACACGAAATACTCTCTCTCCTGTCGTCCCGTATCATCCTCACCCCAAACGGAAACGAGCCCATGCTCTAAATCCAGCTCTCGCCGATACGCCGCCATGGAGTGAGAGGCACCGAGGCGGGTGATCACAAGATCACCCATGGGGAGATACGACTCTCCAAAGCTTGCGCTGAATTCACGCTCCAAAAGCGTCGTCGCTTCCGCACCTCTCCCCTCCATGACCAGCCTCTGTGCCTCGGCGTACGCTTGCTTTGCATGAGGCTTTGTATACCGACGCGGCTTACCCGACCATAGCGTATCGTGATTTAACGATATCTTCTCCGTATCCCAGCCGCCGTACACCATCGCACCAAGCGTACCGTTTCCGATCGGTAGCGCCTGCTCAAAATGAACGGCAGGGGCAGAATAACGTAAATATTTCTCCATATTATCCTCCTATCCGATAGACATGAATCCGATATCTTCATCATATCACAAAAAAACGAGGATAGCAAGCAAAATGTGCCCCAAAGAGCACTTCTTTTCTTCTTTTCTTGCCCCAAGAAAAGAAGAAATACCGCGAGCTGTGCCTGCGCCCAATTGCTCGCCTTTTGTTGTCTTTTCATTCACCGGAATACGCCCTACAGAAAACGCAGGGCACCCGAACGGGGGTGCCCTGCGCGTTTTTCAAGCGTCGGCAGAGGAGGCTTTTTTCTTAGCATATGCCTGCTTGATCTGTTTTACGATATGTGGGAAATACATCACGAGAAGCACGCCCGCCATCAGCACGGGGAAACCGAGCAGATGGTTATTCCACGCCTTCTCAAAGAAATAGAGCGGATTGCCCTTGCCCGCCTTCATTAAGAACATAAAGTTCGTATCAAAGACGAGGTTAACAAGATAGATCGGTACTGCCATTCCGAGGAGCAAAAGCAAGCTTTTCGGCAGATCCTTGGCACTTGGGCGGATATCTCTGCCGAAGGTCAGCATGATGGGGTAAGCGGCAAGCAGGATATGTACCGTAAAGCTGTGAATATGCATGAAATTGAGAAGCGGGAGCTTTGTCCACGTCGGGAAAAGAAGCGCCATCATAGCCGCGGGGATGCAGATCGAATACAGGAAATTATCCAGCGTTTTGGACGGCTTAAAGACGTGGATCGCAATCAGAATAATGTTGATACTGCAAAGCTGGAGGGGGAGATACTTAACGTGATAGTTACCGAAGGCGGAAAGCCCGATGATCTTGATCAGCTCATCCGCGACGAGCATGCCCGCATATAGAAAGCGGATCCGTCGTCTCTTCTCCGGGGTTGCTTTTTTGTAAAAATAGCAACTGAATCCACAAAAAATAACGAATACCAGCAGCCACGCGAGATGCAAAACGTCAAAATGCTTGAAGCCGACACCCTTTACGATCGTATCAGAGCACTCAAAAAAATACTGAAACATGACCGATTTCCTTTTCATATAATTTTGATATCAAAGATATTACGATCATTTTATCACATTGCGGCAAAAAAAGCAACAGAGATATTCCGCAAATGCAAAATATCTCTGTTTAAGATTTACTTAAATTGCCCTTTCACGGACGGATCAATCCTCACCGTCCATAACCTCCTCGTCCGTGACCGCCTTACTCGCCTTGAAATTGTATACGGGCTCAAGGATATCCGTCACCTCTGCGGTCGGATCGATCACGTCGAGGATATCACCGATACGGCGGTACGCCATCGGAGACTCGTCGATCGTGGACTCACCGACGGAGGTGGTATACACACCCGCCATGACCTCGCGGTATTCGTCGAGCGAGATCGCCGCCTTGGCATCGGAGCGCTTCATGACTCTGCCCGCGCCGTGCGGTGCGGTGCAGTTCCAATCCTCGTTGCCCTTGCCGACGCAAAGCAGACTCCCGTCGCGCATATTGATCGGGATGAGGATCTGCTCACCCGCCTGTGCGGAGACCGCGCCCTTGCGGAGCACGCCCGCCTTCGTGTCGATATAGTTATGGATCGTCGCAAAGGCGTGCGTCGGGTGGAGAGCGAGACGGTCAATGATCGTCTGACCCATCAGCTGACGGCTCAGCGTGGCATAATCCACGGCGATATTCATATCGTGCAGATAACGGGTCAGATTCTCACCCGACAAAAAGCAGGTCGAGGGATGAATATTCGACTGAACGTCTCTGGGGCGCAGCCCCTTTGCCCTTGCCTCCTCGGAGGTAATGCCATGATGCTCAAAAAACGCCTGATTCTGATGATAGAGCGCAACGTCTCTGCCGAGTCTGCGGCTGCCCGAGTGGATAATGAGGTACAGGCACTCATCCTCAATGCCGCGCGCGACCTCGATAAAATGATTGCCGCCGCCGAGCGTACCGAGCGAACGGGATACCGTATCGTAACGGAGATGCTCGTAGCAATGGAGACTCTTCAAGGGGAGTGTGCGGATCGCGGGATTGGCGTGCGAGAAGATCGCCGCACCCGATGGGATATATGCGCGCACACACTCGTCCAGCCTTGCAAAATCAATTTCTCTCTCCTCAAGGCGGTAGACCTGCATACCGCAACCGATATCGCCGCCGACATAGGCGGGATTGACGTATTCACCGACGGTCAGGGACGTACCGACCGTACAGCCCGCAGATGCGTGCATATCGGGCATCATGCGGATGCGGCTATCCTTCAGCCGCTCAAGATTACACATACGGAGCACCTGTGCGTAGGACTCGCTATCCACGGATGAAGCGTAAACCCTGGCGGTGTTCCATCTTCCAATAATATCAAACATAATGATTTCACCTCGTTTTTTATACTCAAATTCACGCGCAATAAGAGGTGAAATCCATCCTCGGATCATCTCTTATTCCGCTAATCTATGATCATCATGATCCGATTCACAGACATTACATAACGTCCTCACTTTCCGCAATATTTTAAATTCTACTGTCTTTTCTGTATGTTATGGGAGGCGGGTCTGCCGCCGCCCTCGTATGCCTTATTTTTATGAAAGGACCGATATGGGCGCTCACTGCGCTCTCAATTCCTCACGGATCTTCATCAGGATCCGTCCGAGATGGTTCTCACCCTCACCCGTTCTGAGGTCAACGCCCCAATAAACGTCGTGCCAGGTGTTCCCTTCCACAAGCTTCGTATCGCCCGTGGCGAGGAGCATCGGCACAAGCTGTGGGTTCTGTATGAACTTCGCGCGTACGATCTCCTCCATCAGCGAGCACTTGACCGTCTCCCAATCGGGGCGCAGTGCCACGCGTCTGCCAAAGGCCTTTGCCTTACCGGGGACCATCTCCGTAAACGGAAGCTTCTCCTCCTCGGTCATACACTTCTGCGCCTGGAATGCCGCCTCCGCATTCTGATAGGTAAGACCGCCGTATTCCACCTCGGCGGCATAGAAATTGCTCAAAAACGCATACTCGTCACGGAATCTCGTGATGCCGGAGCGGATACTGCCATACTCCCGGAGCAGCTCGTGTACCCCAGGATGCAAAAGCGCCTCGACGCCCTCCTCACCCTGACGGAGCTTATCGCGAACGGCAGAGGAGCTGATCTCGTCCACGCCCTCGGGCGACTCCACGATGTGGAACATATGCGCGTATTCGCAAAGAAACGGATTGGCCGCAAGCTCCGCGTGGGGATCCTCGCCATCCCGACGGAATACGATGATATGGAACCGCGAGAGGAATTCGCGGATGCGGTGCCAACGCGAAAAAATGCTGATCTTATCGCCGCCCGCCACGAAGTAAAGCTCAGCATCGGGATATTTCTCCTGCAGGCTCTCCATGGTCTCATAGGTATAGCCCTTTTCCGTGCGGTGATACTCCAAGTCATCCACCTCAAGACGGCTATCCTCTTTTGCCATCGCCTTCAGCATAGCAAGACGTACGCTCTCGGGTAAAACCTCGTCGGCGTGATGCTGCTTCGCCATTTTTCTCTTGACGTACGCATGGTTTGAGGGAACGAAGATTCCCTTTTCTGCGCCTACGGCATCAGCCGCTGTCTGCAGGATACGAAGATGGGCGCGCGTCGGCGGATTGAACGAGCCACCCATCACAACGATGGTCTGATTTCTGTTCATAACTTATCACTCCTTTGTTCTCATCCTATGCTCTTATCCTATGGGAGAGGACGCCTTCTTTTCTTGACCCCTCAAGAAAAGAAGCAAAAGAAACGGCGAACGCGACGGCGTTCGATCCGTAGAAGGAGGAGAATGTTTTTCGGCGCGTCCCCGTTTTTGCGGTAGTATCTTGTAACATTTAAAACTTCACTTTTGCAGATACCTCCTCTGTGCTGTCATCCTCGAACGAAACACAGGGAGTGCACGGCGCAATGTGATTGATAACAACAGCGAAGGTTGCTGTTAGGCTCCCCGGGAGGGAGCTCCCGACGGAGGTCGGGTGAGGGAGCGCGCGTGCATGATA
>JAFTIJ010000147.1 GCA_017456965.1 Clostridia bacterium
ACATGCCCACCACCATCGAGGCTACCAAGATCCTGCAGGAGGGCGGCGTCATGTTCGTCCCCGGCAAGGCGGCAAACGCGGGCGGCGTAGCAACCTCCGCGCTTGAGATGTCTCAGAACAGCGAGAGACTGAGCTGGAGCTTTGAGGAGGTAGACGAGAAGCTTCACGGCATCATGAAGAATATCTACAAGAATATCTCTCTCACCGCCAAGAAATACGGCATGGAGGGCAACTACGTCGCAGGCGCCAACATTGCAGGCTTTGAAAAGGTCGTAGACGCCATGCTCGCACACGGCGTATGCTAAGGCAATGACGGTCGCTCATCGTTGACCTCACATCTGGCGGCGCAATAAGCAACAAGATACCAAAAGAGCGCAAATGCTGACGCATTTGCGCTCTTTTACTTTTTATTTTATACGAAAATCGCCAAAGCCCGACCTGCCGTCATGCACCGAAGATATGAAACAGGGGGATCAGCACGGCAAGCAGCAAAACGGAGATCAGACTGCCGCCGATCAGCTGAGGGTAGGTGTGGCGCTTCATCTTGACGCTGGAGACGTAAGCGACCACCGTCAGAACCGCCATGATCGCAGAGGGGATATACAGCCCAAAGTACATCAAAAGGAAAATCGGGCCTGCCGTACCGCAGCCGTGCGCACTGGCGCGCAGGTGAAACACCTTATTAAAGACAAGGATCAGCACACCCGAAATGAGATACTCCAGCGTGACGAGCCACATATCGGGGGTCGCGTCGGTAAGCGCACAGGTGAGTGCGCTCAGAAGATAACCCACGACGGCAAAGATCATCGCAAGCGTTCTCTGCCCCTCTCTGCCCTTGTGCTTGAATTTCGGCACGATCGGCTGGAGCGGATACGCAAGCATCGGGAGGATACCGAGGTAGAAGAGCATATAGGCGTAGTGCCAGCCCGTCGGATACACCTCGGGACGGAAGAAATAAAGCATCGTCAGCGAGAACGCCGCCAAAAGCTGTGCGAGCGTCAGAATCCGCGCGACCTTACATACCTTATCCATATCCAAGCCCACCTTCCTGTTTTTCATAATCATTCTATTCGTCTCAAAACTATCTGTCAATTCATCCACAACCTTTCATCTGGTTTTCAAAACCATTATAAATGTTTGCGTCAATTTTGTCAATGGTTTTTTGAAAAAATATCATGCGATTTTCGGATTTCTCTTGATATTTCTCCGCACATATGATACACTTGTATACAAGAACAAACAGAAACGGATGATACAGTATTATGGAAAAAGAAAAGTTTTTAATCACCTGTGAGGAGGTTTCCTCTCTGCATATTCCCCGCTGGAACGAGCTACCCGAGTTTGATCTGTATATGGATCAGGTCATTGGGCTCGCGGAGAAGTATCTCAGCGTGCTCTCCATCGACGGCAAGGGACTTCTCACGCCCTCCATGATCAACAACTACGTCAAGAGCGGTGTCCTGCCCCCGCCGAAGAACAAGAAATATAACCGCACCCATCTCGCCATGCTCATGATCCTCTGCATCACGAAGCCCGTGATGGAGATCTCCGCCATCTCCGAGCTCCTACAGCGCGGCATGGCATCCACCGACGTTGCGCACGTGCTGGACGCACTCGCCACGAAATTTGAGAGCGAGCTCTCTACCGCCGCGACGGCGGCAGTCTCTGCCGCACAGGCGGAAACGGGCGAGGACACGATCGGTCTGATCGCCATTGAAAATATGCTGAAGGCAAATGCCGCACGCACCGTTGCCATGCACGCCTACCGTACAATTGCGCCCATTTCCGAGCCCGCACCCGAAAAAACGGACAAAAAAGCGGAGAAAAAGAGCACCAAGGCAAAAAAGGAAGCAAAAAGCGCCGATACCGACGCCCCGAGCGAGGAGCAATGAGGCATAAAATAAGATCCCCCGAAATATATATGGCACAAAACCATATCATTTCGGAGGATCTTTTTATGTTCGTATACGCCATCCGCTCCGCGACGATCAAATTCGTCTGCGCCATCGGGCTCTCCCTCGCGCTCGTGATCGCGCTGGTCTGCCTGATCCCGACCTACGGTGACGGGGAGACGAGACCCGTCTCGGAGATCTCCTACAGCAAGATCTACGAGAACAGCGACCGTCTGAATTTCATTTCCCAATTCGGCTGGGAGGTAAGCGAGGAGCCCGCCGAGACCGTAGAGGTCACCGTCCCCGAGAACTTTGACAGCGTCTATCTCGGCTACAACGAAATGCAGAAGGAGCAGGGGCTGAACCTCTCCAAATACAAGGGCAAGACCGTCACGCGCTACACCTACAAGGTCACAAACTATCCAAACTACGAGGGAACGGTCTATTTAAGCCTGCTCGTCTACAAAAACAAGATCGTCGGCGGCGACGTCTGCTCTGCCGACGTCAACGGCTTCGTCCACGGCTTCGAGGCACCGAAGGCGTAGGGGGACGAAAAACGGGAGAGGCTCTTCTTTTCTTGGCCCCCCAAGAAAAGAAGCAAAAGAAACGGCAAACGCGACGGCGTTTGATCCGCCATGTGGGGGATTTTTCTCGGGTGCGCCTCGGTAAATGTCAGCGCACGCAGTCTCGTTACCGATCACACGGAACAGCCGTCGTCACCCCGCCCACCACCGCGTGAAAGGCGCTGATCAGCTTTTCCCCATCCCTTGCGCTCATGACGAGGATAACGTAGCATCCGCTCCGCGCCACGTACACGTCGTCATCGGCAAGACCGGTGCAGACCCATTTCATTGGGTTTGCACTTTTTTTGAGCTCCGTTGCGAGGGTCTCTGCCTGATCCTCCGTCTCCGCGACCAGGAGGCACAGGGAGTACAGCGTCGGGCTCATCGCGGGGTCGGACGCGATCGCGGCGTCATACACGAGAGAATCCGAGCCGAGAAAATACGTCTCGTTCTCCTCGGTGATCCTGCTTGTTACCAGATGATTATAGAACGTATCCTCCGTGGACGGGGGCGCGTTCAGCATATCCGTCAGCATATCGCTGTAGCCGCCGACCGCGTAGATCTCACCGAGGAAATATTCCAGCGCCGCGTAGGCGTCCCCGCCCGGCTGAATCGGGGGGTCATCGCCATCCGTCGTTCCAAGCGGTGACTCTCCATCGCACGCGACAAGAGACACCGTCAAGGCAAGCGCCAGCATCAGCGCCAAGAGGCGCAACCAACTTGTTTTTTTCATAAAAGCACGTCCTTTCAGAATGGTTTTCACTGATATAGTAGGATTTCAATCAAAAACGTTTCGCTTTTCCGAAAAATAAAACGCTCACAAGCCGAAAAAGGCCGTGAGCGTTTTTTCATACCATAGGAAATTGCTCAGAATGGACCTCGCCGTTTTGCCGTGCTCGGTGGCACGGAAAGCTACGATAGGCGAGCACCTTCCTGCGTGCGTTGCCCGCTTTTTCATACCATAGGAAATTGCTCAGAATGGACCTCGCCGTTTTGCCGTGCTCGGTGGCGCGGAAAGCTACGATAGGCGAGCACCTTCCTGCGGGCGTTGCCCGCTTTTTCATAAAGGTTTTTGAAAAGGGCGTGGGGAAAAGCTTTTTTCAAAAAGTTTTCCCCTCAAAAAAACTTATCTCTTGGCAATAACCTCGATCTCACAGAGGCCGCCCTTGGGCAGATCCTTTGCGGCAACGCAGGAGCGTGCGGGCTTGTTGGTGAAGTACTCTGCGTAAACGGCGTTGAAGGCTGCGAAGTCAGCGATCTCGGCAAGGAAGCAGGTGGTCTTGACGACGTTGTCGAAGGTAAGACCTGCCGCCGCGAGGACAGCGCCTACGTTCTCGCAAGCCTGCTTGGCCTGTGCGGTCACGTCATCGCCTGCGAACGCGCCCGTTGCGGGAACGACGCCGAGCTGACCCGATGCGAAGAGGATGTCGCCGCAGTCGATCGCCTGAGAATAGGGGCCGATCGCCGCGGGTGCGTTGGTGGTACTGATCTTTTTCATAGTGATAAATTCCTTTCGTGTGTTTATTTTCATGAAAGCGATACGGCTATCACGCGATCGTTGCCGCCGAAATCGCTATAACATTCACATAAGAGTCCGCGCGCCCGACAGAGTGCGGTGAGCGCCTCCCTCTGATCGTAGCCGATCTCAAAAAGGAGCACGCCGCCCCGACGGATATGTCTCGGGCAGACGTCCAGAAGACGTCGGTAAAAGCGCAAGCCGTCCGTGCCGCCGTCGAGCGCCATATGCGGCTCGGCCAGCACCTCACGCGAGAGCGTGGGGATCACGTCGCTTGCAATATACGGGGGATTGGACACGATAATATCAAACGTCCCCATATTCTCCAAAAAGTCGTCGGCAAATACGTCTGCGCGTACTGCCTCAAAGCGGTCTTCGAGCAAAAGCGCCCTCGCATTGTCCCGCGCCACGGCAAGCGCCCCCTCCGAGAGGTCCACGCCGATCGCCGTCGTCCCTTTGGTATGGTGAAGCGCGGTGAGTGCAATACAGCCGCTCCCCGTACAGAGATCGGCAAAGCGCATCCCGGGGGCAAGCCGACGGATCAACTGCTCGGTCACGATCTCCGTATCCGCCTGCGGGATCAGGCAGTCGCCCGTCACGGCAAATTGGATGCCGTAAAACCACGAGCGCCCGAGGATATACGCCAGCGGCTCACCCGCCTCGCGTCGCGCCGCGATACGCCCGATCTCCTCCGTCTGTGCCGCCGTCAATACGGCGTGCATCCGAAAGAGCGGAAAGGCACGGTCATCCACGTGGCAGACCGCCTCTAAAATATCTCTTGCCTCGTAGTCTGCCGCCTCCGTCACGGCGGCAAGGCGCGTGCAAAGCGCACGGTAAACGGCGTCGGCTCTCATGCCTCGTCCGTCTCCGCCGTCTTAGCGGCAGGCTCCGCATTTTCGCTCTGCGTCTCGGTCAACGCGCCCGACACCAGCTGATCCTCAAGGTCCTCCGTGCTCTCGTCGGGAAAGACCTCGGGCATCGCCAGCTTCAGCGAGCGGATGGCAACCTCGATCTGCTCACCGTTCGGCTCTCTGGTCGTCAGTCTCTGCATCCACATACCGGGAGCGGAGAGCACGCGGGTAACGACGTTGTCGTGCTTACCCGCGATCATCAGAAACTCAAAGCCGACACCGACGGTCAGCGGCAAAAGCAGGATCTTGCAGGCAGAACGCAGAAGCGGATTCTCAAAGGGAATAAAGATACCGATCACGATACTGAGCAAGATCATCACGAACATAAAGCTCGTACCGCAACGGGGGTGAAAGCGCTTATACTTTTTCACGTTCTCCACGGTCAGCTCCTCGCCGTTCTCATAGCAGAAAATGGACTTGTGCTCCGCACCGTGGTACTCAAAGGTCTTGCGGATATCGGGCATCAGCGCGATCAGCGCGATATAGCCCGCAAAGATACCGAACTTCAGCACGCCCTCGATGACACTGCGCCAGATTCCAATCTCCCCGTCAAAGGGAATGGCAATGAGGTCTGCGGCAAGCGACGGCAGATAAAAGAAGATGCCCATCGCCAGAACCATAGCAAGAATGAAGATAAGCGGCATCAGCGCGTCGAAGATATTCTTGCCGAATTTCTTCTTGAGCCACTTCTCAAAGCGGGTCTCCTCCTCTTCCTCCAGCCCCAGCATATTGATGGCGTCGTTCATCGTGGTGTAGGACATCACGAGAGACTCCACGAACGAGACCACGCCGCGGATGAGAGGGAGAGCAAGAAATTTATTCTTTTTACGCGCAGACACGAATTTCGTGCGCTTGGCCTTGATCGTGCCGTCGAGCGCGCGCACCGAGGTCGCGATGGTCTCGCCACTACGCATCATGACGCCCTCTAAGAGCGCCTGTCCGCCGACCTGACCGAGCCTCGGATTTTTTTCTTGACATTTCGTTTTCATGATTTCAGCCTTTCTATACGGTATGCGATATATTTCTTGTCATACACGTAACAGTATAACATAAATATATGAATAAATAAATAGCTTTGAGAAAAAAGACATAAAAAGCGGGCTGTGTCCGCTGCCCCGGCTCGCCTATCGCAGCTTTCCGCACCGCCAAGCACGGTATGTCGGCGAGGTTGATTTCACGCAATTTCCCATGACATAAAAAAGCGGGCTGTGCCCGCCTCCCCCAGCTCGCCTATCTTAGCTTTCTGCGACACGGGGCGCGGCATAACGGCGAGGTCTGTTTTGCGCAATTTCCTATAGGTTAAAAAAGCGGGCCGTGCCCGCCTCCCCCAGCTCGCCTATCGCATCTTTCCGCACCGCCAAGCGCGGCAAAACGGCGAGGTCCATTCTGAGCAATTTCTTATAGTATAAAAAAGCCATCCCAAAGGACGGCTTTTTTATCTTCATAATTTTTTTAAAAAGGATTTATGCAAAAAGATAAGCGACAAGAACGAGGACAACGAAAACGATGGACACGATCGTCGTCAGCTTCGGCAGAAGCTTGCCCTGCTTGGACACGTTGTTTTTGCCATTGTAGGAAGCACCGGTGCCGCCTGCGAGTGCGCCGGAAAGACCGCGCTTAGCCTTATCCTGAAGCAAGATTACTACGATCAGGAAAAGTGCAGCCGCGAGCAGAACCGCGCCAAGAGTAATTGCGATAGCCGTCATTTTTGAGAATCTCCATTTCCGGCGGATGTTCTGATTTTCGCACCCCCGCCAACCTTTCGGTGCGATGCCGACCGTACAAGCGCCACGCGTACGTGCGCTTTACGATAGCTATTTGTTATCATATCACAGATTTTACAAAAAATCAATAGGTTCTAACAAATTTTTTCAGTCAGTTTAGCGCGAAATCAAAAATCTCTCGGATCAGACGCCGGAGTAAGCCGCAAAGCCGCCGTCTACGGGAACAACGACACCGTTGACAAAGCCGGAGGCGCCGTTATCGCAGAGCCAGAGGAGCGTACCCGTGAGGTCGTCGGGCGTACCGAAGCGGCTCATGGGGGTGTGAGCGAGGATCTTCTCGGAGCGAGGCGTGTAGGAGCCGTCAGCATTGAGAAGCAGAGCCTCGTTCTGCTTGGTGATGAAGAAGCCGGGAGCGATCGCGTTTACGCGGATGCCGATCTTGGAGAAGTGAACGGCGAGCCACTGCGTGAAGTTGGAAACGGCAGCCTTCGCGCCGGAGTATGCGGGGATCTTGGTCAGAGGACGGAAGCTGTTCATGCTGGATACGTTGATGATGGTGCAGCCGGTCTTCTTTGCCATGTCACGTGCGAATACCTGCGTGGGGATCAGCGTGCCGAGGAAGTTGAGGTTGAAAACGAAGCCGACACCCTCGGGATCGAGGTCAAAGAAGGTGCGTACGCCTTCAACGGCGCCTTCGAGATCCTCAGGCTCAAGATACTCCTTGGTGGTCTGACCGCGGGGATTGTTACCGCCCGCACCGTTGAGGAGGATATCGCAGGTGCCGAGTTTCTCCTCGACCTCTGCTCTTGCCGCCTCCATGGATTCACGCTGGAGAACGTTTGCGGAAACGCCGATTGCGATACCGCCCTCAGCGCGGATCTCTGCCGCAACGGCCTCTGCAGCCTCCAGACGGAGGTCGAGAACGGCTACCTTTGCGCCGCAAGCCGCGAGCGTCTTGGCAAAGCCGGAGCAAAGCACGCCGCCACCGCCCGTAACGACGGCAACCTTATCCTTCAGATCAATTTCAAAAGGCAATTTCATGATACATTCACCCTTTTCACGATTGTGAAAAGCCCTTTCTAAATAATTTATATGGTTTAAATTTTATTGACAATGGAAGTCATACGGAGACGATGGCACGGTAAAGCCCGTCCGCATCCACAGGGGTCACCTTCGCGCCGTTTTCCGTAAGGCACTCTGCGGGGCGGTAGCCCCAGGAGACGCCGATCGGATACGCGCCGGCGTTGACGGCCGTGATCATATCCACGTCCGAGTCACCGACGTAGGCGATCTCATCCATGGTAGCGCCGAATTCCTCCGCGATCAGAAACGCTCTGGCGGGATTCGGCTTGGCGGGCACCTCGGGGATCGTTCCCCACACGCTGTCAAACACACCGGGGAAAAGCGTCTCCACCATGCGTGCGACGTGCTCGTGATTTTTATTGGACATGACCGCAAGACGGACGCCGTCTCGCTTTAGCTGCGCGAGCATCTCGGGGATGCCGTCGTAGGGGACGGTCTCATCCAGATAGTGATCGTCATAGATCCTGTAATAGGTCTGCTCCGCCTCTCTCCACTTCTCCGCATCACAAAGCTCGGGGAGCATCAGCTCAATATAGCGCGGGATATGGTTATTGACGTGGCGAAGCACGTCCTCCTCCGTCACGGGGGCAAGCCCGTAGCGCTCTCTTACGAGATTGATGGTGATCTTGAGGTCGGGCAAGGTATTTGCCAGCGTACCGTCAAAGTCAAAAATCGCAACCTTTACCATAAATTCATCCCTCTTTTATCCGATTCAGATTCTATACCTTTTATATTGTACCAAAAAACGGGAGCTTTGTCTATAGCATTTTCAAAAATAGTTTTCCCTTTTGGCAAGATACCGTTCCCCGATCGCCGTAGTACGTTGTAACATTTAAAAATTTATAAAATAAGATGACGGCTCTCTGCGCACGGCAAGAGTTAAACTTGCGATTTTCTTTTTGCGTACGATATTTTTTGAAAATAACGCACATCAGATCGGGGGCTCCCCGCGTGTGCAGATCCTTCACTCCGCTCCGCTTCGTTCGAGGATGACAGCACAGAGAGTGTTTACGGGATACATTCACCCAAGCGCCCCCAATCACGGCAAGGGAAAACGCCGTTTGCCTCCCTCCGAGAGGGAGGGGGACCGCGTAGCGGTGGAAGGAGCCTGCGTGCAATAACGGTAACGGCTGAATTTATGAGATGCGTATATACGATAGGCACGGTTCCCCGAAATAATATTCAGCCCGTAAGATATCATGCACGCGCTCTCCCTCACCCGACCTCCGTCGGGAGCTCCCTCCCGGAGGGAGCCTAACAGCAACCTTCGCTTTTGTTATCAATCACATTGCGCCGTGCACT
>JAFTIJ010000148.1 GCA_017456965.1 Clostridia bacterium
ACCTCACGATGGACACCCTTGTCTTCGGCTAACAGTTCCTACTGCCAAGTCTGTAGCGGACTTTCACCGCCAAGTGATTGCGCATGCCGAGCGCACTGGTATGAAAAAGGGCTACCCGTATCAACGGATAGCCCTTTTGGTATAGCACGGTCAGAACAGAAGAGTGATCGCCGCGTAGGCGGCCGCCGCAAGCGCCGAGAGCGCACCCGCACCGAGCGCGACACGGATATGCCGATGCTTGCGACGCGTCTCTTGCGCCCGTCGGTCAAGCTCGCAAAGATACGGCGAAAACGACGGATGGCGTAAACGGTAACGCCCGTGCTCGTCACAGATCAAAAAGCCGTTTTGGGAAAGCAGCGCCCACATTCTCCGATAGCGCCCCTCATCCCGACGCCAATCGCATAAGAGCCTGTCACGTATCGCTTTTTGCTTTGGAAAAAGCCGCGCGAGCGTCTGTGGCACTGCATAACGGCAAGCGTTTTCCGTCACCTCGCAAAGCGCCGCCTCCGTCAGCGGTCCGCCGCGCGCCGAGAGCGCGCCCGCAACGGCCGGCAATACGAAGCGAAGCGCGACCTCACTCTGCCACACCGCCGTCTCTCCGTCGTCACGGATCGCCCTTTGCAGACGTGTCAAAAAATACGTTTCAATCATAGACGGTATGCACGTGGGGATCGGGCACGAGCGGTCAACCTCTCGGATCTTCAAAAAAAGTGCCAGCATGAGCGGCGTCTGTAAAAGCGGTACGCTCTCTTCGGTAATGCCCCGACGCGACAGCACATCACGCACGATCTCGTCCGTCTGCGGAGCAAGATAAACCTTCTCAAACGGAGCAAAGCCGTCGCTATACTCCGATCCCGTGAGCAATATGCCGACCCCCGGCAGACGGGATAGTGCCAAGATCTCGTCCTGCAATGCGCGCCGATCCCCCTTGACCTCATCCAGCCCGTCCAAAAGCAAGATCAGAAGCGGTGCCTTGCCCGCTCTCGTGCGCAGGGGACTCAACAGCAGCTCCGTCAGCGCCTGCCGTGCGTCATCGTAGCTGTATTCAGACGATTGATAATACAAATTTTCAAGTATCCTCTCCTGAATATACGAGGAAGAACCCTCCTCCCAACCGAAAAGCGGAATATACAAAAAGGCGGGATGGGTCGGAGAGTATTTCTTCGACTGCTCTCTCAGCGTATGGAACAGCGCCGTCGTCTTTCCCATTCCCTCGGGTGCGATCAGCATCGCGTGATATTGACACGTCGATGCGAGATCGCGGATCAGCTCATCCACAGAGATCCGCAGTCTCTCTCCGCGCGTCAATACCATGGGGTACAGCGCCTCCTCGTCCGAGAGAAGGGCGAATGCGGGGTGCTCCCGCATCATATGCGTAACGGTGCGCTTGCCCGACTCCCAGAGCGCCCAGTGCGTGATACCCACGCAGTCAATGCGATCGATCAGCTCCAGAAAAGCGCCACGCATCATCGACGCCGACGCATACCGCCGTTTGGGGAGCGCCTGTAAGCCGTGCACGAGGATCTGACGCACCATACTTCGTGCCGTATCGGGCGCGTCCTTTACGTACTCGCTCTCCGCAAGCTCGGGGAGCGCAAAGTGCGCCATCTGGAACGGCGTCAGCACACATCCCGTCAAGCAAAAATAAAAGACCGCCGCAACCGAGTAGAGATCCGCCTCAACGCCAAGCTCGTCGCCGCCCGTACGGATCTCGGGTGCCGTATAGCCCTGCCTGCCAAGCTCCACAAGCGCACTCTCGCCAAGCGCCGTCGCGTCCACGGAAATACCGCCGCCGTTGCAATCCATAAGAAGCGTACGCGTGTGTTCGCCCTCCCCCATAAGAAAGATATGGTCGGGCGTAATTCCAAAATGCAGCATCCCGTTTGCGTGATAGCGCGCGAGCATATCTAAAAGCGCGATCATGCGAAAGACGATCGCCTTGAGCGAGCCGTGTCCCTCCTCCGTCTCCTGACCGAGGCTCCTGCCGTTCGTATAATCAAAAATCGCATAATCCGTGCCGTTTGCGGTAAAACACCGCAACGGCTCTCCGTCCTGCATTTCTCCGAGGACTGCGTTTACACGCGCAAAGCCGTGCCGATACGCATCCGCGTCACCGCAGGACGCGTCAAAGCCCACGATGCCGTCGTTTTCATCACGAAAAAAACGCCCGCTCTCATCAAACGGAAACAGCTCCTTGATCAGGACCCATCGCTTTCCGTGAAGCGCATCCGTAAAATATCCTCTGTATACAATTGCTTGAATACCTCGGCAAAGCTCAGAGTCAATGATATAGCGCGTGTCCTCATATGTCAGAATACTGCCATAGCTGAGCGCTCTGCGATGATCCATAGCATCACGTTCCTTTCTTTACGTCATGATTGCCTCACGGCGCAACCTTCGCACCGCAGAAGCTTGCCTTTATTGTATCATATCCCGTGCGAAATCTTGAAAGCTGTTTCCGCAGACACCTTACAGGCAAAACCGTGTGCAAAAAGGACGGGGAGTCGTCATGCTCCTCGTCCTCGTTTCGTTACCGATGCATATTGATGAATTGACCCGTTTATTCATAACGCAGGCAATTCTGAAGACATTACGTATCAAAGTGTAGCGGATGCGTGCCGCTTTCTCCGCAATCAAAGAGCTCGTCGTCAGAAACAGCCGTCGGGAAGATCTCCGACAAAAATCTCTGTACTCTGCCGTCAATAAAAATGCTCTCATCCGCGCACATACAGTAGAGCACCATCCAGTCGAAGGGTACACGGGGGTCGATCTTGGCAAAGCCGCAGTCCGTCAGCATACCGTTCAACCGCATATACATGTCGCGGAAGGACTCGTCGGGCGTCATCTCGTCAAAGAAATCGTCCGCATAATCCGTCTCACCGCCGTCCGTCGCAAGGAAGAGTAAAATCAGCACCTTTCTCGTCACGTCGATCTCTCGGTTGATCATCTTGGACAGCGTCGTCTCGTCGGGCCAATTCTGGTGAATGTTTCTTTGCAAAGCGGACATCACGAATTTATCGGTCTCCGTCGCCTTCTTTGTTCCCTTCTGATTGCGCGGGATAAATTTCTGATACAAATAGGTTGTTAAAATATTGCGGATCGGATATTTTTTGATATCGTCCAGCTGGTCGTTCAGATCGGGGGCGACCAAAATATCCAAAAAGCTTCGGAAAAGATTGTAGGCGGTGTTGTGCAGCTTGCCGAGCTTCTTTCTGGCGGTCGCAAGGTACTGCATCAGCTCCTCCTTGCCGCCAAGCTTGATGATCTGCTTTCTGACGGTATCGGTATGAGTGATCGGCTCGGGAAGCTCCGACGGCTTCAAAAGGCCCTGTGCGGATGCGCGATCGTACAGCTCATACGTCTCTGCGTACGACAGACCGTGCTGCAGACCGTAGATAAAAACGATCTCCTCGGGATCGCGCCAATGGAATCCCTCGCCGCAAATCTGCTTCAGCATATCATCCGTACGGTCCACGGTCAGCCCAAGCCCGAATCCGAGCTGGATCGCTCCGAGTTTACTGATCGTAAGACAGTCGTCCTTCAGCCACATACGCACCTTGCGCATGACCGACTCACGCTTGGCGTCGGGCGCCGTTGACATCAGCGCATCGACCAGACACGATTGCAGCAGTTTATTGTCCTGCTTGTTGGATATCCCCGTATATACGGACAAAATATCCGAAACCGTGCGCACATTGGCATTCTCCCTCAGCTGCTCAACCGCCTGCGCGAGGGTCAACTGCTTCCGTGTAGCCTTCTCAAACATATATTGCGTGATCTGTGTCATTCCGATCATGGTATTCATATCCGACTCACTTTCCATATGATATAATTATATCATATCATAACACGCCGTGTTTGTCAACAAAAAGTAGAGGAAAGCACAATACGCCTTGATGAAGCAACCCAAAAATCCACGTCAAATCCCAATATCGTGGAATTGTTTTGCGCAAGCCCCCCCTGCGCTGTCATCCTCGAATGAAACGGAGTGGAGTGAAGGATCTTGCGCAAGCGCCAACCTCGCCGTTTTGCCCACTTTGTTTCAGCGTGACACAGCGATAGGCGAGCACACGGAGGCGGGTACTGCCCGCAAACAAAAGCTCTCCTGCGGGCATGAGTAACGACCGCAGGAGAGCACATCAATACGGGCAATAGCCGCTCATTTTGAAAAGATAACCGTCGCGTAGCTGTACGCGTAGCCGTCGGAATCAATCAGCGCCTCCCATTGCGCCCTTGTTCCGTCGTAATATATAGTCGTCAGGAGATCGCACTCCGCAAACGCAAGCGGATCGATCTGTCGGACACTGCTCGGAATATGGACCGCAAAAAGCTCGGGGCACTCGTAAAACGCGCCCTCTCCGATCACGGTAATGCCATCGGGGATCTCAACCTCCTCAAGGCCACTTTTGCGAAACGTATACTGCGCGATGCTCGTCACCTTCCCAAGGCTCGGCATCTGCTTTAAGCTACTGCAGCCCTCAAACGCATAGCCCCCGATCACCGTATTTTGCCCCGGGATCGTAATCCGGGCAAGCGATTTGCAGTTATAAAATGCGTACAGACCGATCCTTTGAAGCGTCTCGGAAATCCGAACGTCCGTAAGAGACGCGCATCCCCAGAAGGCACAGTCACCGATATCGGTCACACTGTCGGGAATCGTGACAGAGCGGAGCGTATCGCAGTCCTTGAAGGCATAACTGCCGATCGCCGTTACGGGAAGCCCCTCATATTCCGATGGGATCACGATATCCGTATCCGTACAGCTGCCGATCTCTTGGACCTCGTAGGCGTCGCCCACGAGCCGATACTCTAACCCCTCGCTGTAGGATGACGAGAATATACCGCCTGCGTCTGCGCCCGCAAGCCCGATCCCGACGGGAATTGCAACGGCGAGGCCGAGCGCGAGCGCCGCCGCGGCAAAGATCACGCCAAGCTTTTTCTTGGAGCGGCGAGCGACCTTCTGCGCGCCCGCCGTCTCCGTCTCAACCTTGACGAGCGGAACGCGCTCCACGTCGATCTGGGAGAGCATACGCTTCAGCTCGTGTACCGTCTGGTAGCGCTTGGCGGGAGATACCGCCAGCATTTTTTTCAGCAATCTCGCCACGGGCGCGGGAATGTCGGCATAATCCATCTCGTCGTAGCTCGAACGGCTGAAGGCATCGTCGGGCTTTTTGCCCGTGAGCATATAGTACGCCGTCGCGCCAAGCGCGTAAATATCGGTCCATGGCCCCTGTTTGCCCTTTTTCTGATACTGCTCAATGGGGGCAAAGCCCATCTTGACAATGACGGACATACTCTGACTCTCCTGCGTCATGTACTGACGCGCCGCACCGAAGTCGATCAGCTTGATCTCGCCGTTTCGACACACAAAAATATTGTCGGGCGCGATATCCCTGTGCAGGAAGTTGGCGTTATGGACCACGGTCAACGCATCCGATACCTTATCTAAGATATACAAAACGGAGCCGACGGAGATCTCCTTGGATCTATTCATGATATAATGCGCGAGATCCTGACCGTCAAGATACTCCATAACGTAATACGCGGTATTATTCTGATAAAAGAACTCATAAACGTGGATGATGCTCGGCTCGTCATCAAAGCAAGCGATGCGTTCCGCCTCCTCGTAGAATTTCTGCGCACCGCGTCGGAACTCGTCCGAGCGCTCCTCACCGAGCATGGAGATGACCGCCGTATCGCCCGACGTGCGGGAGGAGAGTGCGGACGGAAAATACTCCTTGATCGCGACACGCCGATTCTCCGCTCTGTCGTAAGCGAGATAGGTGATGCCAAAGCCGCCCATACCAAGCATCTTGCCGACGATATACTTATCCGCCAGTACGGCGCCGAGCGGTAGGATCACGGGCTGCCATGAAGCCCGCGCCTCCGCGCGGTATCCGCAATGCGGGCATTCAACGGTGTTTTCACTCACCTCAAGAAAACAGCTGTCGCAAAGCAATCGCCCGTCTTCAAGAGCGACGCCTATGGTATTGCTCATGTTTTTTCACCTCTTTATATTACAGCCCGTTTTCGTCTCGCCTGAGGTCACGGGGTACTTCATTGTTGCCGTGGCATCCTCCACGGGAGAATACCGCACGGCCGTATGCTCGGGGCACTCGCAGACGGCGCTTACCGTATACAAGGGAGGTGCCGTCTCATAGGACGACGCCACCGCCACGATAACGGCGATCACGACGATCGCCAGAAGGATCGCGATAAGAGAGATCATCACAACGCCATCCGCCTTGCTTCTGTTTCCACCGATGCCGAAAAACGCGGCAAGCTTTGCTTTGACGGACGCGCGAGGCGCGGACGGTCTCACGGGCATCACAGGCGCCACCGGCGCTACAGGCGTCACAGGTGTCGCAGACGTCACGGGCGCTACAGGCGTCGCAGACGTTACGGGTGTCGCAGACGTCACGGGCGTTACGGACACGGCAGATACCGTGTGCGCCTCGGTCGGCGTCGCAATATGCGCCGTACGGGATGCTACGCGCTTCCCCTTCAGCAGGTGCTCTCTTGCCATCTCCGTCTGCAGGAGTGCATTTTTCAGCTGATATACGTTCTGATACCGTGCCTCTATCTGCACGGCAAGCATGGTGCGAAGGATACGCTCCACGTCGGGGGAGACGTCGCCGAATTGCAGATCGTCCTGCTTCATACGGCTGAAGGGGTCGCTCGGCTTCTTGCCCGTCAGCATATAATACGCCGTCGCACCGAGCGCGTAAATATCGGACCACGGTCCGTGCTTACCGTCCTCACGGTACTGCTCGGGGGGCGCAAAGCCGGGCTTGATGATGACGGAGTGTGCGTTATCCTCCTTTGACGAGTAGAATCTCGCCGCACCAAAGTCGATCAGCTTCAGATCTCCGTTTTTGCAGATAAAAATATTGTCGGGTGAAATATCCCTGTGCAGAAGCTTGGTGCTGTGGACGACCATGAGCGCATCCGTCATACAATCCAGCAAATAGAGCAACTTTCCCTGAGAGAGTCCCTTGCCCTCACGGACCAGATAATGTGCGAGATCCTGCCCGTCAAGATACTCCATCACATAATACGCGGTATTGTTCGCATAGAAAAACTCGTAGACCTCGATCAGATTGCGATTGCCGTTGAATCTCGCGACCGTCTCCGCCTCCTCATAGAAGCGGCGCGCGCCCTTATCCAAGTACGACCTCGTCTGCGTGGATAAGGGGATCACATTCTCGCTCTCCTGCTCTCTGACCGCAAACTTCGTGGGGAAATACTCCTTGAGCGCAACGCGACGGTTCATCGTCAGGTCAAAGGCAAGATACGTGATACCGAAGCCACCCATGCCGAGAACCTTGCCGATGATATATTTGCCGATCAGGATCGTACCCTGTTCGAGCGTCAACGCGTGTCCGGGAGCGGGTGCGTTCTCGTCATATCCGCAATGAGGGCAGACCGTCGCATCGCCGTTCAGCGGCAAAAAGCAGCTTTCACACAGATCTTGATTTCCAAAGCTTAACATGATCTCCTCCGTACAAGTCACGCATTAAAATAAATGATAAATGCATTGTTTTTGTTTCCGACAAAGAATTGGCTTCCGTTGACGAGAGGGTATTTTTTCTCGGGCTCAAGGCGGGTGCCGTCCGCCATATACGTGCCGCCGCAGGAATCCTTGTCTGTAAGATACACGCCGCCGCTCTCGCAAACAATATGGCAATGAACGCTACCGACGCCGACAGCATCCATCGGGAGCACCAGCTCGCAAAGCGCCCGATTGCGCCCGATCCGAAATTCATCCAGAAAAACGAACTCCTGACCCGCCAACGTCTTACCGACCGAGCGGACAAAAAACGTCTTTTCACAGGGCACGACCGCACTCGCCATTTTTCTCTTCTCTCCAAGCTTGACGATGACGATCACACCGATCGCGATAGCAAGCACTGCCACTGCGGCAATGATAGCGGCCGCCTTGCGACCTCCCGGCAGTTTATCGAGCTTCTGCAAAAGGTCTGCTTTCTTTTCAGAGTCGTTTGCACCCGGTGTCACGGGCTCTCCCTCGTTCGGCGGCACGGCTTCTCCCTCGTTCGGCACGATGGGCTTGTCCTCATTCGGCACGACGGGCTTGTCCTCGTTCGGCACGACGGGCTTGTCCTCGTTCGGCACGACGGGCTTGTCCTCGTTCGGCACG
>JAFTIJ010000149.1 GCA_017456965.1 Clostridia bacterium
GCGCACGGCGGCTTGGGGACCCCGTGGTGGCTCGCGTCAGCGAGACGGAAGGAGAGCGCTTGTATGAAATCTTACAAGCCGTATACCATCTTGGATAACCATGCCTATGGTATATACTCATCCCATAATCTCAGCCTTCTCCTTTATTACACGCGCTCTCCCTCACCCGACTTCCGTCGGGAGCTCCCTCCCGGAAGGAGCCAAACGGTGTTTCCGCTCAACGAAGCCTCCCGCAAATCCCAATTTGCCGTTAAGATTCAGCAATCCAACCTCGCCGTTTTGCCGTACCTCGTTTCGATGTGACAAAGCGATAGGCGAGCATATGGGTGCGGGCACGGCCCGCCGGGCACCGCCCGCAAATCCCGATGACCGCATTGACAAGCGGCCGCGGGTTTGATATAATGATTACATCAAAACTTGACGGAGGAGTTTACGATGAAACCGCAATATATATGTCACCCCGATTTTGCCAACGTGATCCCGCGTAACGAGGTCTTTCACAAGGAGATTCACCGTTATCGCCCAAAGCCCGAGGAGCGCCGCTATCTGAACCGCCACGTTCTCTTCCGCAGGAAGATCGACCTGCCGAGAGCGAGGAAGGCGATCCTGCGCATTACGGCAGACGATTACTACAAGCTCTATATCAACGGGCGCTTCGTCACGCAGGGACCGTCGCCCTCCTATCCGTGTGCGTATTATTATAACGAGATCGACGTCGGAGCGTATCTTTGCGAGGGTGAAAATACCTTTGCCGTACATACCTATTATCAGGGTCTTATCAACCGCGTCTGGGTCTCGGGAGACCTGCGCGAGATGCTTTGGTGTGAGCTTATACTGGACGGCGTGTGCGCACTTGTGAGTGATGACGCGTGGCTTTGTGCAGATCATACGGGCTATACCGCGATGGGCAAGGTTGGCTACGATACTGCTTTTCTTGAGAGATACGACAGCCGCGCGCCCGAGACGGATTTCTTTACGCCCGAATTTGACGATAGTGCGTGGACGCACGCCGCGATATTTGAGAATGCCGACTACGTTTTGAGAAGACAGCCGTCAAAGCAGCTTTCGATCTACGAGATGCCGTTTGCGGAGATTGTGAAGGCGAACGGACGCGTCTTTGCGGATCTCGGACGGGAGGTCGTCGGCTACCCTGTGATCCGCGCCCGCGGCAGGGCGGGGGATACGCTGATCCTGCATCTCGGCGAGGAGCTTGACGAGGACGGAAACGTGCGCTTCGATATGCGATGCAACTGCCGCTACGAGGAGGAGTGGATCCTCTCGGGCGGTACGGACGAGCTGAACCAATACGACTACAAGGCGTTCCGTTATCTGGAGCTGCTCTGCCCCGAGGACGTTGAGATCCTGTCGATCTCCGTTCGTGTGAGACATTATCCTTGTGAGGAGAAGGCAGTCTACCGTACGGAGAATGAGGCTCTTGACCGTGTGCTTCGCCTGTGCGCCGATACCGTGAAGTACGGCGCGCAGGAGGTCTTCGTCGATTGCCCCACCCGTGAGAAGGGTCAATATATGGGTGACGTATCCGTTGCCGCGCGTGCGCACGCGACGCTGACGAGAGACACCTCCTTTATGAAGAAGGCGATCCTTGATTTCTGCGCGTCCTCGTTCATTTCACGCGGGCTGATGGCGGTATCCACGAGCGCCTATATGCAGGAGATCGCCGATTACTCGCTCCAATTTCCCGCGCAGATCGCATGGGTATACGCGATGGACGGCGACAAGGAGTTTTTGACGCAGGTGTATCCCTACGTCGAGTCTGTATACGAATATTTCCTCGGATATACTGACGAGCGGGGGCTTCTTGACGGTGTGACCGAAAAGTGGAATCTTGTGGATTGGCCGCAGAATCTCCGTGACGGCTACGATTTCCCGCTGACGACGCCCATCGGCAGAGGCGTGCATAACGTGCTCAACGCCTTTTGGTGCGGCTTTCTGATGGCGACGGACGAGCTGCGCGCGCATCTCGGCATGGAACCCACGGGCAGGACGGAGCAAACGAAGCGCGCATTTGTCGAGACGTTTTACTCGGAGGAGATGGGGCTTTTCTGCGACAGCGAGGAGAAAACGCACGCCGCCGTGCACTCCAATCTCCTGCCGCTTCTCTTTGATATCGGTACGCAGGACGAGGCGCTTTGCGCACGGATCTGTGACCTGATCGAGCAAAAGGGGCTTCGCAGTATGGGCGTTTATATGGCGTACTTCACACTTGCCGCACTGATCGGGCACGGCAGACGCGATCTTGCCGAGCGTCTGGCGACGGCGGAGGACGCGTGGCTCCTGATGATCTCCGAGGGGGCGACCACGACCTTTGAGGCGTGGGGCAAGGATCAGAAGGGAAATTGCAGTCTCTTCCACCCGTGGGCGACGGCACCGCTGATCGTTTTCGCGGAGGAGACGAGGATTTATTGATTTCTCCATGGGGTGTCCATATTGACAAAATACCGCATCCGTGATATAATTTGGATGTTTCGGAATGATAAGATGGAGGAATGATCCGTATGAAATATATTCGAAGCGTTTCATGGCTTCTTGTTTTCGGTATGATGCTTTTGCTTTGCTCGTGCTCTTTCCTTGGCAGACCCATTTGCCCCCTGTGCACGATGCTTTGCGATTATGATAGCAGATATTGTCAGTATTGCGGTCACCCGCTTTTGGAGGAGCTTGGTGACTATCCGTATTACGGCTTCTACGATCCTGACGGCACGCCCTCTGCGGGCAATGCGGGGCAGAGCACCACGACGGCGTCGGGCGATACCGTGACAACACGCGATCCCGCGCACGGTGGTGATACGGTGACGACCCGCGATCCCATATACGGCGGTGATACGGTAACGACACGCGATCCTTCGCACGGCGGCGATACGGTGACGACCCGTGACCCCGCGCACGGTGGTGATACCGCGACGACGACCGACCCGGGGCAGGGCGGCACGACCGAGCCTACCGTTTGCACGGAGTGTCTTGCAAACGGTCACGCGTACTGTCAGGGACACGATTGTGGCTACTGTGACGGCACCGCGCGCAGAACCTGTATGATCTGTAGCGGCTCGGGCACACTTGCTACGGGTGGCACCTGCTTTGGCTGTGCGGGTAGCGGTAAGATCGCCTGCTTCTACTGCAATGCTACGGGCAAGGAGTATCGAGGCTTGCTCTTGGATCCGCCGAAGCATACTGATTAAACTTAGAGCTTGCGTCATCCCATACAAAACGGATGATGCAAGCCTTTTTAATACTATAGGAAATTGCTCAGAATGGACCTCGCTGTTATGCCGCGCTTGTCTGCACGGAAAGCTTTGATAGGCGAGCTGGGGGTAGCGGGCACAGCCCGCTTTTAATACCATAGGAAATTGCTCAGAATGGACCTCGTCGTCATGTCGCGCTTGTCTGCACGGAAAGCTTTGATAGGCGAGCACGAGGCGGCGGGACAGCCCGCTTTTAATACCATAGGAAATTGCTCAGAATGGACCTCGCCGTTATGCCGCGCTTGTCTGCACGGAAAGCTCTGATAGGCGAGCACGAGACGGCGGGCACAGCCCGCTATGAATATTATAGAAATCTTTTGTCATATTCGCGGTATAAAATCCGTTTATTGGGATGAAAGGAGTGATGAAACATGGAGGACAGAGAGATCGTCTCCCTGTATTGGCGCCGTGAGGAGCGCGCCATCGCCGAGACGGACAAAAAATACGGGAGATATTGTCACTATATCGCCTACCGTATTCTGAATGACGACGGCGGTGCGGAGGAGACGGTAAATGACACGTGGTTCAAAACGTGGAATACCGTTCCGCCAAACCGTCCCGACCCTTTAAAGCACTACGTCGGGATGCTGAGCCGCCAGCTTGCCATTGACCGCTACGAGCATCAGAGTGCCGAAAAGCGAAGATGCCCCGTGACGCTGGTGCTGGACGAGCTCGCCGAGTGTCTGCCCGACGGGAATGGCGAGGAGCTCGGAGAGAGTCTGGCGCTACAGGATGCCTTGAACCGATTTCTGCACAC
>JAFTIJ010000015.1 GCA_017456965.1 Clostridia bacterium
CGGAGACACCGAGCCCGAGGAGCTGATCGGGATCTATCGGGAGCAGGCGGAGGCGCTTTCGCCGGACGTTGATTTCTTCATGATCGAGACCAACATGGATCTTGCCTGCACGCGTATGGCGGTCATCGGCGTCAAAGAGGTATCCGGGAAGCCTGTTTTCGTCACCCTCACGGTCACACCGAGCGGCAAAACGATGTCGGGCGACGACGTGGAGGCGGCCTTCGTCACGCTCTCCTCACTCGGCATTGCCGCCTTCGGTCTGAACTGCTCAACAGGTCCCGAGGAGATGGCACGACTCTTGAAGCCGCTCGTCCCGCTCTCCCTCGCCCTCGGCATACCGCTGATCGCAAAGCCGAACGCGGGCGCACCGAGCGCGGACGGAACGCATACACACCTTGCCCCCGAGGTCTTTGCCACGCACGGCAAGGAGATGGCACAAAGCGGCATTCCGATCCTCGGCGGATGCTGCGGAACCGATGCCGCCTATATCCACGCGCTCTCCAAGGCACTTGACAGTATTACCGTCAGCCTTCCCGAGTCGCATTTGCAACACGCCCGTTTGATCGCAAACGCAAGGATGACCGCATATCTTCCCGATGATCTGCCCGAGCCGATCGCGGCTGACGACGATTTCCCCGACAATGCGGAGGAAATGGCGGAGGATAAGGGCTTCATCCACGTGTATGTAACCTCCGACGAGGATGTCGCGTGTGTATTGGACGCCGCTCCCTTTCTCGGTGCACCGCTCCTTGCATCGGGTGACGGCGACGCGATACGCAAGCTCGCCCGATACTTCTGCGGTAAGATCACGATCGACTGATCCATTACGGTTCACAAAGCAAATACAGATAGACGCCGTTCTCCGACAGGACGGCGTTCTCTTTTTTCTCCGCACGGTATGACAGCAATCGACGTACTGCCTCCTTGTGAGAGAGATCGTAAAGCTCTAAGACGAAGATCTCGCCCTCATTCATTCGCCCCGATGTATAGAGCGCCATGGAGCGCACATAGCGAAGATCCTCCGTGTTACTGCCGAAAAAGAGCCTCTCCAGCATCGCGTCGGTCAAGGAACACTCGGCATCCGCCGCTCGACTGTAGATCGTGCCGCCCGTGATCCCCCGCTCAGAAAGGATGCGCCCCAGCTCCTCGTCCGCATTCTCCGTCCTCGGTGCGGCACGCGGCACGCAGGACGAAGCAAGCAGGCAAAGCATCAGGATACAAAACAATATTCGTTTCATAAAAAAATCACACTCCCATGCATCTTATGATGCGGAGTGTGATTTTATTTCAGATATTTTCGGATCTTATCACGAAAACGCAGAAAATAGAGATTTGACAAACGTGTATAAAGCAGATCGCAAACGATATAGACCGCATTTGCCAGCACGAAATACGCCGCGTATATCACCCAAGGTGCGATCGACCACGCATTTTCGACGGTAAAGCCCGTAAGCTCTGCGGCAAAGATCATGAGCACCGCAAACAAGAGATTGAAAACAACGAGTTTGGGAAGGATCGCCAGTCGCCCGAGCCTTCTGTCAAACCAAAATTTGATGATCGGAACGTATCCGAAGAGAAGCGCAAACAAAAGAGACGGCGATTTATTCGGCAAGAGGATCAGCGATAGCAGTGACACGGCAAGATAGACCATCGTACCATAGCCGTTTCCAAGCTCCAGTACGCAGAAGAGAACTGTGAGGGAAGCCAGGACCGCCGCCGACATATCCATCACGTCAAGGAGCGATCCGAATGCCAAGATCACCGTACCGAGCGCCACCGCAAGCGCGGAAAGAGAAAGCCGCTTGGTCTGTCTCATATCAACAGCAAGGGACCAGATCGCCGCCGCACATCTCACAGCAGCAGTCCGCACAGATCAGGGTGGAGCAAAGATTGCAAATGGCGTCATCCGTACTGCGCCCTTGATTGACGCTCGACGTATAGTTGCGTATGCTCTCCGCCGCGTTACGGTACTCCATATTGGAGGGCTCCATTCTGTAGGCATTATCAAAATACTTTGATGCCTCAAAATACCAGCCCTTGGCACGGAACACAACGCCCTTGAGATAAAACCACTCCGCATTGCGATCCGCCGCGTGTACCGCGTTCAGGCGGATATCCGCCTCAGCAAAGTTCCGCACGCTGATACAGGCACGGATATCGGCAAAATCGGAGCTGCCCGTATACTGCTGATAGCCGCCGTAGGAGCTGTTCCCCGTTGTATCGTAGGAGGCACGCTGTGCCTCTGCCTTTCTGAGCTGCTGGATCTCGTCGTACGCCGCATTGATCTCCTGCATTTTTTCATTCGCAAGATCGGCAAGAGGGGTATTTGCATAGTTGTCGGGATGGTACTTGCGCACGAGCTCCCGATACACCTTTTTGATCTCTTCGTCCGTTGCCGCGGGATCTACCCCCAGCACCTTATAGGGATCCTTTTCCATCTGTTCCTTCCTTTCCGACCGCGATAGAAAGCGCGCTTCCCATGCCGTCCGTGATAATATTCTCAATGCATTCGCGAAACATCGGTTTTCCCTCAAAATCCATCAGATAGACCGCGCGCAGGATCGCATCGATTTCCGGCATCAGCACACCGCGAAGCGTGTTTTGTCTGAATGCCTTCATTTCCTCCTCGCTGTCAAACGCATGAATAAAGGGATTGTATGAGTGCTTTTTCAGGTCCTGCTCATAATCACAGACCGCGTCGATGATATAGACAAAACGCCCCGTGTGGAGACCGATCTCGTACGCCAGTCTTGCATGGATACCGTCAAGCCCCATCGCGAGAAGCTCCCCCAGCATCCTGCCGAAAACGTCCGCAGGCAGATCGGGAGCATCGCAGGCCTCATTCTCCAGGCGCCGCGTTTCATCCATCGCATCCTTTACGACAGACCGTATCTCATACGCCGCACGCTCCGCTCTGCGCTTCAAACGCCTTGCATACGGTCCTGCGGTGCGTGCCGCAAGACGCACAAGGCCGCGCTCGTCAAGTGCGGTATCGTCGATCTTATACGCAGTCAAAAGCGCGCTGACGTAGGCGGCGTAGGCGAGCGCCCCGTTATCGTCCATCATGGGACGGGAGCGCATCGGGTGCACCGCGCATCGGCGCTTGCGGATGGTGTAGTCCTCTCCCGCAAGCACCGTGCGTACCAGCGCAAAAAATGTCATGTCGTAGCTCAGCGTCATGCGGGAGAGATTGCCCGTATATTTTTTCATCGAGCGGCACAGCCCGCAATAGACGCTTTTATAAAGCTCGTATTCCTTTACGCGCAGATTCGGCACGAAAGGTTTTACATAGCCAAACATCTCCGACCGGATTAAGAACCGGAGGAAACCATGTTGATATAAATGAGATAGTCGATGTGCTCGGAGTGATAGAGATCAACGAGAGAGTATCTGCCCGCAACGGCCTGAACGACAACAACCTTGTCAAAATAGGTCTTGACGTAGTTCTCATACTTATCCGTCTTGACTACCTCCTCGTAGCCGTCAAAGAGGCTGAGGTAGTGATCGTCATGATAAACAGCTTCCTTGAGCTCAACTCTCTTGACGATATACTGGTAAGCATTGCTGTTGACGCTGATCGCTTCCTCGGTGTATTCGCCGATCTCAAGATCCTCGATCTTGGAGATGACCGTCTCGTTTGCAAATGCAGAGCCCTTGGGAACGAAGCTACCCTCGGGGTACTCAACGGAGTAGTACTCGTCGGAGTACTCGGCAACGAGCTCCTCAAAGGTCTTGGTGCCTGCCTCAAGCTCAGCGAGGATCTTAGCGGCGAGGGTCTGCTTCTCGCTCTTCTCCTCGTCGGTCAGTGCCTCGGTCTTGTAGGAGTCGCCATCGACCTCAACGGTCTCACCGTTCTCGTCGGTGGTCTTCTTCTTATTGACAACGCGGTTGCCGTCTTCGTCACGGACGACCTTGTTATTCATGTCAAGAACGATGTACTGATAGCCTGCGTAGTTCTCCTCATAGTATTTTGCGAGATCCTCCTCGGTTACCTTCTGCTCGCCGTTCTCGTCGCAAAGGAATTCGTAAATCGCATTGGAGCGCTCAACCATCTCAACGTAGGTGTCGAAATACTCGGATACGGTGTAGCCGTAGTACTGCTTGTAGGAGCCCTTACCGCCGAGGTAGTCGACCTCTTCGCGTCTGACGGTCTCATACTCAGCCATTCTCTCGGCAGAGAGGGTGAGCTGATATTTGTCAAAGAGATATTTTTCGATCAGAAGCACCTTTGCCTGATCGAGGACCATATCCATATAGTAGTCCTCGCGGGTACCGCCCTCTTCCATCTCAGCGAGCCAGAAGGAGTCGTTATCGTAGGATGCGGAGAGACCGAGATTGACGCAGAGCTCAATTTTCTTGATCTTCAGAAGCGTAGCAAATTCCTTTTCCGTGAGGGTGTAGGTCTTGCCGTCGATTTCCATGGACATCATGACGTCGTCCGAGCCGCAGGAGGCGAAAAGGGATACGCCAAGGCAAAGAACGAGCACAAATGCCGCCAGTTTTGTGAGGATTCTTGTGTTCTTCATATTTTTTCTCCTTAAATGTTATACATGAGGAAGTCGATGCGTCAAACTTCCATTTTTCTATTATACAATGGATTTTCAAAAAAATCTACTCTTTTTTTGATTTTATTTGTATATATTTTTTTAACAAGTCGCCAAGGAACGAGAAGATCGGCTCCTTGCGCATCGGTCTGCACACGACGTGCGTTCTTTCTCCGGGCTTGATGATGATTCTGCCGGGATATTGCGCCACGAGCTCCGACCACGCGCGGATATCAAGCGCCGCGGGATAGATCACAACGTCGCTTTGCTTCTGGTCGATCTGCGCAAAGCCGCATTCACAGGCAAGCGCACGCACAAGAGAGATCGAGAGTAGTGTCTCCACGGACGGCGGCATCTCACCGAAGCGGTCGAGCAGCTCGTCTGCGATATCGTCCACGTCCGCCTCGTTCTCGATCGAGGCGATCTTTTTATAGATGTCGATTCGCTGTGCGGCGGAGGAAATATACGTCTCGGGAATATAGGAGTCCCGACCGATGTTGATGACGCACTCCGTCTTTACCTTCGGCGCGATTCCCTTCTCCTCCAGCACCGCATCGTTTAAGATCTTCAGATACATATCGTAGCCGACGCTCTCCATATGACCGTGCTGCTTGGCACCCAATACGTCACCCGCACCGCGGATCTCAAGGTCACGGAGCGCGATCTTAAAGCCCGAGCCGAACTCCGTGAAGTCACGCAAGGCCTGCAGGCGCTTTGAGGAGATATCCGTCAGCACCTTGCCCGCAGGATAGGTGAAATATGCGTAGGCGCGTCTGGTGGAGCGTCCGACACGTCCGCGGATCTGATGGAGCTGGGAGAGACCCATGCGGTCCGCGTTCTCGATCACCAGCGTATTGGCGTTGGGAACGTCCACGCCCGTCTCAATGATCGTCGTACAAACGAGGATATCAATCGCACCGTCAACGAGATCCTGCCAGATATCGGAGAGCTCGGATTTCTCCATCTTGCCGTGAGCAAAGCGAACGACTGCGTCCGGGAAGCGTGCCTGGATGCGTGCCGTCTTCTCACGGATCGTCTCCACTTTATTATAGAGATAGAAGACCTGACCGCCTCGGTGAAGCTCACGGCGTATCGCCTCGAAGATCACGACGTCGTCATGCTCCAGAACGTAGGTCTGCACGGGCAGTCGGTCGCCGGGTGCCTCGTCGAGAACAGACATATCGCGGATCGAGGTCATCGCCATATTGAGCGTTCTCGGGATCGGGGTCGCCGTCAGGGTGAGGACGTCGACGTTTTTGGAGAGCTGCTTCAGCTTCTCCTTATGTGCTACGCCGAAGCGTTGCTCCTCGTCGATGATGACAAGACCGAGATCCTTGAACTGGATATCCGCAGACAGGAGTCTGTGCGTACCGACGATGATATCCACGTCACCTCTGCGCACGGCACGGACCGTTGCACTCTGCTCCCCCGTATTCTTGAAGCGGGAGAGATACGACACCTTGACCGGGAAGCCGCGCATACGGGAGACGATGGTATTGTAGTGCTGCATGGCAAGCAGCGTCGTCGGCACGAGGATCGCCACCTGCTTGGAATCCAGAACCGCCTTGAAGGCGGCGCGGAGCGCGACCTCGGTCTTGCCGAAGCCAACGTCACCGCAAAGGAGTCGGTCCATGGGGATCGGCTTCTCCATATCGGATTTGATATCGCTGACGGCAATGAGCTGACCGTCGGTCTCCTCATAGGCAAAGGTGGACTCAAACTCTCTTTGCACATCGTCGTCCGCGGAGAAGGCGTAGCCGGGGCGACGGAGGCGCTCCGCGTACAGCGCGATCAGCTCCTTTGCCATGCTCTTGACCTCGGCCTTGACACGCGTCTTTGCCTTCGCCCACTCGGAGCCGCCGAGCTTGGAGAGCTTGACCGCGCCCGTATCCGTTCCCGCACCGATATACTTGGATACCGTGTCGATCTGCTCACAGGGAACGAAAAGGACGTCCGAGCCGGCATACTGGATCTTGATGTGATCCCTGCGTACCCCCTCGTAGGTCTTGATGCTCTCAAGGCCCATATAGAGACCGATACCGTGTGCCTCGTGTACGACGAAGTCCCCAACCTCAAGATCGGCGTAGGAGAGAATCTTCTCCTTTGCCTTGACGGCAGGTCTGTTGTTTCTCGCCGCGCGGCGTCTGAGTGCACGCTCGGTCTTGTTGCCGCCGCCCGAGAGTGAGAGACACACAAACTTCTCCGTACGGATCTCAAAGCCCTTGACAGCAAATGAGGAAACGATCACGGTTTTCGGGATCGGCATGGTATCGAGCCTCGGCGAATGGACGGCGGGGATCTCGTTCTCGATTAAAATCGAGGTCATCGCAGATGCCTCGGTCTCATTCTCACAAAGCAAAAGCACGTCGTAGCCGCCCGACAGATAATTTCGGATATCCTCGGAAAAGATGCTGAAATCCGACGGCGTCATGGGCGTGGAGCGCACCGACATCGAAAACATGGCGGAGAGTCTGCCGGGGTACTGTGTCACGAAGGTGTTGAGCAAGAGCGTACCGTGCGTCTCAAAAAAGCCAAGCAACACCGCGCTCTCCTTGGCAAACTCACAGTATTTCGGCAAAAGCAGACCCGAGCGGATCAGATCTCCGACCGTCTCTTGCATATGTGCCTGCTCGGCGTTCAGTCGGTCAAGGATCGCGGGCGTCTCCACGGCAAAGCTCAGCGTACGGTCACCGAAATAGTCAAGCAGCGTAGTCTTTTCCATATATATATATGAAATGTATTTGTCAACGAAGGGAACGTCCAGCGCGCTCTCCAGCGTCTCACACTCATTCATCAGCGAGCGTCGGATCTCCGCATCGCGCGCCTTGGCGGCGGCAGAGCGGATCAGCGCAGCAAGCCCGCGTCTGCGCTCGTCGTCCAGCAAGATCTCTCTGGCACAGGTCACCATGACCTCGCTCACATTCTCCGTCTTACGCTGTGTCATCAGATCAAAGTAGCCGATCTGGTCGATCTCATCTCCGAAAAGCTCCATGCGCACAGGGGCGCGCAGATGCGGCGGAAAGATATCCACAATACCGCCGCGAACGCTGAATTTGCCCTTACCGTCAACCATATCGCTACGGACGTAGCCCGAGCGGGCAAGGAAATCCGCAAGATCATCGATCTCCACACAGTCCCCGACGGCAAAGCTTCTCGTCGCCGCAAGGAGCTTCTCGCCCGAGATCGTGTAGGAGAGCGCCGCAGTCGGCGTCGAGAGCACGACGTCGAGCTTATCCTGCAAAAGGTCCGTCAATACGGCGATCCTCTCATGCTCCAGCTCGTGAGAGGAAACGATATTATAAAGGACGGGATCGCGCTCGGGGTAGATCGCGGTACGCAATCCGAACGCGGTGAGGGTCGTGTAGAACGACATCGCGCTTTTCTCGTCGGGCACGCAAACAAGCACGGGACGGCGATCCGTGGGAAGATCGTATATGCAAGCGGCGAGGAGAACGTCAACAGCCCCCTCGCAGAGTCCCGTAACGAGCGACGGGTAGCGCTTTTTTGTCTGCTCCGGGTCACGTAAGGACCGTAAGAGCTCCCGATACTCGCGATTCTCGCGAATACGGTTTAAAAGAAGATTTGTCACCGAAGCATCGCCTCTCTTTCATTCGGTTCAGGATCACGGCGTCATCCGTTATATAAACACATGGCACGCTCGAAATCACCCTTCAGCACAAGCTCTGCCGCAGCAGAGATATCCGCAAAGCGAGCGGAGATCGCTTTTTTGTCCTCCTCGGACAGCTTGCCCGTTACCCAGTCGGCGAGATCGTACTCGGGCGTCGGCTTTTCTCCGACACCGATGCGGATGCGCGGGAATTTGTCGCCTCCCACCCATCCTATGATACTCTTGAGCCCGTTATGACCACCGGCACTTCCGCTCTTGCGGATGCGGATCTTCCCCGGCTTCTGTGTGATATCGTCACAGAGCACGAGAATGCGCTCCGCAGGGATCTTGTAAAATTTTGCCGCCTGAGATACCGCCGTACCCGACAGATTCATATAGGTCTGCGGCTTCATCAGCAAAACGGGACAGCCGCCAAGTGTCGTCTCGGCACAAAGAGAATCGTATTTTGCGCGGTCGATTCTCACACCGCACCTTGCCGCCAACGCGTCGATGGCAAGGAAGCCCGCGTTATGGCGCGTCTCGGCGTATTCACGGCCGGGGTTGCCAAGACCCACGATCAGGTACTCGGGCTTGCCGACAGGGGATGCGGACGTGGAAATTTTCTTAAAAAGATCGTCAATAGACATCGTGATTTTCCTTTCTTTAATTTTCGTCGCAGTTTTTTATTTTACACGATTTTTTATCTTTAATCAAGCGTTTTTTGTATTTTTCCGAAAAAAAGTTCTTTTTTTATTCAAAACTTTTATAAAAATCTTTAGTTTTTTTTTCAAAAACTATAGATATTACAAAAACTTTGTGCTATAATACTAAAGTAAACGGTTTATATTCAAAACCCAAACACCAAAATAAATCGGAGGTAAATCAAAATGGCAAAAAAGTACGTCTATCTTTTTACCGAAGGTAACGCAAACATGCGTGAGCTCCTCGGTGGTAAAGGCGCGAACCTTGCTGAAATGACCAACATCGGTCTTCCCGTACCTCAGGGCTTCACCATCTCTACCGAAGCCTGCACCCAGTACTACGAAGATGGTCAGAAAATCAACGA
>JAFTIJ010000150.1 GCA_017456965.1 Clostridia bacterium
CGACCTCCCGAAACATGAAAAGCGGGCAACGCCCGCAGGAAGATGCTCGCCTATCGCAGCTTTCCGCGCCCCGCGGCACGGCAAAACGGCGAGGTCCATTTGAGCAATTTCCTATGGTATGAAAAAGCGGGCAACACCCGCAGGAAGATGCTCGCCTATCGCAGCTTTCCGCGCCCCGCGGCACGGCAAAACGGCGAGGTCCATTTGAGCAATTTCCTATGGTATGAAAAAAAGAGCTTTCCCTTGAGGAAGGCTCTTTTTATTTTATATCATAGCAAATTGCGGCATAACGACCTCGCCGCCATTGTACCACGGTCGGTTGCGCAGAGCGTGGCGATAGGCGAGCACATGGAAGCGGGCACACGGACGCGGGCACTGCCCGCTTAGTTGCCGTTTTCGTAGACGGAGATGCGTGCAAGCGCGCGCATGAGCTTCGCCTTGGCGATGCGCTCCGTACGCTCGTCGTGGGCGACGGTAACGGCGTGCTGTGCGCGTTCTGCCGCCGCTCTCGCGCGATTGATGTCGATCGTATCGGCAAACTCAAAGGTCACCGCCACCAGACGCACCTCACCGCGCTCGACCGAGAGCATACCGCCCGAGCAGGACGCCATGCGGGTCTTGCCATCCGCAATGAGACGCGCTCTGCCGACACCGACGGACGCAAAGAGGTCTGTGTGACCGCGTAAGATCTCGACGTCGCCGTCACCCGTGCGGACGAGCAGGCTCTCCGCCTCGCCGTCGAAAAGACACCCCTCGGGCGTTACGATCTGTAAATGAAACGGTTTCATCGCGTTATCCTTTCACGGCGGAGGCTCACGCCTCCTCCTGTAGCTTTTTCGCCTTCTCGACCGCCTCGTCGATCGTGCCGACGAAAAGGAAGGCAGACTCGGGAAGCTCGTCGTGCTTGCCGTCGAGGATCTCGCGGAAGCCGCGAATGGTCTCCTTGATCGGCACGTAGCGTCCCTCCATACCCGTGAACTGCTCCGCTACGGTGAAGGGCTGAGAGAGGAATCTCTGGATCTTTCTCGCGCGGTTGACGACCAGCTTATCCTCCTCGGAGAGCTCATCCATACCCATGATGGCGATGATATCCTGCAGCTCCTTGTATCTTTGCAGGATCTTCTGCACCTCACGCGCGACCTCATAGTGCTCGATGCCGACAACGTCGGGCGCAAGAATTCTGGAGGTGGAGTCCAAAGGATCGACCGCGGGATAGATACCGAGAGAGGCAATGCTTCTGGAGAGGACCGTGGTCGCGTCCAGATGCGCAAACGTGGTTGCGGGCGCGGGGTCCGTCAGGTCGTCCGCAGGGACGTAGACCGCCTGTACGGAGGTTATGGAGCCCTTCTTGGTCGAGGTGATGCGCTCCTGCAGAGCGCCCATCTCCGTCGCCAGCGTCGGCTGATAGCCTACGGCAGACGGCATACGGCCGAGTAGAGCCGATACCTCCGAGCCCGCCTGTGTAAAGCGATAGATATTATCAATGAAGAGGAGCACGTCCTGCCCTGCCCTGTCACGGAAATACTCCGCCATGGTAAGACCCGAGAGCGCTACTCTCATTCTCGCGCCGGGCGGCTCGTTCATCTGACCGTACACAAGCGCGGTCTTGGCAAGAACGCCCGACTCCTTCATTTCGTTATAAAGATCGTTGCCCTCACGGGTACGCTCACCGACACCCGTAAAGACGGAGAGACCGCCGTGCTGCTTGGCGACGTTGTTGATCAGCTCCATGATCAGTACCGTCTTGCCAACGCCCGCGCCGCCGAAAAGACCGATCTTACCGCCCTTGGCGTACGGTGCGATCAGGTCAACGACCTTGATACCTGTCTCCAGGATCTCCGTCGTGCCCTCCTGCTCCGCATAGGCGGGGGGATCTCTGTGGATACACCATCTCTCCTTGGCACGCGGCTCGGGGCCGTTATCCACGGTCTCGCCGAGAAGATTGAAGATTCTGCCCAGCGTCTCCTCGCCGACGGGAACGGTGATGCCCGTGCCCGTATCGATTGCCTCCATGCCGCGGGACATACCGTCCGTGGAGGTCATGGCAATACAGCGGACAACGTCGTCGCCCATCTGGCTTGCCACCTCACACACGACCTTTTTGCCCTCGTGCATGATCTCGATGGCGTTTAAGAGGTCGGGCAGATGACCGTTTTCAAATTTGATATCCAGAACCGGTCCGATGATCTGTATGATCTTGCCGATATTGTTTCTCATCTTTCGTTTCTGCTTCCTTTCTTACAGCGCTTCCGCGCCGGATACGATTTCCGTGATCTCCTGCGTGATGACCGCCTGACGTGCGCGATTGTATTGCAGCATCAGACTGTCGATCATCTCACCCGCGTTTTTGTTGGCGGCGCTCATCGCACTGCGTCTGGCACCGGACTCCGAGGCAAGCGACTCCGCAACCGCAGAGTAGAGGACGCCGCCCACGTAATCGGGCACGATATCCGCGAGCAGCTGCTCCGCGTCGCCCTCAAAGAGCGGCTCCTTGCCATCCGCCGCGCTCTCACCCGAGAGCGGCAGCACCGTCTCGTGGACGGGCACCTGCGAGATCATGGAAACGAATTTGGTATAGACCAGAACGACGCTCGTGACGTCCCCCAAGCGAAAGCTCTCCGAGATCTGCTCCGCCACGGCAAGCGCGTCACCGACACCGAGATTGGCAACGTACTCACAGCTCTCCGTGTAGATCGGATAGCCTCTGTGACGGCAGTACTCCAGCGCCTTTTTACCGACGGGTAAATACACGGCGTCACAGTCGGCGGCAAGCTGCTCCGTCATGCGGAAGATATTGGCGTTATAGCCGCCCGCAAGTCCGCGGTCGCCCGCGATCATAACGAAGAGCGTCTTGCCCTCGGCGTGTCTCATCCATACAGAGTCACGCACGTCGGAAACACGGTGCAACGCACCGATCGCGTCCGAGAGGAGCTGATAAAAGGGGCGTGTATTCTCCGCGCGCTCCTTGGCGCGGCGGAGCTTGGACGTGGCGACGAGCTCCATGGCCTTGGTGATCTGCATGGTGCTCTGCACGCTCTTGATGCGTGCCTTGACGTCGTTCATAGATGCGCCGGACACCGTACACCCCTCCTTACTTACTTAAAAAGCGATCTTTGCAAGCGAGGATCGCCGACTTCAGCTCCGCCGTCGTCTCGTCCGTCAGCACTCCCGTCTCACGGATCGAGCGGAGCAGCTCGTCCTTGGTCGCGACGAGATACTCAAAGAGCTCGCGCTCAAAGGCAGAAATGCGGTCAACGGGGATCTCACGCAAAAGATTATTGACCACCGCGTAGATGATCGCGATCTGCAGCTCGACCGCAAGCGGCGAGTTGCGATCCTGCTTCAGGACGGCAACGATGCGCTCGCCCTGCTCCAATCGCGCCTTGGTATCGGCATCGAGGTCTGAGCCGAACTGCGCGAAGCTCTGCAGCTCGCGGTACTGCGAATACAAAAGCTTCAAGGTACCCGAGACCTTCTTCATCGCCTTGATCTGCGCACTGCCGCCGACACGGGAAACGGAAATACCGGGGTTGACCGCAGGACGAACGCCCGCGTGGAAGAGCTCCGTCTCAAGGAAGATCTGTCCGTCGGTGATGGAGATGACGTTGGTCGGGATATAGGCGGATACGTCGCCCGCCTGTGTCTCAATGATCGGGAGCGCCGTCAGCGAGCCGCCGCCGCACTCGGGCGACAGACGTGCCGCGCGCTCAAGGAGTCTGCTGTGAAGATAGAATACGTCACCGGGGTACGCCTCGCGTCCCGGCGGTCTGCGAATCAAAAGCGAGAGTGCGCGATAGGCGACCGCGTGCTTGGAGAGGTCGTCGTAAATAATGAGCACGTCCTTGCCGCGATCCATAAAATACTCACCCATCGAGCAGCCCGAGTAGGGTGCGATATACTGCAGGGGCGCGGAATCCGACGCCGTAGCGACTACGACGATGGTGTAGTCCATCGCGCCGTTTTTGTAAAGCGTATCCACGACGCCCGTCACGGTAGACTGCTTCTGACCGATTGCGACGTAGATACAGATCACGTCCTTGCCCTTCTGATTGATGATGGTATCGGTCGCGATGACGGTCTTACCCGTCTGGCGGTCACCGATGATCAGCTCACGCTGACCTCTGCCGATCGGGATCATGGAGTCGATCGCCTTGATACCCGTCTGGAGCGGAACGGAAACCGATTTACGCTCAATGATACCGTACGCCTTGCGCTCGATCGGGCGGTACTCCGCAGAGCGGATCGGACCCTTGGCGTCGATCGGCTCACCGAGCGCGTTGACGACTCTGCCGATCATATTCTCGCCGACGGGGACGGAAACGACGCGTCCCGTGCGCTTGACGATGCTGCCCTCGCTGATGCCGACGTCCGTACCGAGCAAAACGGCGCTGACGAAGGTCTCCTCCAGATTGAGTGCCATGCCGTAGGTGCCGTTTGCAAACTCCAGAAGCTCGTTTGCCTTACACTTCTCGATGCCGTGCACCTTGGAGATGCCGTCACCGACGGAAATGACGTAGCCGACCTCGTCCTGCTTTACCTGTTTATCGTAATTTCTGATCTGTTCTTTGATGATCTTACTGATGTCATCGAGTTTTGACTTCATCTTTGTCTCCCATGCCGCAGAATGCGGCTTTTTTTCAAACTAAAGAAAATTGCTGAAAATCGCCTCACCGTAATGCCGCGCCCGATGGCGCGGAGCGCTATACGGTAGGCGAGCTGGGGGCTGCGGGCACAGCCCGCTCGTACTATAGGAAATTGCTCAAAATGGGCCTCGCCGTACGGGGCTCGCCCGTCAGATCACGATTTCTCTGAGACCCTTCTCCAGCGTCTCCAAGCGGCTTTTCAGTGAGCCGTCGATCTGGAGCCCCTCATAGCGGAGCTTCACGCCCCCGAGGATCGTCTTGTCTACGGTATTGGAAACGATGACCTGCTTCCCCGT
The DNA here is from genome assembly GCA_017456965.1 of Clostridia bacterium. Classification (GTDB taxonomy): domain Bacteria; phylum Bacillota; class Clostridia; order Oscillospirales; family CAG-272; genus QALR01. The sequence goes on from JAFTIJ010000150.1 coordinate 4,940, forward strand.
CATCCGCTTCAGCTTGGCGCCAAGCGCCTCCGTCTGCTTCGCCGTCATCGAAACGGCGGTGATCGCCTCCACGCGCAGGATCCCGCGCGCCTCGTCGCAGATGTCGGCGTAGGCCGCCATCACCTTCACCGTATCGTGTACGGCGTGACGCTCACAAAGGAGCTTGACGAGATTTTTTACACTCGGATCGATCACGGCAAACGCCTCGTCGATCAGGCGCGTTTTGACACCCGTGGGAAGCGCGGGCGTGTCGAGGAGCTTTTCGTATGACGGATTTTCGCAAAGCGCCGCCTTGACGAGCGCCGCGTCGGCAAACGCCGCCGCAGTCGTCCCGAGCTCCTCCGTCAGCAGAAACAACGCCCTTGCATATTCTTTTGCGTCGATCATGATGCCTCACCCATCTGTCGGATGAAGTCGTCGATCATCGCCTCGTGCTCTTTTTTGTCGATGTCACGCTCGATCACGGCGGCGGCAATGCCAAGAGCCATGTCGGAGACCTCGTTCTTGACCTCGTTGATGGCGCGCTTCTTTTCGAGCTCTACCTGCTCCTGCGCGCGCTTCAGCGTGCGTGCCGCCTTCTCGTCTGCCTCGCGTAAGATCTCCTCCTCACGGAGCTGTGCCTTACGCACCGCTCTTTTGAGGATCTCCTCGCTCTCCTCGCCCGCGTGTGCGAGCTTCTCCTCGTACTCCGCCTTCATTTCCGCGGCGTCCTTGCGGGATGCCTCCGCCTCGTCGTACATATCGTCGACCTCCTTCTGTCGGGAGTCGATCATATTCTTGACGGGCTTGAAAAGAAGCTTGCGGAGAAAGAAATAGAGGATCAGGAGATTGCACCACGCAAAGATCATCGTCCAAAAATTGACACCGACGAATCCTTCAAATGCATCCAGAAAACCTTTCATAAAGTTCTCCCTTTTTCGTTTTTACAAAGTGATCTCAGTTGATACCCATGAACATCAGAAGCAAAGCGACAACGAGCGAGTAGATACCCGTGGTCTCGGTGATCGCACAGCCGAGGATCATGTTGGTGCGGAGCGTGCCTGCCATCTCGGGCTGACGTGCCATTGCCTCCAGCGCCTTGCCGACGGCATTACCTTCACCGATCGCGGGACCGATTGCGCCGAGACCCATGCAAAGTCCCGCGCCGAGTGCTCTCGCCGCATTCACAAGAGCGGCAGCATCAATAAAAGCCTGTGTTTCCATAATAAAATTCCTCCTGAAATAATAATTTTTTATCCTGAATAGCGTCGCGTTACTTCTCCTCAGCGGGCGGCGGGCAGGCGCCTCCGACGTAGACCATCGTCAGAAGCGAGAAAACGAGCGCCTGAACGAAGCCCGAGAAAAGGTCGAAATAGATCGACAGGAACGCGGGGATACCGACCTGAAAAACAGGCGGCAGAACGGATCCGATCACGTCGGGGAGCCAAGAGAAGAGCGCCGAGGAGAGCGCGGCAAGCGCACCGTAGATCAGCGCCGTCAGCACGGAGCCGCCCGCGACGTTACCGAAATGACGGAACGCCATGGAGACAGGCTGCGCGATCTCACTGACGATATTCATCGGCGTCATCACGACGATCGGCTCGGTAAAGCCCTTAAGCCATGCGAGGAAGCCGAAGTTTTTGATATTGTTGTACCAGACGAGCGCAGTCGTCACGAGCGCCCACGCCAGCGTCACGGAGAGATCCGCCGTCGTCGAGCGCAGGATCTGCGTCATACCGACGAGCGTACCGAAGATGGACGAGAGAAACAGCGTACCGATATACGGCGCAAATTTCAGATTGTGCTTGCCCATCGTGTCCTCCACGAGCCCGTAGAGCATGGAGACGAGCTTCTCCACCACGACCTGCATCCTGCCCGGGCGTTTGGTCAGATTGCGCGTGAGAAAATAGCTGAGTACGATCAGAAGCACCGTCACGACCAAGAGCGATACCGTGGTCTGCGTGATATTGATCCCGCCGAAGATCGGGATCGTATAATATATTTTAGGACCTGTTACCGAAATATCCAACGATAGTTTCCCCCCTTACGTTTTTGCCTTTTTCGCGCGAAGTGCTTCTCTTACCGTCAGGATGGGACGGAACACAAGAAGCGGGATCAGCGTCGCGATCACGTTGCCAAGCTTCAGAACGAGGAGCGTGGCGATCACGGCGATCATGAGAAGCTGACGGATCAGATACGAGCCCTTGACCGACTTCTGTATCTCGGCCGCGTGCGCCGCAGCAAACGCCTCAGCCTCCTCCTCGGAGAGCGAAGCCTCTCTTCCCGCCATCACGCGATCCACCGCACGCGCGACCGACACGGAGAGGATCGCAAAGTTTGCCACCATCACCGCACTGCCCGCAAGCGCCCCCGTCAGCACGCGCCAATCGTAGCGTCCGACAAGACAAAAGACTGCGATGGTCACAAGAGACACCAGAAGCTCTCCCGCGGCAAGAAAAAGAATATCCCCCCATGGGGATGCGTTTTGTTTGTGCAAGGTCATCACCCTTTCCTTGATACACAGTCACTTTTTTCGCCTCTTGTCTCTCTCCCCCTGCTCCTTTTCCAGACGCTCCAGCGCAGCAAGCGCCGTCAGCAGAAAACGGATCATGGAGTAGAAGCCGACGCCGACACCGAAAAACACCAGCAGCGCGTAGATCCATCCGGGCGCGCCCGCCTTTTCCACGAGAAGCCACGAGATCAAAAGCGACAGCCCGATCGGTGTGAGAAGATTAAAGAAGGACTGTATGACGATATTCAGGGCCTGCATCATATTCATGTATGAGCGCATTTTCTATCCCCCCGCCATAGTGTATCATCTATTTTATTTTATCATACGTCGCCAAAAAAATCAAGCACCCGCAAAAAAACAACCGATTTTTTGTTATCCCCATAACTTCTTTTGTTAGCATTGACTATATTTTCGATGGAATTTCACCAATCATGATTCATTCCTATGCATTTATTGAATTATTAAAAAATTGACGTCATGTATTTTTGATTCAATCCGCAAGCGGATGTGCCCGCTTCCCCCGGCTCGCCTGCGGGCTGTGCCCGCCTCCCCTAGTATCCTGTAACATTTAAATCTTTACTTTTGCAGATACCTCCTCTGTGCTGTCATCCTCGAACGAAACACAGGGAGTGCACGGCGCAATGTGATTGATAACAAAAGCGAAGGTTGCTGTTAGGCTCCCTTGTATAATAAAGTTAATCCCTTTTATAGATAAAATATGCTATAATAGAGATAACATTGTGGATCGGTTGGCTCCCTTACGACGCGCCAAGCGAAATCGGTTCCCGGAGGCTACGACCACGATCTCAAAA
>JAFTIJ010000151.1 GCA_017456965.1 Clostridia bacterium
AAATCACATTCGCCCCAAAACACCTTGCCCTTAATCGTTTTGCAACCCTTGCAATTTTGTTCTGTTTTAAATCTGCATGAAGCACAATCTATTCCACAAATACTATAGTTTGCCATATTACCACCTCATCAAATTCTTATGTATCGTTTTGTTTATCACCGGTTTCGCCTTGGTATGACAGCGTCGCGGACAACGTCGGCATCGTGCAAAGCCCACGCCCTATTCTTGAACATTCAAACGTTTGTAATACCAACGCTTAGGATTTTCATAGATGTATTTCCTACGTGTTTCAGGCGGTGCCTTGGTGCCGCCGTTTCTTCGGTGTACTTTCGGCGGGAGCAAATTCTCTGCCGAAATCCATGCCTATGTCAGGGCTCTACCGTGAGCATCACGGAGAGGAGCTGATGCAGACCGCCGCCGACGAGGATCTCAAACTGACCGGGCTCGACCACGGTCTTTTCCTCTGCGTTTACAAGCGCGAGATCGTTTACGGCGAGCGGCAGCTCGACGCGCACGGTCTCACCCGCTCTGACGAATACCTTCTTGAAGCCGCAAAGCTGTCTCTCGGGCGTCAGAACGGAGCTGTAGAGATCGTTCTCATACATCTCGACCGTCTCGTAGCCGTCCATCTCTCCCGTATTCGTCACGTTCACAGAGACCGTCAGCACGTCTCCCGCCCTCACGGTATCACGAGAGAGGGTGAGATCGCTGTATTCGTAGGTCGTGTAGGAGAGACCGAAGCCGAAGTCGAACAGTCTCGTCTCCTCCGCGTCCATATATTTGCCGCCGTGCCAGCCGGGATAGGTATTGTAGTAACAGGGCACCTGACCCGACGTGCGCGGGAAGGAGATCGGGAGCTTGCCCGAGGGGTTGAAGCGTCCCGCGATCATCTCCGCGACGCACAGACCGCCGAGGTCGCCGCCGTTGAACATCTCGATCACCGCATCCGCGTGATGCACGACGTCGCCAAGGCAAAGCGGCTTGCCGTTGACGAGCACGACGATGACGGGCGTGCCCGTCTTCTTCAGATGCGCCACGAGCTCCTGCTGTCTGCCCGAGAGGGTGAGGTCTGAGCGGTCCTTGGTCTCGCCGTTCTGGGCGAGACAGTCGCCGATGACGACCACCGCCACATCACTGAAGGTCGCCGCCGCGATCGCGCGCGCCATCATGCGGTCGTCGCTCTCCTCCATAACATCACAGCCCTTTTCGTAGATGATCTCACTGCCGTCAAAGACCTCGCGGATACCGCGCAAAACGGTATAAAAATCGCTCTCAGGCACGCAATCGTCGGGCGCCTTGTCAGGATGGCTGAAGAAGGTCCAATCGCCGTACTGAGCGCGGATATCGTCCGCATTCGGTCCGATGACTGCGATACGGGGGTGCTTCTCCGTCAAAGGAAGTACGCCGTTATTTTTCAGTAAAACGAGGCTCTCGCGTGTCAGCTTGCGGTTGACCTCCACGTGCTCGCGCGAGCCGATCACCTCACGCGGCAGACGCTTTTTCTCCCCGTCAAAGAGACCGAGCGAGAATTTGACCCTCAGAATACGGCGCACCGCATCGTCGATAAGCGTCATCGGGATCACGCCCTCCTTCACCATCCGCACGGCGTGATCGTAGAAGGGATAGGAGTTCATGCTCATATCGTTGCCCGCCTCGATCGTCGTGCGTACGCCGTCGGCATAGCTCTCGACCGCTCTCTGCTTGGTGCGCAAGGAGGCGACGTTATACCAGTCGGTCACAACGAAGCCGTCGAAGCCGAGCTCCCCCTTAAGCACCTCTCTCAAAAGCTTTCTGTGCGCGGTCATCGGTACGCCCGAGACTGAGCCGTACGCCGTCATGACCGTGGACGCCCCCGCCTCCACCGCACGACGGAAGGGCGGCAAGAAGGTCTCGCGGATCTTGCGCATGGAGATCTCCGTATCGTAGGCGTCTCTCGCGCCCGTTGCCTCACCGTAGCCGATATAGTGCTTGAGGCAAGCGGCAACCAGACCGTCCTCCTCGTAGCCCTCCGTGATCGCCGCGGCAAGCGTGCCGACCAGATACGGGTCCTCACCAAAGGTCTCGTCTACTCTGCCCCAGCGTGTGTCGCGCCCGATGCAGAGCACGGGAGAAAAGACCCAATCCAAGCCGTCGGCGTTGACCTCACGCGCCGTTACCTTGCCCATCTCCTTGACAAGCGCGGGATTCCACGTGCAGGCGGCGGCAAGCTGTGACGGGAAAATGACCGCACCGTTGAGCAACGAGTGGCCGTGAATGGCATCGATACCGAAGATCGGCGGGATCGTCTTGCCCGCCTGCTTCGCCTCGGAGCGCATCGCCTCGGCGTCCCGTCCGAGCACGTGCAAAAACGAGCCCGCACCAAGCTTGCGGAAGCGCTCAAATACCTCGGGGCGATAGCCCTCGTAGCTTATCTGCTGCATCTGCGCGATCTTCTCCTCCACTGTCATTTCCGACAGCATCTGCGTGATCCGCGCCTCATAGTTTTCCGATCGTTTCATCGTAATCCTCCTATCAGACTTCAGTTTTTCCACAATCGTCCTGTGGGAAAAATTCTTGTGGAAACATTCTATCACAATCAAGGGAAATTTACAAGATTTGGTGAAAAATTACGTGGGAAAAATTTTATTTTTTCATAAAATCTATTGCAAAACACCCATAATTCCTTTATAATATTTGTACAAGTGGTGAAATATCACACAAAAGTGGGGAAATGTGGCGTTTTCCACATTTCCAACAGACTTTTCCACAATTTGTCCATCAAAGCCACCGGACGCCGTGTGGCCCTCTCCGCTTTTCCACAGGGAAGGCGGAGCTCTTATACGTACGCGCGTGCGCGCGTACGGCGCGAAAAACAAAAGGGGGTGCTTTCGTGTTTCTCGGGCAATACATCCATACCGTTGACGCCAAGGGCAGGACCTTCGTCCCCGCGAAATACAGGGACGCCCTTGGCGAGTGCTTCGTGCTGACGCGCGGAACCTCAAAATGCCTCGTGATCTACCCGATGGCGGAATGGGAGCGATACGTCGCCAAATTAAATTCACTCCCGCAAACGCAGGCGGCAAAGCTGCGCCGCTTCCTTTTTTCGGCGGCAAGCGACCTCACGGCAGACGCACAGGGTCGCATCCTTTTGCCAAAGCCCTTGAGAGACTACGCCGCCCTCGGCAAGAGCATCGTCTTTCTCGGTCTCGGCTCCTACGTGGAGATCTGGGCGGAGGAGGCATGGCAGGCGGAAAACGAGACGCTCGACGGCGCCGCCACCGAGGAGCTGATGCTCTCCCTCGGCATCTGATCCCGTCCAAGCGACGGATACTATCAAGAAAGGGTCGGTAAGGACCTATGGAAATCGTATTTTCACATTACTCCGTCATGCTAAGCGAATGCATCGACGCACTCAATATACGCCCCGACGGCATCTACATGGATTGCACCCTCGGCGGCGGCGGCCACTCGCTTGAGATCGCCCGGCGTCTCACGACGGGCAAGCTCATCTGTATCGATCAGGATATCTGCGCCATCACCGCGGCCAAGGAGCGCCTGCGTGAGCACGCAGATAAGATCCTCTTCGTCAAAAATAACTTCTCCAATATTCACGCCATCCTCTCGGAGCTCGGCATCGAATATATCGACGGCGCTCTGCTCGACCTCGGTGTCTCCTCCTATCAGCTCGACACCCCCGAGCGCGGCTTCTCCTATAACACGGAGGCGCCGCTGGATATGCGCATGAATGAGGATGCCGCCCTCAGCGCTTACGAGGTGGTCAATACCTACACGGAGTCCGCACTCCGCCGCATTATTCTCGACTACGGCGAGGATAACAACGCCTCCCGCATTGCGGGCGCGATCGTGAAAAAAAGAGCGGAGAAGCCGATCGAGACCACGACCGAGCTCGTCGAGGTCATCAAGAGCGTCACGCCCAAGAAGCTGCTCGCCGTCGGTCATCACCCCGCCAAGAAGGTCTTTCAGGCGATCCGCATCGAGGTGAACTCCGAGCTCTCCATCATCGAGCCGACGCTCACCGCCATCACGAGCCACCTGAATCCAAACGGACGCATCGCAGTCATCACCTTCCACTCTCTTGAGGACAGAGCCGCCAAGCACGCCTTCGCAGAGCTCTCGCGCGGCTGTACCTGCCCGCCCTCCTACCCCGTCTGCGTCTGCGGCAACAAGCCCAAGCTCACCCTGATCAATAAAAAGCCCATCCTTCCCTCCGAAGAGGAGCTGGCGGAAAATCACCGCTCCCACAGCGCCAAGCTCCGCGTCGCACAGCGAACGGAATACTGAGAAAGCGCGGATACCGTATGAAGCAAAAAAAGAAATTCCGCGAGGTCGTACGAAATACGCTATATAACGTCTTTTTCGGCGGCACGGGCTACGACACGGAATATGAGCAGGGTACGCCCTTCCCCGTTGCCGCCATCTTCTCCGCGATCGTCACGACCGTACTCGTCCTGGCGCTGATCTTCTCCTTTATCGAGATCTCCGCGCTCTCCTCCGATATCGCGGATATGAAGAAGGAGATCGTGATGCTAAACTCACGCGAGGGCAAGCTTCGCGACGATCTGAATCACAAATATCCTCACGCGGCGCTGATGCAGGCGATCGAGGACATGGGCTTCACCGAGGACGGCGGTCAGACCGTGATCGTCCCCGAGGAGCAGGTGCCGTCGGAATAAGCACCCGCCGTCTTTCATCATAAAATTCGTCAGACGGCATATAAATAAAGCTACGATACCCAATCAGGCGAAAGGATCCGTATCATGCAACACACCCCACCCCATAACAGCGCCAAGCCGGGCTCGATCCTCGGCAAATGGAGCGCAATGATGCGTTCGCGCGCCTTCATCCTCTTTGCCATCTGCACCTGTGTGGCGGCGATCATCATCGGCAGGCTCTTTTACCTGCAGATCATACGACACCAATATTATAAGCGTCTGGTATTAGAGCAGATGCTCTACGAGGTCGAGATCGATGCCAAGCGCGGAACGATCACGGACAGAAACGGCGTGATCCTCGCCACCAACTACACCACGGAGCGTATCTTCATCGACCCCAGCAACATCAAAACGGAGGACGTCCGCGTCATGATCGCCGAGGGGCTCTCCGAGATCCTTGAGGTCGAGTACGACTTCGTCTACGAGGAGGCGGGCAAGTCCAAATACCGCGACCGCACCATCAAAAAGAACGTGGAGAAGGAAACTGCAGACAAGGTCCGTGCCTTCTTACTCGACGAAAAAAACGTCGCGATCCTTGAAAAGGATGAGGAAAACAAGGACATCGCGCTCTCCCAGATCGTTTACTTTGCCGAGACGACCACGCGCGTTTACCCCTACGGCGATCTTGCCTCTCACGTGATCGGCTTCTGCGGTGCGGACGGCGGTCTCTACGGTCTGGAGTATCAGTACGACGCCGTGCTCTCGGGCGTATCGGGCAACATTTTCGCCGCCAAAAACGGCATCTCGGGTGCCATGCCCTACAACTATGAGACCATCATTGACGCCGAGAACGGCGCCAATATCACGACCACCATCGACTATAAGATCCAGAGCTTCTTACAGAGCCATCTGGAGGACGCCGCCGTGGAATCGGGTGCAAAGTCCCGTGCCTGCGGCATTATCATGAACGTCAAGACGGGCGAGATCTACGCCATGGCGACCTATCCCTACTACGATCTCAACAGTCCCCGCACGCTCCCCCACTACTACGATCCCATGCTCGCGGCGTACGCCGCCGCCTACGGCGAGGACTCCGACGAGTATCTGCAATACAAGTCAAAGCTCCTGTTTTCCACGTGGAATAACAAATGCCTGACAGACACCTACGAGCCGGGCTCCACCTCCAAGATCTTCACGACCGCGATCGCCTTGGAGGAGGATCTCTCAAACGTCAAGGAGACCTTCTCCTGCACGGGCGGCTATCTTGTCAAGGGCTGGTCCAAGCCCATCAAGTGTCACAAGGTCACGGGACACGGCATCCTCACCTTTGCGGAGGCGCTCCAGCAGTCCTGCAACCCCGTCATGATGAAGCTCGCCGAGCGCATCGGCATCTCCACCTTCTGCGATTACTTCTCCGCCCTCGGTCTCGACAGCAAGACGGGCATCGACCTGCCGGGCGAGGCGGATTCCATTTACACCTCCGAGGAGAATATGTCGGGCGTCGATCTCGCCGTCTACTCCTTCGGTCAGCGCTATAACGTCACCGCTATCCAGCAGATCACGGCAGTCGCCGCCATTGCAAACGGCGGTACGCTGGTCACCCCCCATCTCGTACGCGAGATCTCGGACGACAGCGGCAACGTCCTTGCCTCCTTCGGCACGACGACCGTGCGTCAGATCGTAAGCCGCGAGACCTCCGACACCATCAACGCCATCCTCGAAGAGGGTGTATCGGGCAACGGCGGTGCAAAAAATGCCTACGTCAAGGGCTATAAGATCGCCGCCAAAACGGGTACGTCCGAGAAGGGCACGCAAGGTGCGCGCATCGGCTCCACCGTCGCTTACGCCCCCGCAGACGACCCCGAGGTCATCTGCATCCTGATCGTCGATGAGCCGACCATCGGCTCTCTTTACGGCAGTACGGTCGCCGCGCCCTACGTTGCGGAGATCATGGCCGACGTCCTTCCCTATCTCGGCTTTGAGCCCGAATACAGCGCAGGCGAGAAGGTCGAAACCGAGATCGAGCTCCCCAACCTCAGAGGCAAATCTCTCGACGAGGCGATCCTGCGTCTGATGGGTGCGGGGCTCACCTACGAGATCATCGGCAACGGCACGAGCGTCGTCGAGCAGGTTCCCCCTGCGGGCAGTAAGGTCGCCGCGTCCAACGGCAAGGTCATTCTCTACACGACGACGGACGGCGCATCGGCAACCGCCATCGTTCCGAACGTCATCGGCATGACCGCAGAGGCGGCAAACAAGACTCTCGTCAACGCCGGCTTCAATATCCGCATCACGGGCAGTACGGGTGCGGGCGCCGTCGCCGTCGAGCAGTCCGTCCCCGCTCAGACCGAGCTTGAAAAGGGCACGGTCATCACCGTAAAATTCCTGCATCTCGGTACCGACTACATCACACAATAGCGGGCTGTGCCCGCTTCCCCGGGCTCGCCTATCATTATGCTCTGCTTCACCAAGCAAAGCGCAACGGCGAGGTTGATGCTTCCGATTCCCAAGCAATAAAATCAAAGAACCTCTTAAATAACGGATGTCAAAGGATTCTCAAAAACTCTCAAGGAGGCTTTATGAATCTCTCTCACATCCTCTACCCCTCGGAGACGCGGCGGGATTTAAACCTGTCAATCCCCGTCGCCAAGCCCTGTCAGAGCGTATCCGCGCTCGCTCCGGGCGACGTATATTTCGCAAGCAGATGCGAGAATATCCAAGACGCCGTGAACATGGGCGCGTCCGCGATCGTCGCAGATGAAAGCGCATGGACGGATATCCCGCTTCCGATCCCCGTTTTCCCCGTGAAAAACGTCCGACGGCAATACGCCCTTGCGTGGAGCCGATATACGGGGCACCCTGAGCGTGCGCTCCGTCTCATCGCCGTCACGGGCACCAACGGCAAGACCTCGGTCACCGTCTTTCTCTGCTCGCTCTTGCGCGCACTCGGATACAAGACGGGACTGATCGGCACGACGCTCTGCTCGGACGGTGTGCATACCGAGCCCTCCGACTACACCACACCGCCGCCCGAGATCCTCTACCCGCTCCTTGCGCGTATGAAGGCAAACGGCGCAACCTACGCCGTCATGGAGGCATCCTCTCACGCCCTGACGCAGGAGCGCCTCTTCGGTCTTCGCTTCGCGTGTGCGATCTTTACCAATCTCACGCGCGATCACTTGGACTATCACGGCACGTACGAGCGCTACGCCGCGGCAAAGGCCTCTCTTTTTACCATGGCGGAGCACTCGCTCCTGTTTCATTCCGACCCAAGCGCCCGTCGCATGGCGTTCGACGCCACAGGGGACGTCTTCTACTACGGCGAGCATCCGCTTGCCGAGTTTGAGATCCGAGACCCCCTGATATCTGCCGAGGGCATCCGCTATACACTCGTATCCGACGGCACGGAGCTTCCCGTCCGTCTGCCCCTGTACGGGCGCTTTCACATTGCCAATACCGCCGCGGCGCTTGCCTGTGCGATCATCCTCGGTGAAGATCCGTCGGCGCTTGCCGACGCGATCCCCCATATGCGGACACCGACGGGACGCATGGAGCGCCTTGCGACCGATACCCCCTACGCAGTCTATCTCGACTACGCGCACTCCCCCGACGCGCTGACACAAGCGCTCTCCTCCCTACGACCGCTGACAAGGCGCCTCACCGTGCTTTTCGGCGCGGGCGGAGAACGGGACCGCGGCAAGCGCCCGCAGATGGGGCGAGCGGCGGCAAAGCTTGCGGACCGCATCATCCTGACAAACGACAACCCCAGAAACGAAGACCCGAACCGCATTCTCTCCGATATCATGGAGGGAATTCCCGACTCAAAAGCGGTGATATGCATCCCCGACCGTGAGATAGCGATCCAATATGCGCTCGACACGGCACAAGCGGACGATATCCTCCTTTTCGCCGGAAAAGGGCACGAAGCTTATCTCATAGACGAAAACGGCAAGCACCCCTTTTCCGAACGTGAGATCGTCCGAAAATACTTAGAAAGAAAAGGAACCTGATATGTTTTTCAGCATTCAAGAAAACGGCATTGATTTTGCAACCATGACGTCCTTTGCCAAGGGAACGCCCACCCGCGCGAATGTGAGCGCACGTGCCTACGGCATCTCCACCGACACCCGTACCGCAAAGCAAGGCGACGCCTTCATTGCGCTGAAGGGCGAGAACTTCGACGGTCACCGATTCCTCCCTGCGGCAGAAAAAGCGGGTTGCGTCTTTGCCGTCGTGGATCACGAGGTCACAGACTGTGCACTCCCGCAGATCGTCGTGGACGATACCACGCTTGCCCTCGGCAGGATCGCCAAGGCATACAAGCAGTGCTTCCGCACCATCTCGCTTGCCGTAACGGGAAGCGTCGGCAAGACCACGACCAAGGAGTTTATCTACGCCGTGCTCTCGCGCAAGTACGCCACCAACGTCACCAAGGGCAATTTCAATAACGAGATCGGTCTGCCGCTCACCCTCCTCGGTCTCACCGCAGAGCACAAGGCGCTTCTCGTCGAGATGGGCATGAACCATAAGGGCGAGATCTCCGCGCTCTCCGCGATCGCCGAGCCCGATATCTCCGTGATCACCTTCATCGGCACATCTCATATGGAAAATCTCGGCTCCCGAGAGGGCATCCGCGATGCAAAAATGGAGATCGTGGACGGAATGCGCTCAGGCGGTATTTTGATCTTAAACGGCGACGAGCCGCTCTTGCGTGACGTCGTCACGGACGGCATCTGCAAAATCTACGTCGGCTTGGAAAACGAAAGCTGTACTTACAAGGCCGATCGTGTCCGTTTTTTGGATGACCATATTCTTTTCGATATCCGTATGCACGACGGAGATATCATGACGGATCTCCGCATCAACGTGCTCGGGAAGCATAACGTCATGAATGCGCTCATTGCCTGCGTGTGCGGCATCCTGCTCGGCGTGCCCGAGGATAAGATCCGCGAGGGGCTCCTTCACTTCTCCCCCGCCGCCATGCGTCAGAGCTTCATCGAAAAGGACGGCTTCACCGTGATCGAGGACTGCTATAATGCCTGCCCCGAATCCATGAAGGCAGGTCTTGAGGTCCTCTGCCACGCGGCAGACACCCGCGGCATGACCCCCGTCGCCGTGCTCGGCGACATGAAGGAGCTTGGTCCCGTCTCCGACAAGGCACATCTTGAGGTCGGCGCGAAGGTCGCCGCCGCAAACGTCCGCCGTCTCATCACCGTCGGCAACGCCGCGCATCTCATCGCGGCGGGCGCGCGTATGGCGGGCATGCCCGAGGACCGCATCGTCGAGCTCGATGCCACTGCCTCCCCCGAGCAGAATGCCGCCGTTATCCGCTCCCATATCGAAAAAAACGATATACTGCTCTTCAAGGCAAGCCGCGCCATGGCGCTGGAGCGTATCGCCGCGCTCCTGTAAGACGGCGATCCCACGGTTTCTGATCACAAAGGAGTGTTATCAAAATGGTTATTTATTTTATCCTGTCCGTCCTCATCGCCTTCGTCGGCACGGTGCTTCTCTCCAAAAAGTTCATCCCCGTGCTGATCAGTAAAAAGCTCAATCAGCCCATCTATGAGATCGGTCCGCGCTGGCACAAGTCCAAGGCGGGCACGCCGACCATGGGCGGTCTCTTCTTTATCGCCGCCATCACCCTGTCTCTTGCCATCCTCTCCTTTTTCGCCATTCCCAAGGAGGAGTTGCCCCGCGTGTGGATCACGCTCGGCATGGCACTTCTCTTCGGTGTGATCGGCTTCATCGACGACCGTGCCAAGCTGCTTAAAAAGCAAAACGAGGGGCTCACCGCAACGCAAAAGTTCCTTTGTCAGCTTGCGGCAGGCACGCTCTATATCGTGCTGATGGCGCTCTTCGGAGACCTTGACACCGTGCTCGCCATTCCCTTTTTCGGCGTGGAATGGGATCTCGGCTACGCGTACTATCCCTTGCTCTTGATCTTCCTCGTCGGCATGGACAACAGCGTCAATCTGACCGACGGCATCGACGGTCTCTGTGCCTCGACCACGGCCGTGCTCGCCGTCTTTTTCGCCGTCTGCGGCTTCCTCATGCCGGGCACGGGCGAGACACTCGCCTCCGTCGCCATCCTCAGCGGCGCGCTTTTCGGCGGCGCTGTCGGCTTCCTCGTCTACAACTGGAATCCCGCGCGCATCTTTATGGGTGACACAGGCTCCCTCTTCCTCGGCGGTCTTCTGACGGGGCTTGCGGTGCTGATCGACCAACCGCTCGTCATCGCCGTGATCGGTCTCTGGTTCATCATGGAGACCGTCTCCGTGATCCTGCAGGTCGGCTCCTATAAGCTGACGAAAAAGCGCATCTTCAAAATGGCACCCATTCACCATCACTTTGAAAAATGCGGCTGGAGCGAGGTGAAGATCGTCACCGTCTCGATCGTCTCCGCCGTCCTGCTCTCGGTGCTTACCTACTTCTTTATGTAAACGAGAGGTATCACAATGCTCGGTTTCAAACGCAATCAGACAAAGCCCGCGCACAAGTCGGCGCGGGCATCTGCCAAAAATCCCATCAAGGAGCTCTTTCACCTGCTTGTTTCCGCCGACGGGGCGACCGTTCACCGCGTTCGCGGCGGCATCGACAAGCCTTTTTTTGTTCTCGTCATCATCCTCATCTGTCTTGGCTCGATCGCCGTTTCCACGGCGGGCTACGTCTACGCAAGAGAGCGCTCCGTCTTCGGCTACGACAGCTTCTATTTTATCAAGAAGCAGGTCGTCTGGGCGGCGCTTGCCCTTGCCGCGATGTTCGGTATGTCCTTGGTCGACTACGGCTTTCTCAAAAAAATGGCGCTCCCGATCACGGGCGTCGCCGTGGTTTTACTGCTCTTGGTCTTCGTCCCCGGTATCGGCGTCTCCGCAAACGGTGCGCGCCGCTGGATCGACATCGGCATCCAGTTCCAGCCCTCCGAGATCGCCAAGCTCGCGCTCGTCATGCTCCTATCGCTCTACATATCCAAGACCGCGGGGCGGGCAGGCACCTTCAAATACGGCGTTCTTTACCCCGCGAGCCTCGTCGTCTTCTTCTGCGGGCTCGTCGCTCTTGAAAAGCACATGTCCGCGACCATCATCCTCTTTCTCCTCGGTGCGTCCATGATCTTCATCGCGGGCGTGGAGAAGCGCTGGATCGCCGCCGTATCCGTTACCGGCGCACTCGGCGCATCCTATATCATCTTCTTTACCGACTATACCAAGGCGCGCGTTGACGCGTGGCTGCACCCCGAGCTCCATCTGAAAACGGGCAGCTATCAGCCCTATGAGGGACTGCTCGCCATCGGCTCGGGCGGCTTCTTCGGTACGGGACTCACGGGCAGTATCCAAAAATATATGTGGCTGCCCGAGCCCTACAACGATTTCATCTACGCGATCTGGTGCGAGGAGCTCGGCTTCGTCGGCGCGGTCGGTCTGGTCGTGCTCTTCATGCTCCTGGCATGGCGCGGCTTCACCATCGCACGCAAGGCACCCGACGTCTTCTCCGCCATGCTGGTCACGGGGCTGACGCTCAAGGTCACCTTCCAGGCGATGCTCAATATCGCCGTCGTGACGAGCATCATCCCGACCACGGGCATCGCGCTTCCCTTTTTCAGCTACGGCGGCACGGCGCTCGTCATGCAGCTCGCGGAAATGGGCATCATCCTCTCGATCTCGCGCTACTCCTCGGGAGAAAAGCAAGAGATCAAGCTCACGCAAAATACCTCTGAAAGGATTTCTGTCAAATGAACGTTTTACTTGCCGCAGGCGGTACCGCAGGACACATCAATCCCGCGATCGCCATCGCCAACACCATCCGTGAGTACGACCCCACGGCGCAGATCACCTTCGTCGGAACCAAGCGCGGAATGGAAAATAAGCTCGTCACCACCGCAGGCTACGAGATCCGCCACGTCGAGATCCGCGGTCTCAAGCGCAGTCTCTCCCTCTCCAATCTCAAGACCGCGTATTACGTTCTCACCGCCCCCGCCAAGGCAAAGAAGCTGATCCGTGAGCTCCGCCCCGATATCGTGATCGGTACGGGCGGCTACGTCTGCTGGCCCACACTCAAGGCGGCATCCGAGCTCGGCATCCCGACCGCCCTCCACGAATCCAACGCCATCCCCGGCAAGGCCGTCAAAATGCTGGAGAAAAAGGTAGATCGCATTTACGTCAATTTCTCAGAGAGCGCAGACGGCCTCTCTGAGAAGGAAAAGATCCTGCACGTCGGCAATCCGCTGATCTCCGCGCCCGACGTCGGGACCGTCTCGGATCTCTACGAGCGCCTCGGCATCCCCAAGACGGCAAAAAAAGTCCTGCTCTCCTTCGGCGGCAGTCTCGGCGCACAGCGTGTCAACGAGGAGGTCCTCGCGCTGATGGAGGCGTACACCTCCAAGGATCCCGAGATCTTCCACATCCACGCCACAGGTAAATACGACTATGAGAATTTCCTTGCCGCGGCAAAGGAAAAGGGACTCGATCGCCGCGAGAATCTGCGCATCGAGCAATATATCTACGATATGCCCCTCTGGGAGCTTGCCGCCGACGCGGTGATCTGCCGTGCGGGCGCAATGACCCTCTCGGAGATGGCCTTGCTTCGCCGTGCGTGCATCCTCATTCCCTCCCCGAACGTCGTCAACAACCATCAGTATGAAAACGCCAAGCGTCTCGCCGACGCGGGTGCCGCGATCATGCTGGAGGAGAAGCACATGACCCCCGGCACGCTGGAGGAGGCGGTACGCACCCTCCTTTGCGACAAGAGCAAGGCAGAAGCGATGCAACATGCCATTGCCGCCTTCGCCAACCCCGACGCCAAGCAGGATATCCTACGCGACCTGCTCACGCTCATCAAGCAATAAACGGATACGACTATGAAAAAAGACATCAAACCGACGACCATCCTTGCGCTTCGCTTCCGAAACGCCGTGATACGCCTCCTTTTCGTTACCGTAGCCGTCGTCACGGCACTCTTTTTCCTTTTTGAGTGCCGTGTGCGCTCCGTCAGGGTAGAGGGGCTCGTCCACGTACCCGAGCCTGCGATCATGGATACGGCGGGCATACGGGTCGGGCGCCATCTCTACGCGATCAGCGAGTCAAAGCTTGCCCGTAACATCACGGAGAGCAGTCCCTACGTCCGCGCCGTGACCTTGGAGCGCACCCTGCCCCACACCGTCACCATCCGCGTCGAGGAGTATGACCTCGCGTATTACGTTTTCTTTGAGGGCGTATACTATCTGCTCTCCGACGACCTTCTGATCTTAGAGGAGACGACACCCGAGGACGCCGCCGAGCTTGGCGCCGTGCCGCTTCTGACACAGCCGATCAAGCCACCCAAGCTCCCCAAGGACGCCCCCAAGGATACGCCGATCCGGCTGACGGTCGGCGAGCGCATCGCCTTCGTAACCAAAAGCGACTTGGAATGGACACAGGAGTTGCTCGATGCGATTCGCATGACGGATTATGCCGACAACGTGACGAGCATCGATCTCTCCGACCGCTATGAGCTCTCGCTTACCGTATCGGACAAATACACCGTCCTGCTCGGCAACGAAAAGGACTTTGCCCGCAAGCTCACCCGCGTCGGCGGCGCTCTGCGTCACGCGACGGAGACCATGTTCGGCGTCACGGGCACGGTCTACGCCAGATCCGACGCCCCCGTCACCTTCGAGATCACGGGCGTCATTGAGACAGAGGGCACGTGACGACGTCTCAACGACGCGGAAAATGTATCTATATTTTCCTGTGTTCTGCTTCTCATTATCGTTTTTCCACCGATTTCCATATCTGATCTTTGAGACGCGGAGGTCGAAAAAACGCACATTTTTTCAAAAAAACTTGGTTTTTTTCAAATAATTTTCAAAAAACATCTTGCATTTAATGCAAAAACATATTACAATATATATTGTATATTGTCATAAGAGTTTAATATCCGGGAGGAGTTATAAAATGGGATTTGAATTTAACTCGAACTACGATAGCGGCGTCAAGATCAAGGTCATCGGCGTCGGCGGCGGTGGCGGCAACGCTGTCAACCGCATGATCGAATCCAACGTACAGGGCGTTGAGTTCATCACCGTAAACTGCGACAAGCAGGTTCTCTTTACATCCAGTGCAGCAACCAAGATCGCCATCGGCGAAAAAGTTACAAACGGTCACGGCGCAGGCGCAAACCCTCAGGTAGGTAAGGCAGCCGCCGAAGAAAATCTCGACGATCTCAAGGATATCATCCGCGGCGCGGACATGGTATTCATCACCGCAGGTATGGGCGGCGGTACCGGTACCGGTGCAGCTCCCGTCGTTGCCAAGATCGCCAAGGAGGAGAAGATCCTCACCATCGGTATCGTTACCAAGCCCTTCTCCTTTGAGGGCAAGAAGCGTATGCTCCAGGCAGAGGCCGGCATCGCAGAGCTCCGCGAGTACGTTGACGCACTCGTTGTTATCCCCAACGAGCGTCTGAAGCAGATCTCCGAGAACAGAATCACCCTTTCCAACGCATTTGAGCACGCCGACGACGTTCTCCGTCGCGGTGTACAGAGTATCTCTGACCTCATCAACATCCCCGGTATCGTCAACCTCGACTTCGCAGACGTATCTTCCGTTATGCGTGACGCAGGCTACGCACACATGGGTGTTGGTACCGGCTCCGGCCGCGACAAGGCAGAGGTTGCCGCTAAGATGGCTGTAACGAGCCCTCTGCTCGAAACCAGCATCGCAGGCGCTACCGGTATCCTGATCAACATCACCGCTTCCCCCGACATCAGCCTTGACGAGGTTGAGACCGCATCCGCGATGATCTCTAACGAAGCGCATCCCGACGCAAACATCATCTGGGGTGCCGCATTCGACAACGCTCTTGAGGACACCATCAAGATCACCGTTATCGCTACCGGCTTCCAGTCCGAGGAGAAGACCGTTCAGCAGCCTCAGACCGTCCAGCAGCCTCAGACCGTCCAGCAGCCTCAGCAGAGATCCACTGCTCAGTATCAGCCCCAGACCGCTTACACCGGCTACAGCTACCAGCAGCCCGTTCAGCCTGCTCAGCCCGTACAGCCCGCTCAGCCCGCAATCAAGCCCGAGAACGGCAACAACCTGATCTCCGACGATGACTTTCAGGACATCATGGCGATCCTCAGAAAGGGCAGACGCTGATCTCTCTACATAGCTGACAATTATCGGCATACCTTGCAAAAGGTATGCCGATTTCGTTTGTCGACAAAGCAGGATTGAAAATTCCACTTCGGCGTTTATGACCTAATTGCAAAGGAGACACGTCGCTTCCCTTTTGCTACCCTAAGCTTGTATAGAAAAAAGACGAGGAGCTTATGCTCTTCGTCTTTTTTGTTTTCACAAGATGTCGGTTTTGCGATTATTCTGCGTCGGTCGTTTCCTCGGTGTCGAGAAGATCGCCGTCGAGGTCGTCCTCACAACCGAATTCACAGCAGTCACACTCTTCATCGTCACAGCCTACGCAACCGAAGGAGAGCTCCTCTTCCTGCTTGCAGTCGTAAAGGAGGTAGCCACCTGCAGCGCCGCTGATCGCAGCCAGAGCAAGGAAAGCACCTGCCACGCTCTTCTTCTTGCCGAGAAGAACGAAGAACATGAATACTGCGCAAATAGCCTGACCCACGAGCGATACGCCAACGTAGAGCTTAGTTTTCTTGAACATGATGAAATCCCCTTTCTCATTCTTGAGTTTTTATTTTAACACGGTGCGGCGTAAACCGCGCCGCGTTATCACATGATTTACGCAAGACTCTTCAGATACGCGTTGATGAAGCCGTCGATCTCGCCGTCCATGACCTTGTCGATATCGCTGACCTCATAGCCGGTACGGGTATCCTTGGCAAGCGTGTAGGGCATGAAGACATAGGAGCGGATCTGAGAGCCCCACTCGATTCTTGCCTTCTCACCGCGGATGTCCTCGATACGGTCGAGATTCTCGCGCGCCTTGATCTCCGCGAGCTTACTCTTCAGCATACGGAGTGCCGTCTCCTTATTCTGGAGCTGGCTTCTCTCCGTCTGACAGCCGACGACGATGCCCGTGGGCTTGTGGACGATACGGATCGCAGAGTCCGTCTTATTGATGTGCTGACCGCCCGCACCGCTGGAACGGTGTGCGGTAACCTCGATATCCTCCTCACGGATCTCGATATCCGCGCTGTCATCGAGCTCGGGTGTGATCTCGACGGAGGCAAAGGAGGTCTGTCTTCTGCCCGAAGCGTCAAAGGGAGATACGCGCACCAGACGGTGAACGCCGTGCTCGCTCTTCAAAAAGCCGTAGGCGTGTGCGCCCTCGACCGTGATGGTCGCGCTCTTGATGCCCGCCTCATCGCCGTCAAGCCACTCGATCAGCTTCACGACGAAGCCGTGCTGCTCCGCCCAACGGGTATACATACGGTAAAGCATCATAGCCCAATCCTGTGCCTCCGTACCGCCCGCACCGGGGTGCAGAGATACAATGGCGTTACAGGAGTCGTATTCACCGGAGAGCAGGGTCTCCAGACGCATCTTTTCCTCAATGGCAAGGAGGCGCTCCACCTCTGCGGTGACCTCCTCAACGACGCTCTCATCGTTTTCCTCAATGCCCATGTCCGCAAGCGTGATGGCATCCTCCAGAGCAGTGCTGAGCTCCTCGTATTCCTCAAGCGTATCCTTGATCTGCTTGAGCTCTCGCAGAATCTTGCCGGAAGTCTCCGCGTTGTCCCAGAAATCAGGGACGAGCGTCTTCTGCTCCAGCTCCTCCGCGTCGTTTTTGATCTGATCGATCTTTAAAGCCGAGGCCAGTTCCTTTACGTCATCCCTCATGCCAAGGAGCGTTCTTTTGGCCTCTTCCAACTGAATTATCACTGTTAGTCCTCCGATTTATCGAATTTACTTTCTTCTATATCTACTATATTATAACAAATTGTTTTCCGTTTGTAAACTGTTTTTTTGCAATTCTACTGCTCGGCACGGTGATTTTTGCAGGGGCTGTCGAACATCCCCTCCATAGATACCCAAAGCACACCGTCCCTCTCACGGAAGCCGATCGCACGGGCGCCGCGGGTGTCCTTACCCTCAAAGTACGCCTGATGAATGCCGCACAGGTCGATAAAATTCAGGGTAGCACGTCCCATAATGATGAGCGCCTCCAGATCGTCCGTCCCGACGGTATTGCAAAGGTCATATACGTGCCCCGCGTCCTCCATGATACGGAACTGTGCGATCCCGACGGGCGCGCCGTTATCATATGCGGAATACGCGAGCGCATCCGCACGGTATACCGCACCGCAAAGCTCACAAAGCGCCTTCTGCGCCGATTTCTCAAAGATAGGCTTGATCTCCAGCATAGCGTTTTCCTCCTCAGTTTTTCAAGGATTCCACCTGCGCGCGCGTGAGATGCCGCCACGCACCGATGGGCAGATTACCGAGCTTGACGTCACCGATGGAGATACGCTTGAGTGTGAGGATATGAAGGTCGAGCTGCTCACACATCTTACGGATCTGTCGGTTGCGTCCCTCGTGGAGCGTCACGGAGAGGACGGTAAACTCCTGCTTTCTCGTCACGATGCTGACCTCGGCGGGCTTGGTCTCGTAGCCGTCGATCACCATCGGGCGGGAAAGACGCGTGACCTTCTCCGCCTCCACCTCCCCGCGGATCTTCACGTGATAGACCTTGGGCTTATGGTAGCGGGGGTGCATCAGACGGTTGGCAAGAGCGCCGTCGTTGGTAAAAAGCAGCAGACCCTCCGACTCCAGGTCCAATCTGCCGATGGGATATACGCGTACGCCGACGTCCTGCACGAGCTCCGCCACGCAACGGCGACCAAGCTCGTCGCTCATCGTCGTGACGTAGCCGACGGGCTTATTGAGCATGATATATACCTTGCGCACGTTGCGTCCGCTCTCCGCACCGACACGGCGGCCGCCATACTCGACCTTATCGCGCGTGGGGTCGATCTTCATACCGATCTCCGCAACCACGCCGTTGACCTTGATCTTACCCTTGCGGATCTCCTCCTCGGCGGCGCGTCTGGACAAAACGCCCTGCTCGGAAAGATATTTTTGTAGACGAATTTCTTCCATAAAAGAAGCCCTCCCGCCGTGCCGTAGCACGGTTCTCTTATCTTATGTAAACTGTTGAAAAATAAAATCGATCAATCGTTTCAAAAAACGCTTCTCCACCCGCAAGACCTCCACGTCCTGCTCTGCCACGAGCGTGACCGCGCCAAGCTCCGTGCCGTCAAGATAAAAGCGGACCATGCCGACAGTCTGCCCCGCCCGTACGCCGCCGTACAAAAACCGCGGGAGCTCCGTCACGACGGAGATCTCCGTATCCGTCCTCGGGAGCATTACCGAGAGCGCGTGCGGATTGCTGACGGTAACCGATGCCCCGACGCCTCCGCAAACAGGCACGGAAAAGGAGAAATCCCCCGCCGCGGCAAGCAGGCGCTCCTCATAAAGTGAGAAGCCGTAGTCCAGCATTGCCCGATGGTCTGCCCAATCATTGCCGTCGTCCAGCGTGACGCAGACAAGGCGCACGCCGTCCCGCTCCGCCGCAGAAACGAGCGTTCTGCCGCAAGCGCGGGTGTAGCCCGTTTTGACACCGATAATATCGTCGTACTCGCGCAAAAGTCGGTTGTGATTGATCAGCAGGCGTGTCGCCTCGCCATTTGCCAGCGGGATCTCACACCGTTTCGTGGAGACGATCTCGCAAAAGACGTCGTTTTTCAGCGCGTGGGCGGCAAGGAGTGCCAGCTCATACGCGGTCGTATAATGATGCTCTCCGTCGAGACCGTGCGGATTCTCAAAGTGCGTATCCGTCAGTCCCAGAGAGAGCGCCTTTTCGTTCATGAGTGCAACAAATGCCTCTCGACTGCCCGCCACGGCGTACGCAAGCGCCTCTGCCGCGTCGTTTGCGCTCTGCAGCATCAGCGCGTACAGGAGCGACTCGACCGTGATCTGCTCACCCGGGGTGAGATAGACCGACGAGCCCTCTATGCCGCACGCCTCGGGCGCGACGGACACGACCGTGTCCGTCGGTATCCGTTCAAGCGTGATGAGCGCCGTCATGATCTTGGTCGTGCTCGCCATGCCGCGTCTCATGTTTTCGTTTTTGCCGTAAAGCACGGTGCCGCTTGCGGCGTCGATCAGGACGGCACTGCGCGCACCGATCGCGGGCACTGCCGACACGGGTGTCGGCAACAAAAATACAAGACAGAAGGTCAGCAAGCACAGAAAATGCGTTTTTTTCATCATTTCCCCCATACGTTATGATAGTTTCTCACCGTATACATATGAGGGAGTATATATTTCTATACCTTATTATGCCTTGTCGGCGCCTGCGGCCGCGCCCATCGCGT
This sequence comes from Clostridia bacterium, assembly GCA_017456965.1. Taxonomy (GTDB): domain Bacteria; phylum Bacillota; class Clostridia; order Oscillospirales; family CAG-272; genus QALR01. The sequence goes on from JAFTIJ010000151.1 coordinate 19,978, forward strand.
CTGCCGCGACGTCGGTTGCCGTTTCGGCGGCACCCTTCTTTTTCTTCTTGGAGCCGAGAATACCCTTGAGCTTGTCAAGCAGATCGGGAGCCTTATCGACCAGATTGTCAACGGCGGAGCCGACCGTGCCACCGAGATTCGTGGGATTGGCGACGTTCAGAAGCTCGATTTCCCCCTCAGCCGATACGATGAGGAATGCCGTGGGGGTCACGGTGATACCCGTACCGCCGCCGCCGCTGAAGCTGTTTTTGCCGTCGCCGCCGGTCTTGCCCGTAAAGTCGTTACCGCCGCCCGCAAAGCCCATAGAGACCTTGGAAACGGGGATGATCGTCGTGCCCTGCGGCGTATTGATGGGGGCGCCGATGACGGTGCCGGAGTCGACGATGCTGCGGATGCTCTCAAGAGACGATTCGATCAGCTCACTGATCTTATTTTTCTGCGTTTGTTTCTGATTTTCCATATCCATTATCCTTTCTGACTTTCGTCAGGTATTTTCGTTTTGGGACGTTTCTTCTGCCGTAGGCGCTTTTGTTTCGGGCGCGGGCGTATTGGCCGCGTCCGCCGTTTCGGGTGCATTCTCTGCGTTTGCAGGCGCACCCTCTGCTTTCTCGGACGCATCCTCTGCGGGCGCGTCCTTCGGCGTCTGCATCTTATGCTTGACGAATGCCAGACCCGCCGCCATCGCCATGCTAAGGACGTCGTTGATCGTAAGATTGAGGTCAATACAGATATTGGCTCTCGGCTTGGTTCCGACGAAGTCTGTATAGACGTTGACGGGCGCCTTACGCTTGATGCGGAAGCGCGTCGCCTTCCTCAACGCACGGAAAAGATTGGCCGACAGACCCGTGACCGCACCGTAGGCGATCGCCGTCTTGGCGGCGTCTCCCGTCGCAATGGAGATCTCGTACGCGTGGATCGTCACGCCGAAATGGCGCGGGAACTTACGCAAAACTGCCGCGACGATCTTCAAAAGGAGCTTGACCAGCCCCACGATATCGTGGACGGATTTTTTCTTTTTTGGTCCGCCCTCCGTTTTGGCAGTCTCTTTTTTCTTTTTGGTTTTTTCTTTTTTGGGCTTCGGCTCCGATGTTTGTTTACCTTGCTTTTTCGGTTTCTTTTTCCTCGGGAAGATCGGGATCTTGACGAAAAGGAATCGGATCCAGAGCTTCACCTCCGTATTCACGCTTGCGACCACGTGAACAGGGATCGAAAACAGGATGAAGAAAAAGGCAAGGATGCCGAGAATGATGTAAAGTGCTGTCATGCGTCACCTCCTGCCGCGGTCAGCGGGGGAAGCTCGGTGATCGACGAGAGACCGAACACACGCAGGAAATTTTCCGTCGTGCCGTAAAGCCTCGGTCTGCCGGGGACGTCCATACGTCCCTGCTCCTCGATCAGCTCGTGCTCCAAGAGTACACCGACAGAGTGGGCGCTGTCAACGCCGCGCACCTGATCAATGTACGCACGTGTCACGGGTTGATTGTAGGCAATGATCGCCAGCGTCTCAAGAGACGCCTTGGAGAGATTGCCACCGCTCCTGACACCCAGAGCGGATTTGACGTAGGGAGCGAAGACCTCCTTGGTGACGAGCTGACACGCGCCGCCGAGGATCAGAAGCTGGATGCCCCTCGGCAAGCCCGAGGCATCGTACTCCGCCGCATACGATCGCGCCAGACGCTCTGCGTCCTCGCGCGTGATGCCGATGATCTCAGCGAGGGCGTCAAAGGTCAGCGGGTAGCCTGCGGCAAAGAGCACCGCCTCCATGATCCGCTTGGCCTCCTCGTCCGTTACGAGCTTTTCATCAAGCATCCTCTGTCACCTCCGTTTCGTCTCGCTGATGCGTCATATTGAAATTCAGAATGATATTGGAGTCCGTGATATCGCCGTCCGTCCGTCTCAGGGTGATGCGCCCCGATTTCAACAGCTCAAGGACGGCGTAAAAGATCGCCACGATCTCCGAGCGGCTCGTCGCGCCGTCAAAGAGCTCGTCAAAATGCGCCGAGCGTCTGCGATACAGAAAACGCAGGACGGAGATAAGCTTCTCCGAGACGGGCACGACCTTTTTCCGCACCAAGGGTACGATGCGCTCCACGGGGCTTACCTCCTCGATGCGTGCGCGCTCGCCCATGCGGAGTAAGAGCCGCTCCAACGCGCGCCTTAACAGCGCCGCGTCCATATCCGAGAGCACCGTATCGGGGGCAAGCTCGTCGGTATCCTTTTGGAAGCGCCCCGCAAAATCCGACTCCCGCTCCGAGAGCCACCCCGCGACCGCCTTGACGGTCTTATATTCCATGAGCACGCGGACGAGCTCTGCGCGGGGGTCCTCCTGTGTTTCGGATTTTGGCAGGAGCATACGGCTCTTGATGTACATCAATTCCGATGCCATCGTGATGAACTCACCCGCAAGCTCCATATCCATCCGCTTTGCCGCCTCCACGTACGCCATATATTGATCGAAAATGACGGAGATGCGGATGTCGCGGATATCCATTTTATTTTTGGCGATCAACGAGAGCAAGAGATCGAGCGGCCCCTCGTAGACCTCCATTTTGAAAACAAGCTGTTCCACAGGCATCGCCTCCGTCTCTAAAAGCGGAAAAACGGAAGCAGCTCGACAAGATAGATGATCTTATTCAAAAGCCAGATCGACGCGTCCCCGAGGAAGCCGTCCAGCGCACCGAAAAACAAGAGCGCAAAGAACACGATGCGGATCACGTTCTCATAGCGTACGATACTGAAATACGCCTTCGTGGGGAGAAACATATATATGATCTTCGACCCATCCAAGGGGGGGATCGGAATGAGATTGAATACGGCAAGACTTACGTTCAGCATGGCAAACTGCTGGAGGAAAATAAACAGGAGAAAGACGAATTTCGTCACACCGTCCATATCAAAGGGGGTGACGGTCATCGCACCGTACCAAAGCATATAGAAGGATGCCGCCCCCGTCTTTAAGGAATACAAAAGGTAGACGAGATGGAGCATCACGACGGCGACGAGGCTCATCAGCAGATTGGAGACGGGACCCGCCGCGGCCACCAGCACCATATCGCGGCGCGGCTTCTTATAGTAGCGCGCGTTGATCGGCACAGGCTTTGCCCAGCCGAAGCGGAAGAGGATCATGCAAATAAGACCGATCGGGTCGATATGCTTGATCGGGTTCAGCGTGAGTCTGCCGAGATTTCTCGCCGTGGGGTCGCCCAGACGCCATGACATATAGCCGTGCGCACATTCGTGAACGGAAAGCGCAAGGAAAACGCCCGGGATGGAAAGCAAAATAACAACCAATTGATTGGGATCAAACATAAGTATATCTCTGCTTTCTTTGGAATTTAATTTTGTGCGAGCTCCGAGAGGATCGAAAGGAGCTCGTTTTTGCCCATGCCGCTTTGCGAAGAAAACATGATCGTGCGGATCTTCTCGTCGGCATAGGGGGGATTCAGGAGGGGGTGGCTTGCAAGAGCATCGAAGTTGGCGTTACGTGCCGTCGTGCCGAGCTTATCCGCCTTGGTCGCAACGACGACGTACGGAACGTGATTGGCGTTCAGCCACTCGATCATCATGTAGTCATCCTCTGTCGGACCGACCTTGAGGTCGATGAGTTGGAAGACCATCTGCATCGTACCCGACACCAGATAGTCGTTGGTCAAGCTCGCCCAGACGCGGCGGGAATCCGCAGAGCGTCTGGCATAGCCGTAGCCGGGGAGGTCAACGAGATAGAGCTTTTTATCCACCTCGTAGAAGTTGATGGTAATGGTCTTGCCCGGCTGTGCACTCGTACGTGCGAAGCTCTTTCTGCCGAGCAGGGTATTGATGAGGGAGCTCTTGCCTACATTGGAGCGACCCGAGAGCGCGATCTGCACGTGGCCGTCGCGTGGGAACTGGTCCTTTCTGCCCGCCGTCATCTTCAGAACGACGTTCTGCATATTCAGCATACAGCCTCGTCTCCTTTCTTCTGATACGGGTCACGCACGAGCGCGATGGCAAGCGCCTCTCTTGCGCGGGATACGGGAATGATCTCCACGTTCTGCTTCACCTCGTCGGCGATCTCGTGCAGATCCTTTTCGTTTTCCTTGGGAATGAGGATCGTCTTGACCCCCGCAAGGTACGCCGCCATGGTCTTTTCTCTCAGACCGCCGATCGCCATGACCTTACCGTGAAGAGTGATCTCACCCGTCATGGAGACGTCGCGTCTGACGGGAATGCCCGTCAGCTCACTTGCCAGCGCCGTGACCATCGTCACACCCGCAGAGGGACCGTCCTTGGGCACGGCACCCTCGGGAACATGGATATGAATATCCTTGGTCTTATGGAAGTCGGCAGAGATGCCGAGGGACTCCGCCTCTCTGCGTATGTAGCTGATCGCCGCCTTTGCGGACTCCTTCATGACGTCACCAAGCGAGCCCGTGAGCTCCAGATGACCGCTGCCGGGCAGCGCCATCGCCTCGATGCGGAGCAGGTCGCCGCCAAGCTCCGTCCACGCCATGCCGTTGACAATGCCGACCTCATTCTCGTCGGAGATGCGATCGCGCAAGAGCTTCTGCTCACCGACGTAAACGGAGAGGTTCTTTTTCGTCACGCGGATAGACTTTCTCTCCTCGCAGGAGATCTGCTTTGCCGCGCGGCGACAGCATTTCTCGATCTGTCTCTCAAGATTTCTCACACCCGCCTCGCGCGTGTAGCAATCGATCAGATCGTAGATCGCCTCGTCATCCATCTTGAACATACGGGAGAGCAGGCCGTGCTTCTTCATCTGCTTCGGGATCAGATGATTGCGCGCGATGGCGTGCTTCTCGGGTCTCGTATACGCACGGAGCTCAATGACCTCCATACGGTCGAGCAGGGGTCTGGAGATGGTATCCAGACTGTTTGCCGTGGTGATAAACATACAATTTGACAGGTCGATGGGGAGCTCCACGAAATTGTCGCGGAAGGTCTTGTTCTGCTCACGGTCGAGCACCTCCAGCATCGCGGAGGCGGGGTCGCCGCGCATATCGCTCGCCATCTTGTCGATCTCGTCGAGCAGGATCAGGGGGTTATTGGCCTTGGCCTCGATGAGGGCGTTTACAATACGGCCGGGCATCGAGCCGATATAGGTCTTTCTGTGGCCGCGGATCTCCGCCTCGTCGTGTACGCCACCGAGAGACACGCGGACAAACTTGCGGTTGGTCGCGCGGGCAATGGAGGTCGCGATCGAGGTCTTACCCGTACCGGGAGGTCCGACGAGACAGATGATCTGTCCCTTGAGCTCGGGGTTGAGCTTCAGCGCCGCGAGGTACTCCACGATACGCTCCTTGACCTTGTCAAGACCGTCGTGGTCCTCGTCAAGGATACGCTGTACCTCGGGGATGTCGATGCGCTCCTCCGTCGCGGTGAGATAGGGGATCTCCAGACACACCTCGATATAGTTGCGCAAAACGGTATTCTCCGCAGAGCCAAAGGGAATACGCGCGAGGCGCTTGATCTCCTTATGCAGGGCCTGCTTTACCCGCTCGGGGTAGTTGCCGCGCTCCAATTTCTCAGCGAACTCGCGCAGATCGTCGTCGTCGTATTCGTCGTCGTCGCCAAGCTCCTCGTGGATGACCTTGAGCTGCTCACGCAGATAGTAGTCGCGCTGATTCTTTTTCATGCGCTCGTCTACCTCCTGCTTGATCACGGAGCGCTCCTCAAGGATGCTCTTCTCGATCTCAAGCAGATTGATCAGCTTCGACGCGCGCGCGGTGGGGGAGAACTCCTCCAGGATCGTCTGCTTATCCTCCGTGTCGGGGATCAGATTCTCTGCCGCAAAGTCACACGCCTGACCGAGATCGCGGATGCTGTCGAAAAGAAGCCAGAATTCTCTGGAGAATTTCGGTGCGTGCTTGGAGAAGTCGTGCATGATGCTCTTGATCTCGCGGAGCAGGGCGCGGGCGCGAAGCTCGCCGTCCTCCTCGGTCACAGTCTTCTCAAAGATCTCGGCCGTCAGCATCTTTTCATCGGTAAAGCCCGAGAGCACAGCGCGCTTCAGGGGCTCGACGACCACGCGGAAAATGCCGCTCTGGGTCTTGACGACCTGCTTGATCTTGGCGATGACACCAACGGAGTGGATATTCTCAAGCGAGAGCGCCTCGTCCATAGCGTCCTTCTGACATACGATAAAGACGGGCGTTCCCTCCTTCGCCGCCGTCTCAAAAATGCGCTTTGCGGGGCCCTTGTCCATATCAATGGTCATGGGGATCCCGGGGAACGCCACAAGATTTCTCATGATCGCACACGGCATCGTGTGCTTCTTGATGCTTTCTGATGTAATCATATCTTGTCTATTCAATTCCTTTCCGGAGTATATACCAAATCCTATATATCATTCATTTCTGAAAATCACGATACGTAGTTTATTATATCATATTCTTTTTCCGTTTTCCATAGTTTAGCCAAAATAAATGGAAAATAACGCATTACTTTATCAGTCTTACGATAATCATCGCGGCACCGAGCACGGTCAGGACGACACCCGTCGCGCGGTTCATGACGCGTGGTGAAGCGCGGTTGGCAAAGAGTGCGGCGACGCGCGCGCCGACAAGCGTAAAGACCACGCAAATGAGAAGCGCCCAAAGGTCCGGCAGTCCGCCGTCGATCACAAAATGAGAGAGCGCCCCCGTAAACGCCGTAAACGTCATGATGAATACGCTCGTGCCGACCGCCGTTTTCAATTCATAGCCGAGCACACTCGTCAAAACGAGAAGCATCATCATGCCGCCGCCCGCACCCACAAAGCCGCAGATAAAGCCGATCAGCATACCGCACGCGATCGACTGCCAAAGGCGGGTACGCGCACTTTTTTCGAGCATACGCTCCTTCGTGGTCATAACGGGACGCACGATGAACTTGACACCGAGCAAAAAGGTCATAAAGACCGAGAAGGTCCCCATGGTAGACGACGGAACAAGAGAGGCAACAAAGCTTCCCACCGCCGTGAAAACGAGGACGGCGGCAAGCATGGCAAGTCCGTTTTTGATATCAAGATTCCGATGCTTGCCATAGGTATACGCGCTGATAGCAGAGGCGAGCACGTCGGAGGCAAGCGCGATGCCAACCGCCTCATAGGGATCGAAATTCAGGAACGTGACGAGCATCGGCGAGATCACCGCCGCCGCAGAAAGTCCCGAGAGCCCCGTCCCGATCCCCGCGCCGAGTCCCGCAAGCAGACAAATAACAAATGTGAGCATAAATTCTCCTTCGATAAGCGTATTGGGGTTCATAGCCAAAAGAGACAGCCGAAGCATACGCCTCGGCTGTCTCGGATCTATCCGTTAAAACAAAGCTGCAAGATCATTTCTCGGTCTCAACCGCGCGGAACTCGGGCGCACCGACGATGCGCGACATGAGGTGCTCGGCAAGAACGGCGTCGATGAAGGACATACGGAGGATCTCCGCGCCCATCATATCCTCAAGATCTGCCGCCGTACGGCTCAGAGAGGATGCAAGCTGAGCAAGATCCTTTCTGTAGTCCTTATCGGTGTATTCCAGATCAAACTCGGCAAGGAGCAGGTGAACCAGAACATAGTGATAAGCCGCGGACTTTGCATTCTCCTCGATGAAGAGCTTGTCGCTGCCGTTGGGGTAGATCATATCCTTGACCTCAGCCTTGGTATAGCTCTTGCCCTCGTCAGCAAACTGAGCGAGCTTCTCGGTTACGACCTGTGCAACGTAGCTCTCGTAGATCTCCTCAAAGGTCTTGACGAGCTTCTTGGGGTAAGCAACGGGGGTGGAGACGGAGCCTACGTAGTCTGCGATCGCAAACTCGATATAGCTCTCTACGCGATAGTACTCCTTGAGCTCCCAGAGGCTCTCAAAGGGGGTATTGTCCGCAATGATCTCGCCGTCGCTTACGATCTTGTCGATCTTGACGGAGAAGACGGCTTCCTTACCGGCAAGGGTCTCGTCCTCGTAATCTGCGGGGAAGGTCACGGTGATATCAAAGCGCTCACCGTCCTTATGACCGATCAGCTGCTCCTCAAAGCCGGCGATAAAGGCACCCTCGCCTACGGTCAGAACGTAGTCGTTGGCGGTACCGCCCTTGAACTGCTCACCGTCGATCTTGCCGACGAAGTCGATCTGGATGCTGTCGCCGTCCTCAACGATCTGCTTCTCGACGATATAGGTATTATAGAAATTCTGGAGCTTTGCAGTGATCTCGCTGTCAGTATAGAGCGAGGGAAGATACTCCCTGACCGTTACCGTAAACTTCACGGTCTTGCCTGCCGCCTCGGTATTCTCGCAGGTCTCGGGGATCGGCATGGTGAAGCTGAAGGCCTCGCCGATGCGGATCAGTCGGGGCGTAGCAACCGACACGGTGGTATCCGTGGTCAGGCACATCAGTGCGCTGTCAAAGACGACATTGGTATCGTAGCGGAATGCGTCGTAGTTTTTGACGTAATCGGTATCGCTGTTGCGCGTCCAATCTGCGAGCGCGGTGGTCGTACCGTCCTCGTTTACGATCTCAGAGGTAACGGCAAAGCCGATGTTGTAGCCGGCGTTGATATAGAAGGTAGGCGATTCAGCCGCCACACGTGCACGGCGTACGTTGTAGAACTTTACAAGCTCACTGTACTGGATCTCATCGATATTACCCAGCGTTACGTAGGAACCAAGGTCCTCCTTGGTCACGTCGAATTTACCGCAGCCGGCAAACACGGAAACACACAGGGCAAGAACGAGCGCAAGGCAAAGTAATTTCTTCATAAAATTTACAAGTCCTTTCTGCATTCAAAGCATTTACACGATATTATAACATATTTTTTTGAATATTGCAACCTTTTTTCCGTTTTATTTCCGATATCTGTGAAAAACTTTTTTCACGAAAAACTTTTTTCACAAAAAAGTTTTCTCGTAAGATATCGGAGCGTGCGGTTCAGGCGCGGGATATCGACCGAGCCGTCGGGAGCGACGACGGGGGACTCCAGCGTCACCGTATCCGCCACGCAGGGCGGCATCGCGTCAAACAGCGCGTCAAAATCAATGACGCCCTCCCCGGGGTGCAGGATCGGGCGCGTCACCCCCCACAGCCCGGGCACCGTCTCGCCCGTATAATCGCTGACGTGGAGATGACTGATGCGGTCATGCCAGAGGGGGCTTGCAAAAAAGGTCTCGATCTGCCCCATCACGTGCGCATGGCGGGTATCGAAGGTAAAGCAGGCGTCGGGGTATCTCGCCGCGACGGTCTCGACGTTCTCATACGGTGACGGTACGCGCGAGGGGATATTCTCGACCAGGAGCTCCATGCCGTGCCGGTCGGCGATCTCGTAGAGCGTCTCCAGGAGTGCGATGCCGCGCCCGATCTGCTCGGGTGAAAATCTGCCGTCCCAGAGATGGTAGACCGCCTTATCCGCGCCGAGCATCTCGCCGAGCTGTACGTTTTTGGTAAAGCGGCGCAGACCCTCCTTGCGCTCCTCCTTGCCGTATAGACCGAGCAGAGCCGTAATATCCTTTTCAAAGTGGATCGTGCGGACGCCGACGTCGCCGCGCATGAGATCTCTTGCAACCTCATGCATTTTATCGTAAAAGGCGGAAACGAACATCAGCTCAAAGCCGTCGGCCTCGATCTCCTTATGATGCTTTACGATCAGCGTGTGATCGTACCCATTCGCCCTGCCCACGAGCGTACCCGTGGAGCACAGCAATTCCATATTCATATCCATGATCAATAGTAGCGAATATTCGCGATCACCTTTCCCAGAATGTAGACCTCCTTGGTCATGATCGGCTCCATGGTGCGGTTCTCGGGCTGAAGTCGGAACATCCCGTTCTCACGGTAAAAGGTCTTGACCGTTGCCTCGTCGTCGATCAGCACGACGGCGATATCGCCGTTCTCCACGTAGCTCGTGCGGTTGACGATCACGGTGTCCCCGTTCATAATGCCCGCCTCGATCATGCTCTCGCCCTTGATCCTCAGCGCAAAGAGCTCCCCTCCGGAAAAGCCTCTGCCCGGGCAGAAATCCACGTAGCCCTCATAGTTCTGCTCCGCGAGGATCGGCACGCCCGCCGCCACCTGACCGATCAGCGGCACGCGCAGTGACGATGAGGGTGCGCTCTCCGCACCGATGCGCAATGTGCGGCTCTTGCCCTGCTCCTTTTGAATATAGCCCTTATCTTCGAGTCTGTTCAGATAGGAGTGGACCGTCGCCGTGCTCTTGATACCCAGCGCATTCTGGATATCCCGCACGGACGGTGCATAGCCGTTCTCCTCTATGACCTTACAGAGATACTGATACATTTCTTTTTCTTTTTCGGTTAGATTCGGCATTGCTTGCCCCTTCCCTGTCCCGCATAGGCGCTAAGACACGTTTTTACTCTTTTATCATATCATACTTTTTTCAAAATTGCAAAGGGGTTATACAATTTTTCAAATACTTTTCACACTTTTTCCGATTGTCTGCCAAAAGACGCAAGCGGGCCGTCCGAGGGAATCGGACAGCCCGCCGTCGGGATCGCGCGCTGTCAAAATACCGCGCACGACAATTCCCGGAATTTCAAAAAAAGAATTGCATTTTTCTTTTCTATCTATTATAATAGTAAGAAGAGAAACGCCTCAGATATGGAGATATTCGCGAAGCATACTGCCGAGCAGCTCGTCACGGTCGATCTTACGGATCAGCCCTCTGGCGTTGCGATGGTTGGTAATATAGGTCGGGTCCTCGGAAAGGATATATCCAACGAGCTGATTGATGGGATTGTATCCTTTCTCAAGAAGCGCGGCGTACACCTCCTGTAGGATCAGTCGGTTCTGTCGTTCCTTTTCGCTTCCAAGGGCAAAGGTCATCGTCTGGTTCATGGTGGGATCGTTTGAATAAGCCGGCATGTGTCATCTTCCTTTCCGAATTTCACAAAACTTCTGTACTCTTCTATTGTATACCTAAAATTTGATTTTTTCAACATTTTTTTATGAACTTACAAAAAATATTTCACAGGATTTCATACAACGGGGCTAATCACACGAATCAAAACGAGAGGTAAGGTATTTATTATGGAAATCAAACGCAAGAAAATCACCGATGAAAAGATCTACGAGACCGAGCAGACGCTGATCCGCGACATCACGGCGCTCTGCGAACAGAAGCGCGACGACTTCGCCGCGCTCGGCTACGAGCTGGAGCTGATCTTCAGCCAGAAGGAGAACGAGGCACAGCATCTCTACGCACCCTATCAGGCGGACCCCGCCAAGTGCTTTGACGCGGGCTACGTCAGCCGTGCGCTCATCAACGTCAAGCGCTTCAAGACCGAGGAGGAGATCGCGGAGGATCTCTGCGCAGAGCAGACGAACCGCGAGATGCTCGACGCCGCCGAGTCCGAGGAGGAGGTACAGGCGCTGCAGGACGAGGAGGAGCTTCGTCTCGCCGACGACCGCAACCGCCGCCTTGCCGCCTTCACGGAGCTGATGATGACGCGCACCTACCGTGCCTTCTGGACAGAATGGGCGTCCCTTGCCGACGGCATCCACGAGATCGAGGATGACCTCACGGAATTCTACGGCAAGCTGAAGGAAAAGGCCGCGAACGCATGAAAGAGAGAATAAAACGATGATCCGAAACGAGCTTACCCAGACCAATCTCAAAACCGCAGACTTTTACTACGATCTGCCCGAGGAGCTGATCGCACAGCACCCGACCGAGAAGCGCGACGAGGCGCGTCTCATGGTGCTCGACCGCAAGACGGGCGAGATCGCTCACCGAATCTTCCGCAACGTCACGGAATATCTGCGCCCCGGCGACGTCCTCGTCGTCAACGACTCCAAGGTCATCCCCGCGCGTATCTACGGCAAAAAGGTACACGCCGACGGTCAGGAAGGCGCGGAGTGCGAGTTTCTGCTCCTGCGCCAGCGCGCGCTCGACCGCTGGGAGACCATCGTGCGCCCCGGCCGACGCCTGAAGGAGGGCGCGGTCGTCCACTTCGGCGACGGACTTCTGCGCGCGACCGTGTGCGAGGTCACCGAGGACGGCAACCGCATCGTCGAGTTTGATTACGACAGAACTACGGGACGCAATCTCTACGCCATCCTCGACGAGATCGGCAGAATGCCTCTGCCCCCCTACATCACCGAGGAGCTCAAGCGCAATGAGGACTATCAGACCGTCTACGCGCGTGAGGAGGGCTCTGCCGCCGCCCCCACCGCAGGGCTCCACTTTACCAAAGAGCTCCTTCAAAAGATCGAGGCGATGGGCGTCACCATCGCCCCCGTCATGCTCCACGTCGGTCTCGGCACCTTCCGCCCCGTCAAGGCGGAGAATATCACCGACCACGTCATGCACAGCGAATTTTTCACCGTAACCGAGGAGAGCGCCGAGAAGATCAATCGGGCGCGTAAAAACGGCGGCAGGATCATCGCCGTCGGCACCACCGCCTGCAGAACGCTGGAGAGCGCGTCCGATGAGAGCGGCACCGTACACGCCATGTGCGACGACACGGGCATTTTCATCTATCCCGGCTACCGCTTCAAGGCGGTCGACGCCCTCATCACCAACTTCCACCTCCCCGAGAGCACGCTCATCATGCTCATCTCCGCCTTCTCCGACAGAGATATCATCATGAACGCATACCGCACCGCCGTGGAGGAGAAATACAGATTTTTCTCCTTCGGGGATGCGATGCTGATAGAATAAGAAAGAGTGATCCCATGACGAAACACAAAATCCCCGTGATCGCGGTACAGGGACCGACGGCGAGCGGCAAGAGTGCCTTGGCGCTTGCCATCTGTAAGCGCTACGGCGGCGAGCTCATCTCGTGCGACTCCATGCAGATCTACCGCCGTATGGATATCGGCACCGCCAAGCCCACGCACAAGGAGATGGCGGAGATCCCGCACCATCTGATCGACATCTGCGATCCCGACGAGAGCTTCTCCGCCGCCGACTTCTCCGTGCGCGCCGCCGACGTTATCGCAGACGTATATCAAAGAGGCAAGCTCCCCGTGCTTTGCGGTGGGACAGGCCTCTATCTTGACTCCGTTTTGCGTGGCGTTGATTTCGGTGAGCTCCAAACAGACCCCGCCTACCGAGAGGCGCTTGCCGCGCGTGTAGAGGCGGAGGGGGTACAGGCTCTGCACGACGAGCTTCGCGCGTGCGACCCCACCGCCGCCGACGCCATCCATCCGAATAACGTCAAGCGCGTGATCCGCGCCCTTGAGATCTGCCGCTTCTCGGGCATGACCAAGACCGCGTGGGACAAAAAGGCAATCGAGGGCGACTCCCCCTATCATTCTCTCGTGATCGCCCTCGACTATCGGGATCGGGACGTGCTCTACGAGCGTATCGGACGGCGCGTGGATCAGATGATGGAGACGGGGCTCATCGAGGAGGCGCGCGCGCTCTTCGACGACGGGCTTCTGACCCCCGACAGCACCGCGGGCGGCGCCATCGGCTACAAGGAGCTCCTCGGCTATTTTAACGGCACGGACACAAAAGAGACCGCCGCCGACGCGATCAAGCTCGCCACGCGCAGATACGCCAAGCGCCAGCTGACGTGGCTCAGACGCAATCCCGCCGTGCATTGGCTCTCTCCCGACGCCTACGCGGATACGGACGGGCTGACCGAGGCCGCCTTCGCACTCATTGAAAAAGACTTTGGAGAATACGTCACCGCACCGACACCCGATCTCTCGGGAAATAAAAATGAGGAGTAAGCTCTCCATGTCAAAAACGCAGAAACGCCTTCTTATCGCCGCGCTTGCGGTCCTTTGCGCGGTCTATTTGGGCTATCACATCGGAAAAAATTTCAAAAAGGACGTCTCCCTCTTCACCGTCCGCCCCTATACGGCAGAGGACACCGCTGTCTTTACGGGCTATATTCTCCGCGAGGAGACCGTGCTCTATGCCCACACCGTCCCGGGGATGTGCCGCTACCGCTACTACGACGGGGAGAAGGTCGGCGCAAACAAGGTCGTCGCCGACGTCTATCAGTATGCAAACGACGCACTGAAGGATAAGGTCGCCTCCTACCGCAAGCAGATCGAGATCCTGCGCCGCAGCTCCTCACTCGGCAGACTCAGCGAGGAGGAGATCTCCGAGAGGATCGACCGCCTCAGCTTCACCATCTCCGAGAAAAATGCCTCGGGCGATACTGCGGCGGCGGGTGCACTCGGGGACGAGCTCCTCGTCCTGATGGCAAAGCGCGACCTCCTGATCAGCGGCAAAACGAATTACGACGCGGAGATCACGGTACTCGAAGCGGAGCTCTCCTCTCTGCTGCTGTCGCTCGGTACGCCGATCGGCACCGTCAGCACGCCGCGCTCGGGCTACTTTTACGCGGGCACAGACGGCTATGAGTCCATCCTTCGCGCCGAGCTTGCCAAGGGGCTGACGCTCTCGGGCTTTGACGCGCTGATCTCGACCCCGCCCTCCGTCTCCTCGGGTGCCGTCGGTACGCTGTTAACGAGCTCCGAGTGGTACTACGCCACCAAGACCTCTGCCCAAAGCGCCGAGGGCTTTACCGTCGGCAAGACCTACGAGTGTCTCTTTATCGACAACGGCTACTCCGAGACCATCCCCATGAAGCTCGTCTCCCGCGAGGTCGGAGAGAGCGAGGCTCTGCTCGTATTCTTCTCCGCATCCCTGCCGCGCGATTTCGATATCACACGCTGTCAGCGCATGGAGGCCGCGCGCGCAGAGTACACGGGCTATCGCGTCCCCGCAGAGACCGTCCGCGTCAAAAACGGCGTCACCTGCGTGTACGTCTTTAAGGAGGGTAGCGCATATCTGCGCGAGATCGAGATCCTCTGGGAGCAAAACGGATATTTTATCGTCTCGGACAAACCGGGCGAGACCTCCGTATTCCCGCCGCTCAAGCTCAACGATCTCATTATACTCGGAGAAAAAGATCTCTCCGAGGGAAAATTCATGCAATAGTAACGTAAGAAAGGACGCCAATCATGCAAGAAGAACAATTTACGGCGATCCGAACGAATATCGGACGCATCCGCACCGAGTTGCAAACGCATCCTCACGTGCGCGTCATGGCCGTCATCAAAACGAGAACACCCGAGGAGATCAACTTCGCCATCCGCGAGTGCGGCATTGACCTTGTCGGCGAGAATCGCGTACAGGAGCTCTTGGCGCACTACGGCGATCTCGACCGTAGCGCGGAGCTCCACTTCATCGGCTCACTCCAGAAAAACAAGGTCAAGTATATCATCGACAAGGTCGATATGATCGAGTCGCTCGACAGCGAGTCACTTGCCGCCGAGATCGACCGTCAGGCAAAGAAGCACGGCATCCGTATGCCCGTGCTGATCGAGATCAATATCGGACGCGAGCCGTCCAAGGGCGGCATTTTCCCCGAGGCACTCGCAGACTTCTGCGACGCGCTCACCCGTTACGATGCTCTCGTTCCGAAGGGCCTCATGACGATCGCCCCCATCTGTGAAAACAAAGAGGATTACAATCGCTATTTCTCCGAAATGGCAACGCTTGCAAAAACCGTCTTCCGCCAAAAATTCCCCTCTGACGAAAAGCCCCTGCTCTCGATGGGTATGTCGGGCAGCTTCCGTCAGGCGCTCGAAAACGGCTCGGATATCATCCGTGTCGGCGAGGGAATTTTCGGCAAGCGCGGCGAGCCCTACAAGGCACCTCAGCAAACATGAACGCGAAAAGCGGAAGGATCCCAAAAAACGCTTGTGGAATTCACAAAAATTTTTCTTTTTTTTTAGAAAAATCATTGCAATTCGCAAACATGGTATGTTATAATAACAAAAGTAGGGTTATCTTA
>JAFTIJ010000152.1 GCA_017456965.1 Clostridia bacterium
ACGTTTGCAACTGCATAGTCGAATGCAGCCTGCTGCTCTCTCTGGGTTTCGAGAGATACCATTTCGATCGCCTGCTTCTCGGGCTTACCGTCCTTGAGCGCCTTAGCGGTAACGGGACAAGCCTTTACGCAGAGCGTACAACCCATACAGTCGAGGGGAGAGATCGCCATGGTGAACTTGTAGTTGGTCTTGATAACGGGCTTAGCAGCGAACTTGGTAACTGCGGGAGCGTTTGCAGCCTCTTCTTCGGTCATAGCGAAGGGACGGATAGCCGCGTGAGGACATACGAACGCACAGTTGTTACACTGGATGCAGTTTTCTGCGTGCCATACGGGAACGTCAACGGCTACGCCGCGCTTCTCGTATGCAGCAGCGCCCTGAGGAAGCTGACCGTCAGGCATCTTTGCAAATGCGGAAACGGGGAGGCTGTCACCCTGCATCTTGGTTACGGGGATAACGATGTTGTTTACGAAGTCAACGAGATCAGCTCTCTTGCCTTCTGCGGGCTTCTCAGCTACGGTGTTGACCGCAGTTTTCCAAGCCTCGGGAACGTCAACCTTAACGAGAGCGTCAACACCGGCGTCGATTGCCTTGTAGTTCATCTCTACAACGGCCTCGCCCTTCTTGAGGTAGGACTTCTTAGCCATATACTTCATGTAGTCAACAGCTTCAGTGATGGGCATGATCTCTGCCAGCTTGAAGAATGCGGACTGAAGAATGGTGTTGGTTCTCTTGCCCATACCGATCTCGCGAGCCTTGTCGATCGCGTTTACGATATAGAAGTTGATATTGTTGTTAGCGATATAGCTCTTAACCTCTGCAGGGAGGATAGAGTCGAGCTCGTCCACAGTCCACTGGCAGTTGAGAAGGAACGTACCGCCGGGCTTAACGTCATTGACGATCTTGTAGCCCTTGAGCATATAAGAGGGAGTATGACAAGCAACGAAGTCTGCCTTGGTGATATAATAGGTAGACTTGATGGGAGCGTCGCCGAAGCGGAGGTGAGAAATGGTTACACCGCCGGTCTTCTTGGAGTCATACTGGAAGTATGCCTGAATGAACTTATCGGTGTGGTCACCGATGATCTTGATGGAGTTCTTGTTTGCACCAACGGTACCGTCGCCGCCGAGACCCCAGAACTTGCAGGAGATGGTGCCTGCAGCGGTGGTATCGGGAGCGTGCTTCTCTTCGAGGGAGTGACCGGTAACGTCATCGACAATGCCGATGGTGAAGCCGTTCTTGGGAGCATCCTTTGCGAGGTTCTCATAAACCGCGAAGATGGAAGCAGGGGTGGTATCCTTGGAGCCGAGACCGTAACGACCGCCGACAACGGTAGCCTTTACGCCGCCCTGTGCGAGGGAGGTAACAACGTCAAGGTAGAGGGGCTCGCCGAGTGCGCCGGGTTCCTTGGTTCTGTCGAGAACAGCAACCTTGGTAACGGTCTCGGGGAGAGCCTCGATGAGCTTAGCTGCAACGAAGGGTCTGTAAAGACGAACCTTGATAAGGCCGACCTTCTCGCCCTTTGCGTTGAGGTAGTCAACGACTTCTTCAACGGTGTCGCAAACGGAGCCCATAGCAACGATAACACGGTCAGCATCAGCTGCGCCGTAGTAGTTGAAGAGCTTGTAATCGGTGCCGATCTTAGCGTTGATCTTGTTCATGTAATCCTCAACGATGCCGGGGATGGCGTCGTAGTAGGGGTTACAAGCTTCTCTGTGCTGGAAGAAGATATCGCCGTTTTCAGCAGAGCCGCGGAGTGCGGGATGATTGGGGTTGAGGGCGTGTGCACGGAAAGCGGCAACAGCGTCCTTGTCGAGCATCTCTTCGAGGTCCTCGTAGTCCCAAACCTCGATCTTCTGGATCTCGTGGGAGGTACGGAAGCCGTCAAAGAAGTTCAGGAAAGGAACTCTGCCCTTGATTGCTGCGAGGTGAGCAACAGGACCGATATCCATGATCTCCTGGGGGTTGGATTCTGCGAGCATAGCAAAGCCGGTCTGACGGCACGCATATACGTCGGAGTGTTCACCGAAGATATTGAGCGCGTGAGAAGCTACGTTACGTGCAGAAACGTGGATGACGGCGGGAAGAAGCTCGCCTGCCATCTTGAACATATTGGGGATCATCAGGAGAAGACCCTGAGATGCGGTATAGGTGGTGGTCAGAGCACCGGATGCGAGAGAACCGTGAACGGCACCTGCTGCGCCGGCTTCGGACTGCATCTCCATAACCTTGACCTTTTCGCCGAACACGTTCTGGAGACCGGTTGCGGACCAGGTATCGGTCATTTCAGCCATAGGGCTGGAAGGAGTGATCGGGTAGATGGCGGCAACTTCCGTAAACGCATAAGAGACGTGCGCGGCGGCGGTATTACCGTCCATCGAAATCTTTTTTCTTGCCATTGGACATTTCCTCCGTTATATTAAGATTTTCATATATATCATACCACTTATTTCGGGAAAAGTAAAGACATATCCCTTAAAAAAAGCGAAAAATTATCTGCAATTCAGTCAGAATTTATAAAATCGGGCGATATCTGGCGTTTTCACTCAGTCAAGCAACCCGTAAAATCCAATTGTCGGTATCAATATTTGTCGAAATCATCTCTGCGCTGTCATCCTCGAACGAAACGAAGTGTAGTGAAGGATCTTGCGCACAGGCACACTCTCCGATCTGATGCGTATCCTTTTCAAAAAAAGCAAGTCTGCAGACGCAAAAGGTCCGCACGGAAAATCCGTGCGGACCATGTGTAGCTATATTGTTATATATCAGCCACCGAGCTTAGCAGCGTTGATCTTAACGCCGGGGCCCATGGTGGAAGCAACAACGCAGCTCTTGACATACTGACCCTTTGCTGCAGCAGGTCTTGCCTTGATAACAGCATTCATAAGGGTGTTGAAGTTGTCGTTGAGCTTCTCTGCGCCGAAGGATGCCTTACCGATGGGGCAGTGGATGATGTTGGTCTTGTCGAGACGGTACTCGATCTTACCTGCCTTAGCTTCCTTGACTGCCTTAGCAACGTCGGGGGTTACGGTACCTGCCTTGGGGTTCGGCATGAGACCCTTAGGACCGAGGAGCTTACCGAGACGGCCGATAACGCCCATCATGTCGGGAGAAGCGATAACAACGTCGAAGTCAAACCAGTTCTCGGTCGTGATCTTCTGAACGAGGTCAACGTCACCTACATAGTCAGCGCCTGCAGCTCTTGCAGCCTCTGCCTTTTCGCCCTTAGCGAATACGAGGGTTCTTACTACCTTACCGGTACCGTGGGGAAGAACAACAGCACCGCGGACCTGCTGGTCAGCGTGACGGCTGTCTACACCAAGTCTGATGTGGAGCTCGATGGTCTCATCGAACTTTGCCTTGGAAGTCTTGCAAACGAGATCGATGGCTTCGTTTGCGTCGTAAAGCTTGGTTCTGTCAACAAGCTTAGCGCTATCCTGATATTTCTTACCTTTAAACATTTCCGTTACTCCTCCTCGAATCAGTCAGTGACTGTTACACCCATGCTGCGGGCGGTGCCTGCAACCATGCTCATAGCAGCTTCAACAGAAGCAGCGTTGAGGTCGGGCATCTTGGTTTCTGCGATCTTCTTAACCTGTTCCTTGGTGATGGACGCAACCTTGGTCTTGTTGGGAGCGCCGGAACCGGATTCGATACCTGCTGCCTTCTTGATCAGAATTGCAGCGGGGGGAGTCTTGGTGATGAAGGAGAACGAACGGTCAGCGAAGATGGTGATGACTACGGGGATAACGAGACCCATGTCTGCCTTGGTGCGTTCGTTGAATTCCTTAGTGAATGCCGAAATGTTAACGCCGTGCTGACCGAGTGCGGGACCAACAGGCGGCTGGGGAGTAGCTTTTCCTGCAGGAAGCTGCAATTTAACGTATGCTACGATTTTCTTTGCCATGATTTAACCTCCGAATGTGGTATTTTACCGGGAGAATTCAAAAATTTTTCTCCCTCCCACGGGTGCGTCGATGACGCAATAAAAAATTAATTGTTTTCCGCCGCGATGCTTGTGATATCAAGCTCAACGGGCGTCTGATGTCCGAATACGGACGCGTTAACCGTGACCTTTTTGAGGTCAGGAGAAATTTCCGAGATTGTTCCGATGAATCCTGTCATGGGACCGCTCTTGATGCTGACGGTGTCGCCGACCTTGAACGCGGTGGTCGTCGTGGTCTTTGCTTCAGCCTCTACGCCAAGCTTCTCGACTTCCTTATCGGTCAGCGGAACGGGACGGGAGCCGGGTCCGACAAAGCCGGTCGCTCCGGTGATCGTCATAACGATATGCCATGTTTCGTCTGTCATGACCATCTTTACGAAAACGTAGCTGGGGTATACCTTGGATTCTACCTCCTTGGTAACGCCCGAGGTGTTGGTTTCCGTCGTAAGCTCCACGGGGATTTTGACATCGGTGATCAGATGCGAGATGCCGCGGTTCTCAATGATCTTCTCAAGGTTGGTCTTGACTTTGTTCTCATAGCCGGAGTAGGTATGGACGACATACCATCTGGCCGTGTTTGCATGTTCGCTCATTTGCTTTCCCACCCTTTACTCATTAACCGGCGGGCATGATCGACTTGATCAGCTCCTGGAGCTCATGAAAGCCGGTGTTTGCTCCGAGGTCCACGAGGAAAAGGACCGCTCCAACAACGATAACGGAAACGAGTACGACAGCAGAGTTTTTCAGAAGCTGCTTCGGCGTGGGCCATACGAGCTTCTTGAATTCACTTCTGTAATCCTTCCAGAATTTCTTGATTCGGGTAAAGATGCTCGGCTTTTTTGCTTTGGTGGTTTCTGCCATTTTTTTCTCCTTGCCGTCTTTCCGAGGAAAGACATCGAAAATTTAGGGATTACTTGGTTTCCTTGTGAAGCGTGTGCTTGCGGCAGAACTTGCAATACTTCTGCATTTCAAGTCTGTCGGGATCGTTCTTCTTGTTCTTGGTTGTGTCATAGTTTCTTTGCTTGCATTCCGTGCAGGCGAGAGTGATTTTGACGCGCATTTCGGCACCTCCTGTAAAAATTTGAGGCCATAAAAAAGCCTTTGTTTATAATTTGAAAACAGAAGCGAAGAAAAACGCAATAGAAGACGAAGGGGGACTTCGCCGTGGATATTTTGTTTTTGATCGGTTCGTTTTTCGTACCTCCCTCATATCGGATTCTGTTAAAGTATCCGCAGAGGTAATCGTATTATATCACACATTGCGCACTTTGTCAATACCTATTTCGCATTTTTATACATAAAAAAGAATATTTCTGCAATAAATTGAAAACACAACCGACGGTGATTCGTCGGTCGTGTTTTTGTATATGATCAGGAAACGTAGTCGTTCTGCGGGTTGGAGGCGGCCTCCTCGTCGTAGAAGCGGAAGCCCGCGGTATCGGTCACGGGCAGAGAGAAGACCAGCGCGTGGGCACGTGTGCCGGGACCCACGTGGTCGTTGATCGCCTGCATGATGGGATTTCTCAGAGACTTTTTGGCAACGATATAGATGATCTCCTTCTCGTCCACGAGGTGGAGCTCGAAAAACTTCTGCGCGTATTCCGTGCCCGTACCCTTGGCGTGCAGGACGGTACCGCCGCCTGCGCCCGCCTCACGGGCAACCTCCATGACGTCCTCCGTAAAGCCCTTGTTACAGATCGCGATGAGAAGCTCCATCGCACGAGGGTTCATTTGCTTTTGTTCTTTCATTTCATCCTCCGCATGACCGCCCGAGAAGAAGTCGAGCGCTTTTTTTGTTGAGATGCTGGCAAGCGGGACGGCGAGAGCGATGCCCTGTCCCGGCATATCGATCTGCAGGCGCTTTTCCAGTGCCGCGATCAGCTCGTGGAGCTTATTGTGCGTAACGACGGTCTGGTGAACGACCTTCTCACACGCCTCAAGGCCGAGTAAGTCGAGGATCGTGGATTTGGCCGTACCGTAGGCAAGCGAGCTGTAAAGACGGGGAACCTCAAGCTCCTGATACAGCGCACTCACAAGCTCCGCGTCGTCTCGGCGCGAGATCGTGATAAACCAATAGAGATTTTGCATAAATCCTTCCTTTCCTCACCGTTACGGGAGATTGAATTCGATGATTTCCGAGGACTGCTCGGTGCTTTGAGCACCGGCGGGTGTCGCGGCGGCGGGCGTCTCGGGCGTCTGCGCCGCAAATGTGGGCTCCTCAAGCTCGATGATCTCGGAGGGCTCCTCGTCCAGAGGCTCAATAACCTTCTGTGCGCGCTTGGTGCGGATCTGATAGATCAGACCGAGGATCTGAATGGTGATCGGAGGCAGGAGCGCGACCATCGCGATCACGCCGAAGGCATCCGTCATGATATCACCGCCGACCGCGTAGGTCGCGCCGACGGCAAGAGGCATCAGGAAGGTAGAGGTCATCGCACCCGAGGCAACGCCGCCCGAGTCAAAGGCGATGGAGGTGAAAAATTCGGGAACGATGAACGAGAGGCCGAGTGCCAGCGCGTAGCCGATGCCGACGAACCAGAGAATGGAGATGCCCGTCAGCGCACGGAGCATCGCAAGACCGACGGCGATCGCAACGCCGACCGACATACCGACAGA
Organism: Clostridia bacterium; assembly: GCA_017456965.1. GTDB lineage: Bacteria > Bacillota > Clostridia > Oscillospirales > CAG-272 > QALR01. The sequence continues at coordinate 6,563 of JAFTIJ010000152.1, forward strand.
GAGCATCTTTTTCGGGATCGTACCCGCCGTGACCTCCTCGACCTGCTTCTCAAGGACGTGAACGGCAGGCTCTGCCGTGACGATAAAGTAGCCGAGCAGCATACCGATGGGGATCAGGAGCCATTTATATTCCGTCGAGCCGAGCGACTGACCGATGTAGCTGCCCACGGGAAGGAAGCCGATGGACACGCCCGTCAGAAAGAGAATGATACCGACGTACGTATAGATCACACCGACGGTCAGCTTGATGATCTGGTCAAAGGGCAGACGGTTAAAGATCGTCTGGAAGATGAAGAAGAAGATCACGACGGGGAAAAGGCCCTTGGCAACCTCCAGCATTTTGTGAGGGATCTCCTGCAGGAGCACGCCGCCGAACTCACGGGAATTATCAAAGCCGACGATCACATCGGGGCTGTACTCACCCGCGTTCGCGTTATATACGAGGCCGAGGATGAGCACGGCGATGATCGGACCCGCCGAGCAGAGTGCCATCAGACCGAAGCTGTCACCCGATTTGGAGGTATCGGCGGCAATGGAGGAGATACCGACGCCCATCGCCATAATAAAAGGAACGGTAAGAGGACCCGTGGTCACACCGCCCGCGTCAAACGCAACGGAGAGGAAATCGGGAGCGACGAAGATCGTCAGTATAAAAATAAGACCGTAGGAGAGAAAGAGCAGATATCTCAGCTTGATCGCAAAGATAATACGCAAGACCGCGAAAACAAGAAAGACGCCGACACCGACGGAAACGGTCAGGATAAACGCCGTGGTATCGATCGCGGGGATCGCCTCGGCCAGAACCGTCAGATCGGGCTCGGACGCGGTGATCAGCGTACCGACGAAGAGCGCAACAAAGACGATGAGCCAGATCCTCTTGGATTTGGTGATCGTCGCGCCGACGTGCCCGCCCATCGGGGTCATGGACTTATCAACGCCGAGGGTAAAGAGACCCATGCCAAAGATCATAATAAACGCGCCGAAAAGAAACGATATGAATACCGCATTCGGCAAGGGCGTGACGGTGAATGAAAGAAAAAGGATGACAAGAACCACAGGCAGGATCGACGCTATGGATTCCCTCAGCTTTTCTTTTAAAATGGTTTTTGTTTTCATGGGCATTCCTTCCAGTACGAAAATTTCTCGTTCCCTTTTCATCCTTGTATCCATTTGAAACGAGACGCATACCATTTAAGTATACCATGGATGCATTTTTGTGTCAAGGCGAATCCCGTTTTTTTGCCGTAGATAAAATGTACCCGATCCGTGTCAGAGACAGGCACATTGCACAAGAAACCGTTCCGTTTATGTTCATGTTGACGAGTCAACCAATTCAATCGCATAAAAACGGAGGTTTTTATTTGGTTGTTTTTACAATCCCCGCAAGCGTGGCACGGCAAGAAACGCCATCGGGAAGCGATAACTTGCGGCACCTGCTTCGTCGCAGATGCCGCAAGTCGGTTCTATTTTGATATCACGGGATCAATCCACGAAATCAAACTCAAGGTCGTAGAGCTTGACGGAGTCGCCGTCGGCAATGCCGAGGGCGCGCATCTTATCAATGATGCCCTTCTCACGGATCATCTTCTCAAAGTACATAAAGGATTCTCTGTCGTCGAAGTTGATGCCGCTCATCAGCCACTTCAGCCACTCGCCCTCAACGACCCAGCTCTTGCCCTGCTTGACGGCCGTGATCTCGTCGGGGCACGCGGGCTCCTCGACGATCTCCTCAAACTCGGGCTCGTAGATCGTAAGCTCGGGCAGCTCACGGAGCATATCGTACACGCGACGGCACAAGCCCTTGACATTCGTGCCCGACGCGGCGCTGATATAGACGACCTCCCAGCCCATTTCCTCCGCGTACGCCTCAAGCGCCGTCTTCACCTCGTCCTCGCGCTCGGGGTCGAGAATGTCGCACTTGTTGGCAGCGATGATCTGGGGGCGTCCCGCGAGCTCCTCGCTGTACTTGCGGAGCTCCTCATTGATCAGCTTGATATCCTCGATGGGATCTCTGCCCTCACTGCCCGAGATATCCACGACGTGGACGAGCAATCGGCAACGGTCCACATGACGCAGGAAATCGTGACCGAGGCCAAGTCCCTCGGAGGCACCCTCGATCAGTCCGGGGATGTCCGCCGCGACGAACGCGTGACCGTCGTCAACGGAGACGACGCCGAGCATGGGAGCAAGCGTGGTAAAGTGATAGTTTGCGATCTTGGGGCGTGCCGCCGAGATCACGGAGAGCAGCGTGGACTTGCCGACGTTCGGCAGTCCGACAAAGCCGACGTCCGCCAGCATCTTGAGCTCCAGGATGATCTCTCTCGCCTCGCCGTCAAGACCGTTCTTGGCAAAGCGCGGCGTGCGGCGCGTGGGGGTCGCGAAATGTCGGTTGCCCCAGCCGCCACGTCCACCCTTGGCGGCGATAAAGGGCTCGCAACGGCTCATATCCTTGATGATCTTGCCCGTCTCGGCGTCGCGGATGATCGTGCCGTCGGGCACGGGGATGATCAGATCCTCCGCCGTTGCGCCGTGAAACTTGGAGGGTCTGCCGTCGCCGCCGTTTTGCGCGACGAATTTCTTGCGGTTGCGGAAATCGAGGAGGGTATTGGTGCCCTCGTCGATGACGAAAACGATATTGCCGCCGTGTCCGCCGTCACCACCGTCGGGACCGCCGTGAGACACGTATTTCTCTCTGTGGAAGGAGATACAGCCGTTGCCGCCGTTTCCCGCCTTAATATATATTTTTACGTGATCGTAAAAGTCTGCCATATTCATCTTCCTTTCCGAATGGGATTTGTATCGCTCTGAATGATTGGTAGCGCTATCATTGTACCATAAAGGAACAATTCCGTCAAGAGGGATCAGAGCGTTTCCCCTGCCATTTCCAGAAGGGTCGCTTCGTCGATCACGGCGACGCCGAGCGTCTGCGCCTTAACGAGCTTACTGCCCGCCTTCTCACCCGCAACCACGTATGCGGTCTTTGCGGAGACGGAGGAGGACGCCTTGCCGCCGTGGCGCTCGATGATCGCCGCCGCCTCGTCGCGCGAGAGATGCGGGAGTGTGCCCGTCAGCACGAAGGTAAGCCCCGCAAATCGCGTATCCGTCGCAGTAACGGTATAGGTCGTCACCACGCCACACGCCTCAAGCTCCGCGATCAGCGTCGCCGTCTGCGGGTGGGAGAAGTAGTCGATCACGCAGTCTGCGGTGATCTCACCGAAATCGGGGATGGCAATGAGCGCTTCCCTGTCCGCCGCGGCGAGCGCGGTAAGCGAGCCAAAGGCAGACGCCAGCGCCTTTGCCGCCTTCTCGCCGATATTGCGGATGCCGAGCGCGTAGATCAGACGGTCAAGCCCTGCGCTCTTCGCGTGCTCGATCGCGCGGATGAGCTTGTCGGCGGAGCGCTTGCCCATACGGTCCAGCTCCGCCACGCGATCCCGCTCCAGGCGGAAGAGATCGCACACACCGCGGATCAGACCCGCCTCCAAAAGCGATGCGACCACGGCGGGACCGAGCCCGTCGATATCCATCGCGTCACGGGAAGCAAAATGCGTGATACTGCGCTCCAGCTGTGCGGGGCAGGAGGGATTGGTGCAACGGGTCGCCGCCTCGTCGTCCTTGACGGTACGCTCCCCGCAGGAGGGACAGACCGAGGGCATCTCATAGGGCACGGCGTCCTCGGGGCGTGCCTTCAGCTCCACGGAGACGACCTCGGGGATGATGTCGCCCGCCTTCTGCACGTATACGGTATCCCCGATGCGGATATCCCGCTCGCGGATGAAATCAATATTGTGGAGCGTCGCGGCAGAGACGCTCGTGCCCGCCAGTCTTACGGGCTCAAGGATCGCCTTGGGCGTGAGCACGCCCGTTCTGCCGACCTGAATCACGATATCGGTCAGCCTCGTCGGCTTTCTCTCGGGCGGGTATTTGTAGGCGATCGCCCACTTCGGTGTGCTGGCATTCTCACCGAGCTCCACGCGCTCGCTCAGATCGTCACATTTGATCACGATGCCGTCGATATCGTAGGGCAAGCCCTCTCTCAGCGCGCCGATGCGCTCGATGTGGGCGATGATCTGCTCCGTGCTGTCCGCGAGCACGCGCTCGGGGACGACGTGGAAGCCCTCCTCCTCCAAGAAGTCTAACTCTGCCTTATGCGAGGTAAACGTCATGCCCTCGATGCGTTGGACGTTGAAAACCATGATATCCAAGCCTCTTGCCGCCGCGATCTTCGAGTCAAGCTGGCGCAGAGAGCCTGCGGCGGCGTTTCTCGGGTTGGCAAAGAGCGGCTCTCCGTTTTTCTCTCTCTTTTCGTTGAGCGCCTCAAAGCGACGTCTCGGCATATAAACCTCGCCGCGCACCTCCAAAAGCGGGAGCGCAGAGGGGACGGAGAGCGGAATGCTCTTGACCGTCTTTAAATTTTCCGTGACGTTCTCGCCCTCGTCGCCGTTGCCGCGTGTTGCACCGACGGTCAGCTTGCCATTCTCGTATAAAAGCGAGACCGAGAGACCGTCGATCTTGGGCTCAACGGAGAAAACGGGCGTGTGACCGAGCGCCGCCGCCGTTTTTGTCACGAAGTCGGCGATCTCCTCGTAGGAGAAAACGTCGGAGAGGCTACCCATCCTGACCGTGTGCGTTACCTTCTCAAATTTATCCAGCACCTCACCGCCCACGCGGCGCGTCGGAGAGTCGTCCGTCACGAGCTCGGGATACTGCTCCTCCAACGCCACCAGCTCGTAAAAAAGCTTATCGTATTCGTAATCCGAAATCTCGGGCTTATCCTGAACGTAATAAAGATCGGCGTGATGCTTCAATACGCGACGAAGCTCCCCGATCCGTGCCTCTGCCTTGATTCTGTCGGTCATGACTGATTTTCCTTTCTTTTTATGTCTCCCGCGTTCGGGAGTGACTCAGAGAATAAAGCCCCCGTCCACGGAGAGCGTCTGTCCCGTGATAAAGGAGGCGTCCTCCCCCGCGAGGAAGGTGATCGCGCGCGCCACGTCCTCGGGCGTGCCGAGGCGCATGAGCGGCGTACGCGCCGCAAGCTCGTCCAGCGTCTGCTCATCGTAGCAGGCATTCATATCGGTGTCGATCACACCCGGCGCCACACAGTTGACGCGGATACCCGAGGGGGCGAGCTCCTTGGCAAGCGCCCGCGTCATGCCGATGAGCGCCGCCTTGGACGCAGAGTAGGCGACCTCGCCCGACGCACCCGCGATCCCCCACATGGAGGAGACGATGGTGATGCTGCCGCCGCCCGCGGCGATCATCTCCTTTGCCGCCGCCTGCGACAGGAAAAATACGCCCTTCAGGTTTACGTCCATCAGGCGGTCGTAATCCTCCTCCATCGTCTGTGTAAAAAGAGACGGCAGAGAGATGCCCGCGTTGCAGACGAGCGCGTCGATCTTGCCGAAGGTCATCAGCGCCTTCGACACGGTACGCCTGAGGTCGGAGAGCTCTCCCATATCCATCTGAAACGTGACAGCGCGCACGCCCATGGCGCGCGCCTGCTCGCAGACCTCCTCCGCCGACGCCTCCTCACGGCGATAGCAGACGAGGATATCGTAGCCTTTTTTGGCAAATGCGAGTGCCGTCGCGCGGCCGATACCGCGTGACGCACCCGTAATAACAGCAGTTTTTTTCATGATATTGTATATTCCTTCAGAAAAGCCCACAGAAAGCCTGCGGGCTTCTGTGGGCAGATCGTTTTTTTGCGGCATCCGCAGATTGATATCATTATACCCTTTTTACAAAAGCTTTTCAAGGTTTTTTCTTTTATTTTCCCGCAAAAAACGAAAAAAAATCTTTTTTATAAATTTTTGCGGGACTTTCGTTGACTTCATGGCGCAAATATGATAAACTGTGATACAGAAAATCAAAAAGATTGCGAGTACTCTATGGGATTTGAATTTTTAAAATTCGGAAAGAAAAACAAAAAGCCGACCTGCATGGCATTCGTGGACTTCGAGCATTGGTACATCGGTCTGGAGCGGCAATACGGCGTCAAGCCTGACGTCAAGGGCTGGAAGGCCGAGCTTGAAAAGGACTACGAGGTCGAGGAGGTTGCGATCTTCGGCGATTTCTCAAACGTGGGGCTTCGCGGTGAGCTTGACAGGCTCCGCGACGTGACCCCCATCATTTTCGATACCAAGACACACAGCGAGCACTATAAGAAGGATTTCACCGACTTCATCATGCTGGATTATATCTATCAGAAGGCAATGACGCGCAAGGATATCGACACCTTCGTCATTTTCACGGGAGACGGTCACTTCTCCTCCGTCGTACGCTTCATCATCAACCAGTGCAAGAGACGGGTCGGGATCTACGGCGTGACCAACGCCCTCTCCGCACAGCTCAAGCTCTCCGCATCCTTCTGTCACGAGGTTCCCTCCGATAGCGAGGTCTACCGTACCTACTACAAGCTGGTCGCTCAGCACTTTGATTATCTCACCGTACACCGCGAGTTCGGCATCAACGCCACACCCGAGCGGATCGTGGAGAAGATCGCTCTGAAAAACAAGATCGAAAAGGTGGAGATCGCCAAGGCACTCTGCCAGATGCTCGATGACGGCTATATCTACAAGGCCGTCGTCAAGGACGAGAAGCACGGCAAGCTCTCGATTTTGAAGCCAAATTGGGACTTACTCTCCAGAGACAAGCTCTGGAACGCGTAAACCGCAACAAGCGGGCTGTGCCCGCTGCCCTCAGCTCGCCTATCGCAGCCTTCCGTGCAGGCAAGCACGGCATAACGGCGAGAACCGTTTTGCGCAATTTCCTATCGGTTGAAGCATCGTCAAAGGGGCACCCCGCACTGCACGTGACGGCAGACGGGGTGCCCCTTTACGATTGCAATCAAAGGATCCGGTCGGCAAGAAAGGACGGTACACATACTTCCCTCACGACGGATCGAACGCCGGGCGTTCTGCGGGGTAGGGCTGTCTCACTAACGAAAATTGCAAAAAAGCCTCCCCTGTAAGGGGAGGTGCCGCGGAACGCGGCGGAGGGGTTGTAAATAACATAAATCTTTCAAGACAAACAATCCCTCAGTCGCTATCGCGCCAGCTCCCTTTGCACAAGGGAGCCTTTCTTTTTATTTACTTTTTGCAAATGATCCTTGAATGAGACAGCCCCTTCTCGGTATTTCTTTTGCTTCTTTTCTTGTAGGCCCAAGAAAAGAAG
>JAFTIJ010000153.1 GCA_017456965.1 Clostridia bacterium
GGGGGACCGCGGAGCGGTGGAAGGAGCCTGCGTGCAATAAAGGTAACGGCTGAATTTCTGTGTTGCGTATATAGGATAGGCACGGTTCCCCGTAATGATATTCAGCCCGTAAGATATCATGCACGCACTCTCCCTCACCCGACCTCCGTCGGGAGCTCCCTCCCGGAGGGAGCCTCACGGCAACACTCGCTTTTGTTATCAATCGCATTGCGCCGTGCACTCCCTGCGCTTCGTTCGAGGATGACGGCGCAGGAGAGGTTTCCGCTTTTTTTGGACCGTCGGGGACGCCGGTCCCTACGGCGTTGCGAATCATCGGGGATGGAAACAACGGGTCGTCGAGGCGCCGCCCCCTACCGCAAAAACGAGTGCACACCGAAATCCCTCTTCCCCATCAACGGGTCAAGCGCCGTCGCGCTTGTTTTTTCTTTTGCTTCTTTTCTTTGAAACCAAAGAAAAGAAGGCGTCAAGCATCACTCCCCGAGTGCCCTCCAAAGGTTTTCGGCATAGACCGAGAAGCCGAGGTCGTTCGGGTGCAGGGTCAGGTCGGAGTAGAAGGCGGAGAGGCGGGGCATGAGGGTCATGCCGTCGATCACGTCGAGGCCGTACTGCTTGGCGAGAGCGCCCAGCGCGGCGGCCGCCTCAAAGAAATCGCCGACGCGGCTCGCCTGTGTCGCCGTATCCCCACGGAATATGGGGGAGACGTATACGATCCTCGTCTTGGGGTAGAGCTCGCGCACGCGGGCGAGGAAGGCGGACGCACCCGCAAAAAACGCCTCGCGGCTCTCGCATCGCGCCCAATCGTTCGTGCCGTAGGCGATCACGATGAGATCCGCCTCATACGGGAGCGCCTCATCGAGAATCGCGCTGTCGAAGATCTCGCTCCCGATCGCCTGATTCAATACGTCGGCATCCATGCGCGACGCGATGCGGTTGGCGTAGGAGAGTGAGGGGTAGATCGCGTCGTAGCCCTGCGTAATGGAGTCACCGAGGAAATAGATCCGCTTGCTCCTTTGATACGGCGTGAGGACCGTCGCATTTTCGAGCGTTACGTTTCGGAGCGACGTCGCCATCAGGTTCGGCAGGTAGAGCGTGACGCGGTGCGTGCCCGCGGGGATCGCAAAGCGCGCGTGTCCGCGGTACTCCGCCTCCGTACGCATGGCGTCGTAATGATCGTACATCACGCCGTCCACGTAGAAGTCAAAATGATAGAAGCGACGGCTGGACGCCTCGCGCATCCACCAATCGAACGAGAGCGCGTCTGCGTCGGTGATGAAATCGAGGGTCATCGAGGCGGTTGCGTACGCCTTTTTCAAGAGCTCACCGCCGTTTTTCTGCGCGTAGTAGCGGAGCTGCTCCTCGGTGAAGCGGCTCATGCGAAAGGCGCCGTCCTCCGTCCACGTGCAAAGTGCGCCCGTCAGGATCGCGGAGAGCTGTTTTTCATTCAGAATCATAAGATCATCCTTTCTGCGGGTTGTGTGTTTACGAGGCTATATTTCATTTATGCAAAGCACTGAAGCAAAATTTTGAAAACAACTTGATCGACAGAGCAAAACGAGCGGCAGAGCCGCTCGTTTTGCGTATATCGCGTGATACCGCGATCAATCCTCGTAATCGAAATATGCGATCTCGGGACGAACGTCCTCGCTTGCGAGGTGAATGTCGCAATTGACGACCTTGAAGTTCTTCGTATAGCGAACGGTGAACTTCGAGCCTGCGGAGGCACCGTGTCTGTCGTACTCGGGATAACGCTTGTCGATGGTCTTGGGGCAGTCGGGCTGCTCGCTCCAGCCGCCGGGGAGGAAGAACGTGCAGTTTTCAAAGGTGACGTCCTCGATGCGCTGGTTCTCGTTCTGACCGATGACCATCGTCTCACGGACGACCTGATTGTGGCTGAAGGGATACGGCTTCTCAAAGCGGAGGTCCTTGAAGAGGACGTTGCGGATATAGCCGAATCTCTCGGGGATGCCCTCCTTGCGGGGCAGACGGTTACGGTCACCGACGGTGATGTATACGGGCGCGCCGACGTCCGTCATGTCGATGCGCTCAAAGATGACGTCCTCAACCTCAGCGCCGTCAACGGTCTCAAGCGAGATACCGCAACGGTTGACGTTCTTGACGGTACAGCCGCGGATATGTGCGTTCTTGAGGCAGTAGTAGGTATCGGTACCGAACTTAATGCCCGAGGCGAGGGACTGGATCATCATATCGTCTACGTCAATGTTGTAGCAACCGACGGGGTCGGAGCTCTTGAAGCACAGACCGTCGTCACCCGCCATGACGTTACAGTTGTAGATGGTCATATCGTGACAGTCAACGGGGTCGATACCGTCACGGTTGGGGGTATTCATGCAGTCGAGATTCAGACCGCGGAGCAGGACGTTTGCGCTGGAGAGCGGAACGACCGTCCAGAAGCAGCTGCTCTTGAAGTTTACGTGCTCTACGGTAACGCCCTTGGAGTAGGTGATGTAAACGAGGTCGGGACGTGCGTCCTCTACGCGTCTGTCGCCCAGCGGGTCATTCATCTTGAAGCGGTAGCGGCCGTTGCCGTCGAGCATACCGCCGCCCGTTACGCGGACGTTCGATACCTCGTGACCGTACACCAGACCGCGTCCGAGCTGACGGTGTGCACAGAGGCTGGCGTAGGGCTGCTGCAGCGGATACTCGCCGTGATCCTGCGTGCCGAGGAGCGTCGCAGAGCGATCCACAAAGAGCGTCATATCGGAGCGTAAGAAGAGCTCACCCGAGAAGAATACGCCGTCGTGGAGGTAAACCGTACCGCCCGTGTATGCGGCGTCGTCGATCGCCTTCTGGATCGCCGCTGTGTCGAGCGTCACGCCGTCGCGTACGGCGTTATAGGGCGCCTTGGTGACATCAAAGACGGGAGCCGCGGGGATCACGCCGCGGGAGAAGTCATATGCATCGTATACGCGGATGCGGTTGACGAGGAGTCGGTTGCCCGCCTCTGCCGTGTAAACGACGCGGCAGGCCTTCGCGATCGGGGTCATGAATGCAAAGTCCTTTGCGCGTACGGCGCCGTCGATCATCAGCGTGTATACGGATCTGTCGGTATCGAGAGAAACCTTGACGTTGTACCAGTTTCCGCTCGGATAGTACTGCCAATCCACGAGACCCTCGTAGAGCTCGACCCAGTCGGCGCCGTCGGTCGCGTAGACACAGTTCTTATAGAAGGCGACGCGGCATGCCACGTTGCCCTTTTCATCCGTGATCATCGGGGCGATCACGAGCTTTTCATTGTCGGCGTGGATCTTGGTCTCCACGGTAACGACACCGCCGATCGCGGGGATCGCGTACTCTGCAGAGGCGTCGTTCTCGTCCTTGGAGGAAAGAGAGAGGCTTCTGTCGCTTGCAAACGGGAGATCGGCGAGCGCAAGCTCTGCGTTTGCCGTTGCGAGCACGCCGTGGTCGTCGGAGGTAAACTCCTCGCGTACCGCGTAGATCTCGGTATCGTCAAAAACGTACAGGTTATCGAGCATTGCCTTACCGTCGCAGGAGAAGCCGATGGCAACGGGCTCCTCGTCGGTCAGCACCTCGACGCCCTTGACGGCAAGACGGGTATTGAACCAGACGTCGTACTCGCCGCGCTCGGTATCAAGAACAATGCGGAGCTCCATATCCTCGCCGGGAGTATAGGCGATGATATCCTCGCCGTCCATGGTGCGGAGCATATCGTCGTCGAGGACCGCGCCGCAGATCGCGCCGTGCTCACCGAGGAATGCCGCCGCAAGGATGCCCTCCTTGCAATTCAGCTTCGCCGTCATGACGACGCGTGCGGAGGCGTTTTCGATCGGGTAGGTAAGATAGGAGCCCGTTCCCATCGCAACGTAGCGGTCTCTCTCGTCCTCTGCGCGGCAGACGAGCTTGCAGTCGTGACCGCTGAAGCGATCGAGCGCGTTCTCTGCGTTGAAGACCTCTGCGAGGTGGCTCTTGTAGGTTCTCTTTTCATAGTCGGGGAGCGCCTCCACGCAAACGGGAACGGCGGCGATCTCCTTCTTGGCGACCTCGGAGGTCGGGATCGCAAGGACGACGAAGTGATTACCCTCGCCCTTCAGCCCGGGGATATGAACGAGCGCACCCTCGGTGTAGGCTCTCTCGTAGATCGCGTAGGTGCGACCGTCGGAGCCCTCGATCACCTCATCCGCTGCCGTCCACTCGCCGATCCACTCGGGGAGTGCCGCCTTGGTATCCAGCATCACAGCGACGAGCATATCTCTCTCGCTGTAGAAATCCACTTCCTGCTTGTGCTTGTCCTCAAGACCGTCCGCGGTCGCGTTGAAGGTCATGATGTAATCCGCGCCGATGAAGCGCGCGGGGACGGAAACGGCGGTGACCTCCTCGTTGGAGTGGAGCTTTGCGCCGACGCCGAAGTTTGCATAGACGGAATACCAGCCGCTGGTATCCCAGGGGGAAACGAATCTGCCCATAAGCGGTGCCTCGGGATACAGGGCACCGCAGCTGACACGGTTGTGAGGATTCTTGTTCATAAGAAAAAACCTTTCCTTTCAAAAAGCGTTATAGGATTCCATTGTAGATCAGATTTCCATAATGATGGGGAGGATCATGGGCTTGCGCTTGGTCTGGGAATAGATATATTTGGAGAGATCGTCCTTGACCTTATATTTGAGCTGTGTCCACTCGGTGACACCGCGGATCAGACAGCTGTAGACCGCGTCGCGTGCGATGACGCGGATCTGCTCGATGAGATGCTCCGACTCCTTCGCATACACGAAGCCGCGCGAGACGATCTCGGGGCCCGAGATGATATCGAGCGCCTGCTCGTCGATGGTGGCGACGACGATGATGATACCGTCCTCGGAGAGATGTCTGCGGTCACGGAGGACAACGTTGCCGACGTCACCGACGCCCGTGCCGTCAACGAGGACGATGCCCGCAGGGACGGTGCCGTTGAATTTCGCGCTGTCGGTACCGATCTCCAGGATCTTACCGATCTCGGAAATGAAAATGTGGCTGGGATCCATGCCCATATACTCTGCCAGCTCCTTGTGGTGGTAGAGGTGACGCGCCTCGCCGTGGACGGGCATGAAATATTTCGGCTTGACCAGTGCGTGGAGCAGCTTCAGCTCCTCCTGGCACGCGTGACCCGAAACGTGGACCTCTGCCACGCTGTCGTTGAGGACGGTCACGCCCTTTTTATAGAGCTCGTTGATGATATTGCCCACGAGCTTTTCGTTGCCGGGGATCGCGGAGGCGCTGATGATCACGACGTCGTCGGTATTCAGCTCCACCTTGTCGTGCATATTGAACGCCATGCGGTAGAGCGCGGACATCGGCTCACCCTGGCTACCCGTCGAGATGATGGTCATCTTCTCGGGCGGATACTTTCTGATCTCCGTGATATCGACCAGCACGCCGTCGGGCACATTCATGTAGCCGAGCTCGACTGCCGCGGAGACGATATTGATCATACTGCGTCCCGTTACGGCGACCTTTCTGCCGTATTTGGCGGACATATTGATGATCTGCTGTACGCGATGGACGTTGGAGGAGAAGGTCGCGATCACGACGCGCTTATCGTGGTACGCGGTAAAGAAGCGCTCCAGAGACTCACCGACCTTACGCTCGGAGGGGGTGTAGCCGGGACGCTCGGAGTTCGTGGACTCCGCCATCAAAAGCAGAACGCCCTCACGGCCCAGCTCACCGAAGCGGGTCAGGTTCGTCATCTCGCCGTCGATGGACGTGGTGTCGATCTTGAAGTCGCCCGAGTGGACGATCATGCCCACGGGGGTCTTGATCGCAAGCGCACACGCGTCTGCGATGGAGTGGTTAACGTGGATAAACTCTACCTCAAAGAGCCCGAGCTTGATCTTGTCACCCGCCTGCACGCAATGCAGTTCGGGCGTGAAATCAAAGACGTGCTCCTGGAATTTATTTTCCAGAATACCGAGAGAGAGTCTCGTGCCGTAGATCGGCACGTTCAGCTTCTGCAAGAGAAACGGTATACCGCCGATATGGTCCTCGTGTCCGTGTGTGAGGACCACGCCGCGGATCTTATCCGCATTGCTGACAAGGTAGCTTACGTCCGGAACGACGAGGTCGATCCCAAGCATATCGTCATTGGGAAATCCGAGACCACAGTCCACGATCAAGATATTGTCGCTGTATTCCAGAACGGTGATATTTTTTCCGACTTCGCCGAGACCCCCGAGAGGGATCACACGCAGCTTTTTCAGTTTTCCTTTGGTTCTCGCCATATGAAATGATCCTTTCTGCGGCACATTGCCGCGTTTGAATTTAAAATTGGGTACAACAAAGAATCCCGGACAGAATGGTTCTGTTCGAGCAATAATCTGAGTTCAATATGGGCCGCGCAGACATGGGACACGCTCAACCGTCCGATTCCGTGCGGCAATTTATGAAATAAAGTTCACAAAAAATATCCGAAAAACTGCACACGCCGAGGCATTCTTCGGATACCGTCTATATTGTGTTCAAATTATTTACGGTAGAAACGACGAAAGCAAGCCCTTCATCACTACTTATAGTATACACCTCTTTTGATTTTTTAGCAATAGCTTTTTGAATTTTTCTTTTCCTGTAGCTTTTCTTTCCCACTTTTATTTTGAAACGGAATAGAACGGAAATTTTTCGGCAAACAATAACCGTGCCCACTCCCCTGCGCTCGCCTATCATAGCCTTCCGTGTCACGGGTCGAGGAAGGCTGCGAGGTCAATTACATTTCCGAACAATTTACGAAAAGAAAGGATATCTGTCATGCTGATCAAAGGTTACAAAAAGGAGCTCATCATCGTCAAGAGCCTCGGAAGCGACTATATCGACGAGGCGTATCTCATCCTGAAGCCCGACCTGCCCTCGGGCATCGCCAAGGAGGACATCGTCAAGGAGGCAAACCGCATCGTCCACGAGTACGATACGGGACAACGGAAAAAGCGCCGCACCTTCTCCCCCGTCAGCTTCTCGATCGGCGCCCTCCTCTCGGGCGCACTCACCGCCTTCCTATGCCTAATCCTGTAGGCAAGGCGACGGGCGGGGCGCGACCTCTACAGACGAACACCTTCTGTTGATATTACCCACAAAAACGGGGACATCCCGAAAATCCATCCCATTTCTACGGATCGAACGCCGGGCGTTCGTCTTTTTCTTTTGGTCCTTTTCTTTGAGAGCAAAGAAATGGACACCCTCCCCCCTATGCCGAGCGCCCCAAAACACGACCGCACCCACGCTGACGGGCATGGGTGCGGTCGTCGGTTTGGCGAGCGTCACGCGGAGATCGGCTCGCAGATGAATTTCCGGATATCGTCGGGGAGTGCGTCGTAGGCGGCTTTTGCCGTCTCGCCGTCGGCAAAGATGCCGAAGACCGCCGCGCCGCTTCCGCTCATGCGTGCACCGAGCGCACCGTGTTGCATCAGCGCGTGTACCAGCGCCACGCTTCCCGTCTCGTCGGGCGTCACGAGTTCAAATTTATTGTAGAGACGCGCCGCGATCTCCGCGATATCTCCGCGCGCCATCACGTCAAGAAACTCGTCGAACGGCACGTCCGCCTCGGGTCCGAGGGCATCCACTCTGCGGTACGCCTCGCCCGTGCTGACCTTGCCACCTCTCGGCATGGCAACGACGATCGGGCATCGCGGCATGGGGGCGATCGGCTCCATGATCTCGCCGATGCCGCGTACGCACGCGGTTCCGCGTCTGATGCAAAACGGCACGTCCGCGCCGACTTTCACGCCGATATCGCAGAGCGCGTCCACACTCATCCCGGTCCCGTACAGGCGATCGAGCGCGAGGATCGCCGCCGCCGCGTCGGAGGAGCCGCCGCCGAGACCCGCCTCGGTGGGGATCTCCTTCTCAAGGTCAAAGTCAATGCGGTACGCGTCGATGCCCACCGCCTTCACGAACGCCGCCGCCGCGCGGCAGACCAGATTGCTCTCGTCTGTCGGCACGGGAACGCCGCGCGCCGTGACTGTGATCGAGGTCTCCGCCGTCGCCTCGCCGACCGTGACCGTCAGACGGTCATAGACGCTGACCGTCTGCATGACGGACTCGATATCGTGATATCCGTCCGCGCGCTTTCCCGCTACGTTCAGATAGAGATTGATCTTGGCCGGTGCCACGACTGTAAGCTGTTTCATATGATAGTGTCCTCCCTTATCAGAGCTTGTTGGCAATTCGGATGATAAAATTTTTCTTGATTCGGATCGCCGCGAACGGGCAGAGCTCCTGACAGCAGTAGCATCGGATGCAGTTCGCGTGGCGGATCCTCGCGATCTTTCTGCCGTGATGCGGCACGAGCTCGATGGTGTGCTGCGGGCACGATGCCACGCATTCGCCGCATCCGCGACAGAGCTCCGCCACCGCCTTGGGTCGAGGCATAAAGAAGCGCCCGAGCTTACCGCCCGAGAAGAACGAGAGCGCGGAGACCGAGCGGTTCTCTGCCGTCTCAGGCTCCTTGAAGTCCGTGACCGTAAGCGGTGCGATCGGGTCGCCGAGGAGCGTGACCCCCGAGATATCCTCGGGGCAGAGCCCGCGGGCTGCCGCCTCTCTCACGATCGGCACCGTCCCCTCGAAGCCAAGCAGCGTCTCACCGACGATATCCGAGGCAAAGGGGTTGTCACTCATGTAAAGCGCGCCGATCTCCCTCGGCGTGCCCGCGGTCGGTCCGTCACCCTCCATGCCGACGATCGCGTCGGTGATGGCGATCACGCGACGCTCCGAGCAGATCAGCTGACAGAGGTCACAGATCATACCGCCGAAATCCGCGTAGTCGGGAAAGGTTGCGTGCATCTCAAATTTCTCGATCCCCGGGATCACGCCGAAAAAGTTTTTGATCGCGGCACTCATCTTCGTGAGTCCGTGGCTTTTCAGCTTGCAGAGGTCGATCACGATATCCGCCTCGGCAATGGGGCGGAGGATGTGAAAGCTCTTGACCTTCTTACCGTCGGGAAACGGCACGTCCACGGCGTCGGTATCGTAGTTTAACACCGCGCCGTAGCGGTTTGCGGGCTCGTCGATGCCGCAGACACGGTAGACGCCCTCCAGACGCTGACGGTTAAAGAGACCGCCCGGGCTCTCCGCGATCGTGGGGCAGACACCCTTCTCCCTCAGCACGCCGGGCAGGGCAGCAAGCACGGCGGGGTGCGTGGTTGCCGCCGCATCGGGCGACTTTTTCATTACGAGATTGGGCTTGATCACGACGCGCTTGCCTGCAAAAAAGGCGTCGTCAAAGCCGAGGATATCCATCTGTCGGCGGAGGATCTCCGCGATTGCATCCTCGTCGTAGGTTCTGATCGCGTTGAGCGCGACGGTATTGGAGAGCTTCATTCACAATATCCTTTCACATACATATGACTATACTTCTATCTTACCATACGATTGTGAAAAAATAAAGTCATTTCCCCAAATTTCCCCTTTTCTTTTCCGCGCGGACGAAGAGGGACACCGCAAAGGAGAGCACGGTACACAGTAAAAGCCAGAAAAAGGAGTACTCAAGGCAAATCTGCCCCAGAAGATGAAACCTCGTCCCCGAGTAATCCCACACGTTCATATCGAGCACGCGGTTGACAAGCAGCCCGACGAAAAACTCCGCAAGGATGACGACCACGGTGCAAAGGGCGATACGCACCGCGATGGGCACGCGCGTCAGCTTACGGTTGAGAAGGCAGATTACGGCAAAGCATCCCCCGCCCGTGAGGATCATGGAGGGATGCGTATAGCCGCGCCAGATCACCTCCAAAAGCCCGTAGCCAAGCCCCCCGATGGGGAGCGTGACCGTTACGTAGCCGATCGCCCCCCATTGGCGCGGGCGACCGGGTCGGATCGGAAAACAGCGTCGTCTCAAGCGGGATCATCTCTCTTCACGTTTCGTTTCACCTCATCCTTGAGATATTGCATCGCGGACGAGAGCCCGCCGATCTCGTCGATCAGACCGAGGGCAACCGCCTCGTTGCCGTCGATGATCGCGCCCACGTCCGTGGCAAGCTCGTCCGTGCGGTAGGTCAGCGCATCCAGTGCGCGCTGAGGGATCTTGGAGTGCGAGACGATAAAGTCCGTGATGCGCTTCTGCATCTTCTCCAGCCCGCGGAACGCCTGCGGCACGCCGAGGATCGTGCCCGTCGTGCGCACGGGGTGGATGGTCATGGTCGCGCTCGGCACGATAAACGAGCAGTCACACGCCACGGCGATGGGGATGCCGATCGAGTGCCCGCCGCCGATCACGATCGACGCCGTCGGCTTATGCATCGAGGCGAGCATCTCCGCAATGGCAAGCCCCGCCTCCACGTCGCCCCCGACGGTGTTGATGATGACGAGCAATCCGTCCACCGAGGGATTCTCCTCAATGGCGGCAAGCAGGGGCAGGATATGCTCGTACTTGGTCGTCTTCTGATTATCCCCCAGAAGATAATGCCCCTCGATCTGACCGATGACCGTGATGCAGGAGAGCGCGACGCCGTCGTTTGCCGTCAGGGTCGTGCCGAAGCGCTCGATCGCGTCGCCGTCCGTCCGATCGTCCCGACGCTCAGAATTGGGAGAATCTGTCTTTTTTTCCGTGTGATTTTCGTGACACATTTGTAAAATACCTCATTTCTCTCAGAAATTTCTTAATATCTCATATTTTTTACAAAAAAATTGCGCTCTAATCATTTACAACCGCGAAAAAATCATTTATAATAATATTGATAAGGTAATTGAAAAAGCAAAGCTTTTACCAATCAGACAGTAGACCTGTCGAAAGGAGATTTCAGATTATGGAAAATAAGATTCTGGTCGAAACGTCCGCAAGACACATTCATCTTTCGGATGAACACATCGCTATCCTCTTCGGCGAAGGACACACCCTCACCGTAAAGAAAGCGCTCAGCCAGCCCGGTCAGTTTGCCTGCGAAGAGAAGGTAACCGTAAAGGGCGAGAAGGGCGAGCTCAAAATGTCCGTTCTTGGTCCCGCAAGAAATGCATCTCAGGTTGAAGTATCCCTTACCGACGCAAGAACCATCGGCGTCAAGGCTCCCGTCCGCGAGTCCGGCGACATCGCAGGCTCCGGCGCTTGCACGCTCGTAGGTCCCTGCGGCACCGTTGTACTTACCGAGGGCGTCATTGCCGCTCAGAGACACATCCACCTCACTCCCGAGGCAGCCGCTGATCTCGGCGTTACGGATAAGGAGGTCGTAAAGGTTCAGCTCGACACCGCGCGCCCGCTGATCTTCGACGGCGTCGTTGTTCGCGTTTCCGAGAAGTTCGCTCCCGCTATGCACATTGACACCGACGAGTCCAATGCGGCAGGTGCGGCAGGCGTCGTTTACGGTAAGATCGTAAAATAATGCATCCACGCTCTTCGCTCCGACCATCGGACGGGAGCCTTCAATTCACCAAGAAAAAAATCTAAATATAAAAGGAGAATCACACCCATGGCAGATCTCGTTTATTCCCATGAAGTTGAATCCATGTGCTGCGTAGCAAAGGGCCCCAACCACGGTCCTGCTCCCCTTCCGGAAGAAGGAAAATGGATTCAGGCAAAGCAAATCACCGACATTTCCGGCTATACTCACGGTATCGGCTGGTGCGCACCTCAGCAGGGCGCGTGCAAGCTCTCCCTCAACGTCAAGGACGGTATCATCGAGGAGGCTCTCGTTGAGACCATCGGTTGCTCCGGTATGACCCACTCTGCAGCAATGGCAGCAGAAATTCTTCCCGGCAAGACCATTCTCGAAGCGCTCAACACCGACCTTGTTTGCGACGCAATCAACACCGCTATGAGAGAACTCTTCCTCCAGATCGTATACGGCCGTACCCAGTCTGCTTTCTCCGAAGGCGGTCTCGTTATCGGCGCAGGTATGGAAGACCTTGGTAAGGGCGCTCGTTCCATGGTTGGTACCATGTACGGCACCAAGGCTAAGGGTGTTCGTTACCTTGAAATGACCGAAGGCTACTGCACCAGAATGGCTCTCGATGAAGATGATCAGGTTATCGGCTACGAGTTCGTATCCCTCGGCAAGATGACCGACTTCATCAAAAAAGGCATGGAACCCAACGAAGCATACGAGAAATCTAAGGGCACTTACGGTAGATTTGCGGATGCTGCTCGTTATATCGACCCTAGAAAGCAGTAAGGAGGTAACAGAACATGGCAAAATTTGAAGGTTACGAGAGACGTGAGGCGAAGATCCTCGCAGTTCTCGCTGAATAC
>JAFTIJ010000154.1 GCA_017456965.1 Clostridia bacterium
GAGGAGCTCTGCCGCCGATGCGGCTACGCACGACGCTTTGACGTGAAGCAACGGAAATGAACGGACGGCGCCCTACGCTTTTGTTATCAATCATATTGCGTCCCACACTCTCTGCGCTTGTCATCCTCGAACGCAGTGCGTCAGCACGGAGTGAAGGATCTGCGCAAGGTAGGAGTTTAAAATCCGGTTTTTGTCATGCATAAGATACTTTTTTGAAAAAGCAAGCATCTGATCGATGACTTCGTCTGTGCGCAGATCCTTCACTTCGCTTGCGCTCCGTTCGAGGATGACAGCGCAGGGAGCGTTTGCGCAAAAAATTTATACCGACAAATCGGGATTTGCCCGACGTTCTTCGATAGTCTCCCTTTGCGGGCCGTGCCCGCATCCTTGTGCTCGCCTATCGCAGGTTTCCGTGTCATCAAGCGCGGCATAACGGCGAGGGCGATTCAGAGCAATTTCCTATAGGTCAAAAAAACCTCACGCGGTGGCGTGAGGTTTTTTATTGCGGGGGAACCGCTTATTCGATATCGACTGTCACTTTTTTTCCTGCCCCGTTGGCGGCAACTTTCATAAGCTGACGAATCGCTTTGGCAATTTTGCCGTGTTTACCGATGACCTTACCCATGTCGGGCTGAGCAACGGTGAGCTTCAAGGTGATGCTTGTCTCGGTTTCGTCTGTTACGGAAACGACCACGTCGTCGGGACTGTCAACAATCGCTCTCGCAATGTTGGCGAGAGTCTCCTTGAGATCGGTCATGCGACGAACCTCGATTACTCAGTGATGCCGGCCTTCTTGAGCAGGCTCTTAACGGTTTCCGTGGGCTGTGCACCGTTGGAAATCCACTTAGCAGCCTTTTCAGCGTCGATCTTGATATCTACGGGGTTGGTGAGGGGGTTGTAGTAGCCGATCTCCTCGATGAATCTACCGTCGCGGGGGTAACGGGAGTCTGCAACAACTACACGGTAAAAGGGAGCCTTCTTAGCGCCGATTCTTTTAAGTCTGATTTTAACTGACATTTTTGTGTCCTCCAAAAATAATGAATTTAAAGAATATTTGATATTAAAATATTATGTTCAAGCAGAGATTGCTTGTGACAAACGAAGATCAGAACGGCATACCGCCGCCCATTTTGCCCATCTTGGCAAGCTTTTTCGCGCCCTTGGGGCCTGCGAACTGCTTCATCATCTTGCTGACCGCCTCGAACTGCTTCAGCAGACGGTTGACCTCCTCGATCGTGGAGCCGGAGCCCTTGGCGATACGGGTCTTGCGAGAGTAGTTGATGAGATCGGGCTTTTCGCGCTCTGCGGGGGTCATCGAGAGGATGATCGCCTCGGTCTTTTTGATGATGTTCTCATCGAATTTGGCGTCCTTGAGCGCGTTCGGAGAGACGCCGGGCATCATGCCCATGATGGATTCCAGAGAGCCCATATTCTTGAGCTGGGTCATCTGTTCGAGGTAGTCGGTCAGGGTAAAGCGGGATTTGCGGAGCTTCTCCTCCAGCTCAGCCGCCTTCTTCATATCGAAGGACTGCTCTGCCTTCTCGATGAGAGAGAGCACGTCGCCCATGCCGAGGATACGCGATGCCATACGGTCGGGGTAGAAGGGCTCGATGGCGTCCATCTTTTCGCCCGTACCGATAAACTTGATCGGCTTGCCCGTGACGTATTTGACGGAGAGTGCCGCACCGCCTCGGGTATCACCGTCGAGCTTGGTGACGATCACGCCCGTGATGTCGAGCATCTCGTTGAAGGTGGTCGCGACGTTGACTGCGTCCTGACCTGCCATGGCGTCGATGGTGAGTAAGATCTCGGTGGGCTCCAGCTCGTTTTTGATATCGACGAGCTCCTCCATCATCGCCTCGTCGATCTGCAGACGGCCCGCGGTATCGATGAATACCATATCGTGACCGTTCTTGATGGCGTGCTTGACGCCGTTTTTCGCGATCTTGACGGGGGAGATCTTGTCGCCCTCGGTGTAAACGGGAACGCCGACCTTCTCGCCGACGATCTGGAGCTGCTTGATTGCGGCGGGACGGTATACGTCGCACGCGACGAGAATGGGGTTCTTGCCCTGCTTCTTCATCATGGCGGCGAGCTTACCCGTGTGGGTGGTCTTACCTGCGCCCTGGAGACCGACCATCATGACGATTGTCGGGGGCTTGGACGAGATCTGGAGCTTTGCCTGCGAGCCGCCCATGAGTGCGGTCAGCTCCTCATTGACGATCTTGACGACCTGCTGTGCGGGCATCAGGCTCTCCAGAACCTCAGAGCCGACGGCGCGTGCCGTGACCTTGTTGATAAATTCGCGGACGACCTTGAAGTTTACGTCGGCTTCGAGCAGAGCGAGCTTGACGGCTCTCATGCCCTCCTTGACGTCCTTTTCGGTCAGGGTGCCTTTGTTACGGAATTTTTTGAAGGCGTCTGCGAGCTTTTCCTGCAGATTTTCAAACATTGGTGTCCTCCTTTTCTTTTTCAGGAAGATGTGGATAAACGATTAAAACGAAAGTGCTCCGAAGAGGGAGGCGACGCGGTCGATGTCCGCGGAGGCTTCGGGATATTTTGTCTTGAGAGAGAAGAGGAGCGTTTCCGCTTCCTCGGAGCGTTTTGTGAGACGGTCGAGCCTTTCCGCAAGGTGGAGCTTCTTTTCATAGGAGAGCAGAGCGTCCTCGGCGCGCTTGATACTGTCGCGCACGCCCTGACGGGTGATGCCGGTATTTTCGGCGATCTCGGAGAGGGAAAGGTCATCGTTGTAATAATAGCCGAACATCGTGCTTTGCGCGTCGGTCAGAAGATCACCGTAGAGATCGTAGAGCACGGCAAGGCGAAGATTTTTTTCAAACATTCGTGAGTGCCTCCTCACAGAAAGAAAGAAGTGTAAAGCCAAAAGCTTTACAGAGTATACCACGCTTTTTTCGATTTGTCAAGGCTTTTTTCATTTTTTTCACCCTGTATGATGAAAAATGCGTAAATCGGAAACAAAAAAAGCAGAAAACTTCTCATTATATATTGAAAAAGGTGAAAAAAAGTTATATAATATAATGTAAATGTATTATGACAAGCTGTATCCTGAAGCGAACCATGCGGTTTGCGGGGTGCAAGGGAAAGGGACGGAAACGAAACATGAAGATCATTCTGGACGTTATGGGCTCGGATAAGGGTGCCGCCGAGCTGGTACACGGCGCGATCCTGGCAAAAAGAGAGTACGGCGTGTCGCTGTGCCTCGTCGGTGACGGCGATGCGATCCGCGCGGCGCTTGCCGCGCACGGCGAGCGCGAGGGGGACTACGAGATCGTGGAGACGGCGGATACGCTCACGATGGAGGACGATCCGCTCAGCATCCGACGCGCGCATCGCGACTGCTCGATGGCGACGGCGCTGAGGCTCCTTGCCGACGGGCGCGGCGACGCGATGGTGAGCGCAGGCAATACGGGCGCGCTCTTTATCGGCGCGACGGGCTTTATCCATTGCATTGACGGCGTTCGACGCGCCGCGCTTGCGAGCATTTTGCCCTTTGCCGTTCCCGTGCTTTTGCTTGACAGCGGTGCAAATGCCGAGGTCACACCCGCGTTTCTCTCGCAGTTTGCCGTTCTCGGCTCGTACTATATGAAGGAGGTCATGGGCGTGGAGTCTCCGCGCGTTGGTCTGATCAGCAACGGCACGGAGGCGCACAAGGGTACGCCGCTTTACAGAGAGGCGCACGCGCTCCTTCGCGAGATGCCCGACCTTCATTTTGTCGGCAACGTCGAGGGTAAGGGTGTGCCCGAGGGTGCGTGCGACGTCGCGGTCTGCGACGGCTTCACGGGCAATATTCTGTTAAAGACGGCAGAGGGGGTCTCCAAATTCGTCATGAAGCAGGTCTCGGGTATGTTCTCCGGCGTCGTCGGCAAGCTTGCGGGGCTTTGCGTATTGAAAAAGGCGAAGGCGATGAAAAAGCGCTTTGACGTTAAGGAGTACGGCGGTGCACCGTTCCTCGGTCTGCGCATGCCCGTCATCAAGGCGCACGGTAACTCCGACGCGAACGCGACCAAGAACGCCATCCGTCAGGCGATCGCTTACGCGGAATCCGGCGTGATCGGTAAGATCGAGGCGCGTCTGCGCGAAAAAACGGACCCCGTATAAATCTTGTATAATATATATGGTATATTCTATAGTTTAAAAAGAAGGAAGGAACGCATATGGCGATAAAGGACGGCGATCTGCCGCGCGATATTTGCTTTTTGGAGGAGAGGATCGGATACGTTTTTCGTAACAAGGCGTATCTTGTCGAGGCGCTCAGCCATTCCTCCTATGCGAACGAAAACAAGCATCTCGGTCTTCACTCGAACGAGAGACTGGAGTTCCTCGGGGACTCTGTGCTCTCTCTTGTGACGAGCGGCTATCTTTTTGATGCGCTTGCCGATCAACCCGAGGGCGATCTGACGAAGATCCGCGCGGAGCTGGTCTGCACCCGTTCGCTCTCGGAGTTTGCGCGTGAGATCGAGCTTGGCGACTATTTGCTCCTCGGTAACGGACAGGAGCAGGTCGGCGGCAGAAATCAGAATAAAATATTGGAGGACGCCTTTGAGGCGCTTCTGGCGGCGATCTATCTTGACTCGGGCAAGAGCGCCGACACGGTCGCGCGCTTTCTGAATCCGCTACTCGAACGCATGGTGGCGAGAGCGGAGGAGCGCAGACGTATCATGGACCCGAAATCCCACCTGCAGGAGATCGTGCAGGAGGCAAAGGGACTGCTCGCCTACGAGATCGTATCGGAGAGCGGACCCGACCACAATAAGCGCTATATCTGCGAGGTCCGCATTGACAACAATGTCATGGGCAGGGGCGAGGGCTCCAGCAAAAAGAAGGCGGAGATCGAGGCCGCCGCGGACGCGCTGAAAAACTATATCCTCGAATAATACGAAGCAATAAAAATATCAGAATTCAGAAGGGAGGTCAGCCGGGATGCGGTTAAAGACTCTTGAGATGCAGGGCTTCAAGTCCTTTCCCGATAAGACGGTCATCCGCTTTGACCGCGGGATCACCGTGGTCGTCGGACCGAACGGAAGCGGTAAATCCAATATTTCCGACGCGATGCGCTGGGTCCTCGGCGAGGTTTCCTCCAAAAATATCCGAGGCGGCAAGATGGAGGACGTCGTTTTCGCCGGCTCTCAGAAGCGAAGCGCGATGAACTACGCCGAGGTCTCGGTCACCTTTGATAACTCCGAGGAGAGCGGCAAGATCGCCTCGCTCTCCGAGTACGACGAGATCACGGTTACCAGACGCTATTACCGCGTCGGCGAGAGTGAGTATTTTATCAATCGGCGCCCCGTGCGCCTGCGTGACATTCACGAGCTCTTTATGAACACAGGTCTTGGCAGAGACGGCTATTCCATCATCGGACAAGGACGCATCGCCGAGATCATCTCGCAGAAAAACGACGAGCGACGTGCGATCTTTGAGGAGGCGGCGGGCATTGCCAAATACCGCTACCAGAAAAACGAGGCGCAGAAGAAGCTTGAGAATACCGACGAGAATCTCGTGCGTCTGACCGACATTGCCGACGTGCTCGGTGCGCGCGTCGGGCCGCTTGCGGCGGAGGCGGAAAAGGCAAAGCAGTATCTTACCCTCCGTGAGGAGAAGATGGCGCTTGATATCGCGATCTCCGTTTTCGATATCGGCACGGTCAAGGCGGCGTCGGATGAGATGAACGGCAAGCTCTTGCTTGCCAATGAGGAGCTTGCGGGCGTGGAGGAGGAGAATGCCGCGCTTGAGACGGACGAGGAGCGCGAGCGTGCGCGCGATATGGAGACCAAGATCGAGGCGGAGCGACTGACCGCCGAGGTCATGACGCTCACCGCGGAGCTCCATGAGAACGAGACGTCGAGGAGCCTTTTGCAAAACGATATCGCGCATCTTCGCGAGACGATCTCCTCCGCAGACGCGCGCATGGCGGTATCCCGCGAGGGGATCGCCGAGGGCGAAAGGGAGTGCGCGTCCCTTACGCTTCGGCTTGACGAGGCGCGTCGCGGCTACGAGGCGCTGGAGGCGAGCTTGACGCAGACCGAGGGTGAGATCTCGACTCACGAGAGCGACCTCTCCGTATGCGCGGGGCTCTCTGCGGTCTGGGCGTCCCGTGTGGAGGAGCTTCGCCGCGAGGAGACAAACGCGGTCGTCGAGGCGTCGGTTGCCTCGGCAAAGCGCGAGGCGGACGGCAAGCGCCGTGCGGAGCTTGCAGAGTCGATCGCCAAGCATGAGGGCGACGTACGGATGCTCGACGAGCGTCTGGAGACCGCCCGCGTTAGGATCGCGGACTATGAGAAGCGTGAGGCGGCGGTGGACGCGCGTCTTGCGACGCTTGCCCGCGCACACGAGGAGAACGCGACGCAGAGCCGTGCGCTTTCCGAAAAGAAAAATTCGCTTTTTCTGGAGATGTCTCAGAGAAAGCATAAGATACAGAACCTCGTTCGTATGGAGGAGCTGCTGGAGGGGTACTCCGGTGCGGTTCGCTTCATCGTCAACGAGCATAAGGGCGGGCGCGTGCGCCTGCCCGACGGGCAACCCGTTACCCTGTACGGACCCGTGTCCAAGCTGATCACCGTGCCCGATGCGTATTCCGTGGCACTGGAGATCGCCTTCGGACAGAATTTGCAGAATATCGTGGTCGGCGACGAGGCGTCTGCCAAGGCAGCGATCGCTTATCTGAAAAAGAAGAACGCGGGCAGAGCGACCTTCTACCCCGTGACCACCATGCGCGGCACGGAGATCAACACCTCGGAGATCCCGACGGCGCACCGCGAGGGCTTTGTTGCCGTGGCGTCCGCGCTCGTTTCGTGCGATCCCATGTTCCGAGGCATCATCCGCAGCCTGCTCGGCAGGATCCTGATCGCCAAGGATATGGAGAGTGCCGCGGCGCTTGCCAAGGCGATGAATTTCCGCTATCGCGTGGTGACGCTGGACGGTCAGGTCGTAAACGCGGGCGGTAGCTTTACGGGCGGCTCGCTCTACGGCGACGGCAGGATGCTCTCCCGCCGCGTACAGATCGAGAAGCTGACGGAGGAGGTCAAGGCGCTGGAGCGCGAGCACGCGGAGACGGAGAAGGCGATCCGTGCCCTCTCCGACAAGGAGGACGAGCTTCGCAAGACGGAGAGCGGGATCCGCGCCTCCTCTGCGGGACTTCGCACCATGCACGGCGCGGAGCAGACGCAGTTTACCGTCCTCAGCTCCAACCGTGACGCCATGCAGACGGCGCTCGACGCCCTGCGTGAGGAGTACGACGCGCTGAGCCGAGAGGTCGAGCGCATGGATGCGGGCATCGGTGATATGACCAAACGGCGCTCTGCCTTTGAGGAGGAGCTCGCCCGCGCTCAGCGTGAGCAGGAGGATCTGCGCCACAGGCAAAGTGAGCTTACGGAGACGCTGGACGAGGCGAAGGAGCGCCTGACGGCGCTCACCGTTGAGCGCGCCAAGGCGGACGCAAGCCTTGCCATGCTGACGCAGATGCACGAGAGTGCCGCAGAGCGGCTCGATGCCCTCGGCCGCACGCTTGCGGAGCTGACGCAGACCGTGGACGATGCGGAGAAAAAGATCGCGGAGCACGAGGAAAAGACGAGCGCGCTGCTTCACCGCGCAGACGAGATCCAAGCGGCGCTTGCCGCCGTACAGGAGAAGCGCACGGCGGTTGCCGCACGCGCCTCTGCCATCGAGCAGAGTCTATCGCAGATCCGCGTCAAGGCGCGCGAGCTTGCAAACAAGCGCGACCTTGCGTACCGCGTCTGCACCAAGCTGGAAAGCGAGTGCGGCGGTCTGCGCGACCGACTGGATAAGCTCACGGCGTTTTTGTGGGATGAGTACGAGCTGACCTATAGCGAGGCGTCGCGCCGTGTGACGGCACCTGTGACCGCGGAAACGCGACCGACGGCAGTCATCGAGCAGAATCAGTATAAAAACCGACTCAAGGCGCTCGGTCACGTCAACGTCAACGCCATTGAGGAATACAAGGACGTCAAGGGCCGCTATGACGAGATGACCTCTCAGATCGACGACCTGAGACGCTCCAAGGAGAGCCTCGTGCGTATCATCGCCGCCCTGGAGGAGACGATGTGCCGTGACTTCTCCGCGACCGTGGAGACGATCAACATCCATTTCGGCAGAGTATTCTCCACGCTCTTCGGCGGCGGTCACGCGGAGCTTCGCCTGACCGATCCCGAGCACGTTCTGGAGAGCGGCATTGAGATCCGCGTAGCGCCCCCCGGTAAGGTCATCAAGAATATGTCCTTGCTTTCGGGTGGCGAGCAGGCGTTCGTCGCGATCGCGCTCTACTTCTCTATTCTGGAGGTCAATCCCTCGCCCTTCTGCATCCTCGACGAGATCGAGGCGGCGCTGGACGAGGTCAACGTCGATAAATTTGCGGATTACGTCAAAAAGTATTCCGAAAAAACGCAGTTTGTGATCATCACGCACCGCAGAGGTACGATGGAGGCGGCGGAGCGTCTGTACGGCGTTACGATGCACGAGAAGGGCATCTCCGACGTCATCTCCGTAGACCTCTCCGAGCTTGAGCAGAAGATCGGTCTCAAGCCCGACACCATGTGATGATACCGATATAAATAAGAAAGGAACATAACCCTATGGGATTCTTTGATAAACTGAAGGCAGGACTTGCCAAGACCAAAAAGGCGCTCGTGACGGGCATCGACACGATCTTCGGTCGCTACCGCGACGTCGGCGACGATCTCTTTGACGAGCTGGAGGAGCTTCTGATCACCTCCGATATCGGTGCGGAGACCGCCATGGAGGTTCTCGACACCCTGCGCGACCGCATCTACGACGAGCGCGTAAGCGACCCCGAGCAGGCAAAGCAGATCCTCTTTGAGCTTTTGCGCGACCTGATCGGCGAGGGTGAGCCGATTGCCTACGAGAAGGGACGTATGACCGTCATTCTCGTGATCGGCGTCAACGGCGTCGGTAAGACCACGTCTATCGCCAAGATGGCGTACGACATCAAGAAAAATGGCAAGAAGGTCCTGCTCGCCGCGGCGGATACCTTCCGCGCCGCCGCGATCGATCAGCTCGGCGTATGGGCTGACCGCGCGGGCGTGGAGCTGATCGCGCAGAGCGAGGGCTCCGACCCTGCCGCCGTTGTTTATGACGCCGCCGCCGCCGCCAAGAAGCGCGGTACGGAGGTCCTGATCATCGACACGGCGGGCAGACTGCATAACAAAAAGAACCTGATGACCGAGCTTAACAAGATCGACCGCGTGATCTCCCGCGAGCTGCCCGACGCGATCCGCGAGACGCTGCTCGTGCTCGATGCCACGACGGGTCAGAACGCCGTCATTCAGGCAAAGGAATTCAAGAATGCCGCCGACATCACGGGACTTGTGCTGACCAAGCTTGACGGCACGGCAAAGGGCGGTATCGTCATCTCCATCAAGAAGGAGCTCGGTATCCCCGTGAAGTTCATCGGCGTCGGCGAGAAGATCGACGATCTGCAGGCATTCTCCGCAGACGAGTTTGTCGGTGCGCTGTTTGAACGCTGATTTTTGATCGGACGACAAATACGAAATGGGAGGAATGAAAGATGGCAAAGATCGTAGTAGCATCCAATAATCGCAAAAAGCTCCTTGAGGTAGAGAGATTCCTCGGTGGGATCTGTGATCGCGACGAAAACGGCGAGCCCTTTGAGATCGTCTCGCTTGCGGATATCGGCTATACCGCCGATATCGTGGAGGACGGCGACACGTTTGAGGCAAACGCGCTGATCAAAGCGCGCACCGTTGCCGCGCTCGGCTATATCGGCGTCGCAGACGACTCGGGTCTCTGTGTTGACGCGCTGAACGGCGACCCCGGCGTCTACTCCGCACGCTACGCGGGCGGCCACGACGACGTGGAGAACAATATCAAGATCTTAAAGAATCTTGAGAATATTCCGTGGGAGGACCGCACGGCGCATTTCGTTTCCGTCATTGCCTGCGTATTCCCCGACGGCACGGAGCTCATCGCGCGCGGCGAGTGCCCCGGCAGAATGCTCTTTGACTACAGAGGCAACGGCGGCTTCGGCTACGACCCGCTCTTCCTCTACGAGCCGATGGACAAGACCTTCGCCGAGATGAACTCCGAGGAGAAGGATGCGATCAGCCACAGAGCAAACGCCATGAAGCGCTTCGCCGTTATCTTCGGCGAGGAGCTTGAAAAGAGAAAAGTAAAATAAAGAGAAGGTAAAAAAAGATTATGTTGACCAGTAAGCAGCGCGCATACCTGCGCGCCATGGCAAACTCCTACGACACCATCTATCAGGTCGGCAAGGGCGGCATCAGCGATATGATGGTTCAGCAGCTTGACGCAACTCTGGAGGCCAGAGAGCTCATCAAGCTCCGCACGCTCGATGCGTGCGAGTACGGTCCGCGTGAGGCGGGCGAGATCCTCGCCGAGCGACTCGGTGCGGACGTGGTAAGCGTAACGGGCACGCGCTTCGTGCTCTACCGCGAGTCCAAAAAGAAAAAGCATATCGAGCTTCCGCGCTGATGAGGCTTGGTATTTTCGGCGGTACCTTCAACCCCATTCATGCGGGTCACGTCAAGGCCGCTCTGCAATTCATCGAGGCGGCATCCCTTGACCGCCTGCTCGTCATCCCCGACAAGATCCCGCCTCACAAGGTGATCGTGGGCGAGGATGACCCCATGCGTCGCTTGTATATGACGAGGCTTGCCTTTGAGGGGTTGGATCCCGAGGGCAAGATCACCGTCTCGGATATGGAGATCCGCCGCGAGGGTAAGAGCTACTCCTACTATACGGTAAGAGAGCTCTCGGGGGAGGGCGTGGAGCTCTTTCTCTACTGCGGTACGGATATGCTGCTGAGCTTCCACACGTGGAATCATTTTAGCGAGATCCTCTCGCGCTGTACGCTTGCCTACGCGGGCAGAGAGGCGCAGGATGCGGCGCTTGCCGCAAGCGTGGAGGCACAGATCGCGCGTCTTACGCGTGAGTACGGTGCGCGGATTCTCACGATCCCGCTCGCCCCCGTTGAGATCTCCTCCAGCGAGATCCGCGAGCGCATCTCGCGCGGCGAGGACGTCTCCTCCTTGCTCCCCGCACCCGTTTACGATTATATCAAGGAGAATGGATTGTATCAATGACGAAGGAACAGGAAAAGAGACTTTGTGGGATCCGTGAGATTGTGGTCCTACGCGAGGATGCGAGACGATTTGAGCATACGATGGGCGTTTATCGGGAGTGCCTTTGGATGTCCAGAGTATTTTCGCTGTCCGATGGGGACGCCTATACGCTTTGCGCGGCGGCGCTCTTACACGATATCGCAAAAAATCTGACGGCGGCGGAGGCGATCGCGCTGTCGGAGAGGCACGGCGTGGTGCTCGATACCGAGATCCCCTCGGTGATCCATCAGTACACGGGGGCGATGCTCGCAGGGGAGCTCTTCGATATGGAGACCGTCAGCCCCGAGATGCTGGATGCGATCCGATGTCACACGACGGGGAAGGCGGATATGACGCCGATCGAAAAGATGCTTTTCGTCGCGGATTTCACGGAGGCGGGACGCAAATACCGCTCCTGTCAGGAAATGCGTGAATATTTACACGGCGAATGTGAAAAAATAAACAAAAATGACAAAAACGCGCGTCTCCGCGTCCTCGACGAGGTCACGCGCCGTATCACGGGCTACACCGTTACCTATCTCGTCGAGCGCGGGAAGCGCATCGACCCCCGCATGGTGGAGGCCTGGAACAGCATGGTTTGAGCTTTTTGAATGAAAAACACCAATCTTATCAAAAGAAGGGAAAAAAAGCGATGAATCAACCACAGAAACAGAAAACCCAAGGACGCGAATACCGAAACAGAGAGGGCCTGCTCTGGTTTGGCATAGGCTTTGCGCTGATCGTGATCGTCGGCGCGATCGTCGGGCTTCTGCTCCATACGCCAAACGTCGATGAGATACCGAATTTCCCGACGGACGGCGGCACAACGGAGAGCGAGGACGTCGGTGCGTCGGCTGAGCCCTATACGCGCAAGGAGGGCTACTATACCTTCCTCGTGGCGGGCGTGGACGACGTTTCCATGTCAACGGACGTCATGATGCTGATCTCCTTGGATACCGTAAACAATAAGCTGAACGTCGTACAGCTCCCGCGCGATACCTTTGTGAACAGTGCTGTCGGCGGCTTTACCACCGTCCACCGCGTCAATGCGGTCTTTACGGGCGAATATAACCGACGCGTCAACAAGGGTACCAGCGCCAAGACGGCGGAGGGGCAGGCCATGGAGGCGCTCTGCGACCATCTGGAGCGCACACTTTGTCTTACCATCGATGAGTATCTGCTCGTCAAGACCTCGTCCTTCTGCGCCATTGTGGACGCGGTCGGCGGCATCGACTTTGAGGTGCCGTTCGATATGTTCTACGAGGATCCCGAGCAGGATCTGTATATCGACCTGAAGGCGGGCTATCAGCACCTCGACGGCAAGCAATGCGAGCAGCTCATCCGATATCGTGACGGCTACAGCCGCGGCGATATCGAGCGCATGGAGATGCGTGCCGCCTTCATGTCCGCGCTTTTCAGCCAGGTCAAGGACCGTATCGGCGTGGAGACGCTCGTCGAGCTCCTCAAGCAGGACCGTACGCTCTTTACCAAGACCTGTACCTCGATGTCCTTTAACGACGCGATCTCCTATATCCGCATGGTCTACAAGGTCAAAAACGGCGATATGGACGTGAGAACCATCTCGGGCGCCGTTGTGCAGAGCCCCGACAGCGGACTCTGGCTCTACTTCTGCCTCAATAAAAAAGGCGCACTTGCCGATATCAACGAGTGTCTGAACGTCTACACGACGGATATCCGTCCCGAGCACTTTGACGTGCCGGGCTTCTTTACCGACACGGCAAATGCGTATAACGCATATATTCACGAATATTACAGCTCCGATATGTAATAAGAAAGGAATACGATATGACTACCGAAATCGAAACCACCGTACAGCAGTCCCTCGCGGACGCATCCCCCAGAGAGCTGGCGGATGCCATCGTCAAGATCCTCGATGCCAGAAAGGCGAGAGATATCCGCCTCCTGAAATTCAAGGAGGGCAACGATCTGACCGATTACTTCGTACTCTGCAGCGGCACGGCCACCACCCAGATCAAGGGCCTGGCGGGCGAGGTCGAGTACCGTCTCGGTGAGGCGGGCGTGCATCCGCTCCACGTGGACGGCTATGAGACGGGTATGTGGGTCGCCATGGACTACGCTCACGTGATCGTCCATATTTTCCACAAGAACGAAAGAGACTTCTACAAGCTTGAGAAGCTCTGGAACGAGGCGGAGGAGATTCCGCTCGAACTGATCGATTAATTATATTTTTTCATATACTCGAAGGAGATTTAGCACCATGTCTTATAATTTCAAGGCCATTGAAGAAAAATGGCAACAGATCTGGGACGAGAAGCACGCGTTCGAGGCGAAGGAGGATCACACCCTCCCGAAGTTCTACGCGCTGGTCGAGTTCCCCTATCCCAGCGGCGCAGGTATGCACGTCGGTCATATCAAGGCGTATTCCGGTCTTGAGGTCGTTTCCCGCAAGAAGAGAATGCAGGGCTACAACGTCCTTTTCCCGATCGGCTTTGACGCCTTCGGTCTGCCCACGGAAAACTCCGCGATCAAATTCAACACCCATCCCCGTATCCTGACGGATAAGAATATCGAGAAATTCACCGCACAGCTCAAGAAGGTCGGCTTCTCGTTCGACTGGAGCCGCGTGATCGACACCACGGATGAAAATTACTACAAGTGGACCCAGTGGATCTTCCGTAAGATGTTTGACGAGGGTCTCGTGTTCCGTGCGACCACGCTCGTCAACTACTGCCCTCACTGCAAGGTCGTCCTCTCGAACGAGGACTCTCAGGGCGGTAAGTGCGACATCTGCCACAGTGATATCATCCAGAAGTCCAAGGACGTCTGGTATCTGCGCATTACCGAGTACGCCGACAAGCTCCTGCGCGGTCTTGACGAGGTGGATTATCTGCCCAACATCAAGCTCCAGCAGGAGAATTGGATCGGTCGCTCCGAGGGCGCGTTTGCAAACTTCAAGCTCACGAATTGCGACGAGTCGCTCCGCATCTACACCACCAGATGCGATACGATGTTCGGCGTGACCTTCATGGTTATCGCGCCCGAGCATCCCATCATTGAGAAATACCGCGACCGCATTGCCAATATCGACGCGCTCGACGCCTACAAGGAGGCGTGCGCGAAGAAGACCGAGTTTGAGCGCACTCAGCTCGTCAAGGATAAGACGGGCGTTCGCATCGAGGGTATTGCCGCCATCAACCCCGCAAACGGCAAGGAGATCCCGATCTACATTTCCGACTACGTTATGATGGGCTACGGCACGGGCGCTATCATGGCTGTTCCCGCGCACGATGAGAGAGACTACGAGTTTGCAAAGAAATTCGGCATCGACATCATCGAGGTCATCAGCGGCGGCAACATCGCCGAGGCTGCCTACACGGGCGACGGCGAGATGGTCAACTCCGGCTTCCTGAGCGGTATCAAGACCAAGAAGGAGGCCATTGCCAAGATGCTGGAGTACCTCACCGAAAACGGCATCGGTGAAAAGGGTATCCAGTACAAGATGAAGGATTGGGCTTTCAACCGCCAGAGATACTGGGGCGAGCCGATCCCGATCGTACATTGTCCTCATTGCGGCATGGTCGGCGTTCCCTACGAGGAGCTCCCCTTGCGTCTGCCCGATATGGAAAACTTCGAGCCCGGCGAGGGCGGCGAGAGCCCGCTTGCCAAGGTAGAGTCCTTCGTTAACTGCACCTGCCCCAAGTGCGGCGGTGCGGCAAAGCGCGAGACCGATACCATGCCCCAGTGGGCAGGCTCCTCCTGGTACTTCCTGCGCTACTGCGATCCCAAGAATGCAGACGCGCTCGCTTCCGAGGAGGCGCTGAAGTACTGGATGCCCGTTGACTGGTACAACGGCGGTATGGAGCACGTTACCCGTCACATGATCTACTCTCGCTTCTGGCACCACTTCCTCTACGATAACGGTCACGTTCCCTGTGCAGAGCCCTATGCAAAGCGTACCGCTCAGGGTCTGATCCTCGGTCCCGACGGCGAGAAGATGAGTAAGTCCAAGGGCAACGTCGTAGACCCCAACGACGTCGTTGAGGAGTACGGCGCAGACGTTCTGCGCGTCTACATCCTCTTTATGGGCGATTACGGTGCGGCGGCTCCGTGGTCTCCCTCCAGCATCAAGGGCTGTAAGCGCTTCCTTGAGCGTGTTGAGGGCTTGATGTATATGGCAAAGGGCACGGGTGCTACCCATAAGCTCGAAAGCGCCTTCCACAAGGCGATCAAGAAGGTGACCGAGGATATCGACACCATGAAGTTCAATACCGCGATCGCAACGCTGATGGCGCTTCTGAACGACATCTATGACGCCAAGACACTGACTGTCGACGAGCTCAAGCTCTTTATCAAGCTCCTTTGCCCCTTCGCACCTCACCTCTCCGAGGAGCTCTGGGCGCGTCTCGGTGAGACCGAGCTGCTCTCCCTCTCCGCATGGCCCGTCTACGACGAGGCAAAGACCGTGGACAGCACCGTCGTCATTGCACTCCAGATCCTCGGTAAGACCAAGGGCACGGTTGAGGTTCCCATGGACTGCGACGAGGAGACCGCGCTCGCGGCGGCTATGACCAACGAGAAGTTTGCAAGCCAGCTCGCAGGCAAAAATATCGTCAAGAAGATCTACGTCAAGAATAAGATCCTGAACGTGATCGCAAAATAATGCCACCCAAACAAAGCGGCCTGCCCTCGCGCAGACCGCTTTGCTTTGCAGGGGCTTTGTAATTAGGTTTGCGACTGAAATGATGGGATGCGTATATACGGTGGGCGTAGTTGTCCAAGTGAAATTCGCGCGATGCGCGAGTGAAAAATTATTATATTTTTTTAGGTTGACGACATTGTCTCCCTCAGGGGAACCGATGATTCAATCAAATTTCCATCGTAGTATCTTGTAACATTTAAAACTTCACTTTTGCAGATACCTCCTCTGTGCTGTCATCCTCGAACGAAACACAGGGAGTGCACGGCGCAATGTGATTGATAACAAAAGCGAAGGTTGCTGTTAGGCTCCCTGGGAGGGAGCTCCCGACGGAGGTCGGGTGA